>JAGROX010000170.1:32187-49698 GCA_020440025.1 Verrucomicrobiia bacterium
GGTTCGAATCCTGTCACCCCGACCAATTTTTGCCGACGGCAAAACTGTCAGTGAAAGGACAGGATGACGAATCTGCGAAGCAGGTCGAGCGGCCCTGACGCGACAGCCGTTCACTGAAGCGCAAGCGCAGCGCCGCCGAACTCCTCAGCCGAAGGCAATCCTGTCACCCCGACCAATTTTTGCCGACGGCAAAGCTGTCAGTGAAAGGACAGGATGAAGTATCGGCGAAGCAGGTCGAGCGGTCCTGACTCGACAGCATTCACTGGAGTGCAGCGTAGCCAATCGAAGAAGGGACTAAGCGGCTTGCTCGTGGATAATCTGATTTTCATCCGCACCGAGGTCAGATAAAAATGACTTCACATCTTCGACCATTTCAGGTGGTCCGCACACGTAAAAGTATTGGTCGAAGTGATCAATTTCACCCGTGAGAAATTCTTTGTCGATCCGACCTTCCTGATAGGTTGCGCTAGTCTCTCCGGTCACGGTGTAGAGTGCTTTCTCTCCCAACATCTTTCTGAACTCGCCCGCAAGGATCACATCATCTTCAGTCTCGTTCGAAAAGAGCAGCCGATTTCCTTCGAGCTTGTCCTTCTTCTCCAAGTCTCGAAGAATCGAGATAAATGGGGTTATTCCGGCACCTCCAGCGATGAAAACACCCGGACCTTGATATTCGATCGCTCCCCACGGCTCCCCTATGATCAGCTCCTCTCCGACTTGGAGTTCCGCCAATCGGTCGGTGACCCCGTCGCGTTCCGGATAAATTTTGATCGTAAATTCGAGATAGGGATCATTCGGAAGCGATGTGAAAGTGAAGGGGCGCTTTTCGTCCATCCATCCTTCCTTCGCGATGGCTACTTCGGTGGCTTGCCCCGGCCGGAACTCGAAGTCTTTCGGCTTCGTTGTCACAAAACGTCCGACATTCCGCGTGACTGCTTCAATTTCTTTGATGGTGACTTTGTGTTCTTTACTCATAATACCTTTCAGAAGCGCAATATCGATTCCAATTGCGAATTGAATGGTTGTAGTGAGCCTAAAATCAAACGATTACGATAAATTTATTCAATTTCTTGGTGCCCCCCCGAGAATCTCAAAGTGGGCATCTTGCAAGAGGACAGGCCTCTCGGGGCGAGCAAGCTGCAAGGTTGTGTCCGTTTTATGATCAACGCAAACAAGCGATAGTGATCGACAAGTGCCTGAAGGTGGAACGCCTTTCACACATTCGAATCATATTCGGAGATCGAGGGGCGCAGGGGGTGGGTAACGAAGAATCCTTTTTGATCAAATTTCCGATTCTGACGGCCTCGATAGGCGGCTGTCTTCCTCGGAGAACGCAATGCTGGCGAGCGAATGACTTGGACGGGTGCTAGACTGGATCAGAGATGGCTCCCCAGAAGCGATCAGAAACGACTATGTCCGAAGATCATCTTCATCATCATTCGGGCGACAATCTCAAAGTTGCCTTCTTCCTAAATCTTGGGTTTACCGTCCTTGAGATTTTCGGCGGGATCTGGACAAACAGCATTGCGATCCTTTCTGATGCCGTTCATGACCTTGGCGATTCGCTTTCGCTCGGGCTTGCCTGGTATTTCGAACGACTCTCCAAGAGGGGACCTCCCCCCCAGCAGACCTATGGATATCGGCGTTATCGCTTGCTGGGAGGGCTGATTACCGGTGTCGTCCTTCTCGCGGGACTGGGTTTTGTTCTCTGGCACTCTTTCCAACGTCTCTTTGTCCCTGCCGAAGTAAGAATGTCGGGAATCATCGGGCTGGCGATACTCGGCGTTCTTTTCAATGGAGTCGCTGTTCTCAAAGTAAGAAAAGGAAATTCACTCACTGAAAACCTGGTAAGCTGGCATTTGCTCGAGGACACGCTCGGCTGGGGGGCTGTATTGATCGGCGCCGGGGTGATGGCAATCTGGGATGTTCCCATCGTGGATCCCATTCTTTCCATCGGTATCTCGCTCGTCATTCTTTGGAACGTGGGCAGAAACTTGAAGAAGGTACTCGCGGTTTTACTCCAAGCGACACCGATCGGGTTTGATCTAGAAGCATTCGTTGAAGAAGTCGAACAAATGGAAGGAGTCGTTTCCCTCCACGATGTTCACTGCTGGTCGATCGACGGGGAAAGCCGCGTGCTTTCTGCTCACATCGTGGGAGATGGAAGGGGAGACTGGAGCATCGAGATTCGTAAGAGAATCCGGGATCTTCTAGACGATGACACTTTGGAGAACGTTACCTTGGAAGTCGAGTCCCCAGATTTTGCCTGTCCTCAGGATCATGGCTGATCGTGCAATTCGCACGGAGAGACTCACGAAATGGGGCAGGTTGCAAGTTCAGCCAAGAAATCGCTGGGTCATCGAAAGGGCAGTGATCCCCGGCCAATCGGAGGAATGAACCACGTTTCAGGCCCTTGGCTCAGATCCTGCGGGTTCAGGAAGGTATGACGACCAAGATCACTCGAAAACTCGCGGTATTGTTACTTTTCCTTCAATTCGCACCAAGTGTCTTAGTCGCAGCGGAGACCGATTTGGTGAGCGAATCTTTTCCCTGAACGTCGTGTTGTCCTCCGGTAATCAATCGAGGCGGGATTCTCTTTGTTCGGAGGAAGCAAACTAATTGATTGTGAAACTACTCAAAGGAGAACACTTCGGAGAGAACGCTCGGGCCGATAGACTGGGGGTATTCGAAGATACCGCCTCCTATTTTGCGGCGGCAAGAGAAGCCATTCTCCACGCCGAGAAACAGGTGATATTGATCGGATGGGACTTTCACACCAAGATCGAACTGCTTCGCAGAAGTGAATCCGAAACCGGTGCTCCGACGAGATTGGGTGAACTCCTTGAATACGTCTTGGAAAACAACGACGAACTGGAGATTTACATTCTCATCTGGGACTTCTCGATGGTCTACGCCTTGGAGCGGGAGTTTCAGGCATTTTCGGAGATCCTCAAGAATCCTCATCCGAGACTTCATTTTCGCTACGACAATCAACTTCCGACGGGTGCCTCGCATCACCAGAAAATTCTAGTCATTGATGATGAATTGGGATTCTCGGGCGGCGCTGACCTGAGTGTCTGGCGTTGGGATACTAGCGAACATTTGATCGACGATGAGGTGCGAATCGATCCTGCGGGCGATTCCTTTGCGCCGTATCATGATGTTCAATACGTGCTGACCGGCGAGGCACAGGTCCAGTTGCGGAAGATCTGCGCGTCGCGGTGGCAACGAGCCACGGGAGAAGAATTACCGGAATGCGGGCATTTCAGATCTACTCAGATGGAGTTCCCCACTGGGCTTGCCGCCGAGACAGAGAAAGTGGATGTTCTTTTCGCCAGCACCTTTTCGGCCTGGGAGAGCGAACCAGAAGTCAGGGAGATTGAGAGACTTCACTTGGAGTTGATCCGAAGCGCCACGAGGTATCTTTACTTTGAGAATCAGTATTTCTCATCCAACCGCATTGGCGAAGCTATCCTCAGGCGCGTCGAAGAGCCCAATGGTCCAGAGGTCGTGATTGTTCTCAACAACAACACGGAGGGGGCAATTGAGGAAGCCACTTTGGGACGGATGAGGGACTACTGGTTTCGAAAGTTCAAGACCGCGGGTGAGAGTGATCGATTGCGTACACTCTTTCCAGTAGTTCAACAGAAAGAGGGAGGACCCGTGCGAGTCTATGTTCACGCCAAGATCCTGATCGTTGACGACCGAGTCCTGAAAATGGGCTCCGCGAATCTCAGCAATCGTTCGATGCGGGTCGATTCAGAACTGGACCTTGCCATCGTCGAAAAGGAACCCAGCGAATTCATCCAATCGGTTCGAAACCACCTCTTGGCAGGGCATCTGGGTGTGGAGGAAAAAGAATTTGGGAACGCTTTCGAAACAGAGCGCAGTTTGATTGGTGCCATCGATTTCTGCAAAAAAAAGCAAGGGAAGACTCTTGCTGAAATCACATGTGAGGAACTCGATCCTCTCGCAGAGGAGTTGACGAAAGAACAGATACTCGATCCCGATGAACCGATTGATCCCACCTATTGGATCAGGAGCCGCATAAGGGGAGGTGAGAGCGGTGGGATTCGGAAAAGGATCATTTTTTTTGGAGGAATCGCTGTATTCATGCTGCTTCTTGCGCTGGGCTTTAAGTATGGCTGGGGAGATCTCGTCGATGATGAGGTCGTGATTGGCTGGATTGACACCATTCAGTCGGCTCCCTATGCCCCGCTGATTCTTGGGTGCCTGTTCTTTTTTGCGGGAATGGTGGGGTTCCCTTTGAATGCGATTCTAGTGGTTGCCTCTCTCAGCTTAGGGCCGTGGGTCGCCTTTTTCAGCGGCTATCTCGGGGCACATGCGAGTGCCATTGTGGGTTTCGGTATCGGAAGGGGCTTTGGTTCCCGAATCCTGAGGAAACTGGATTCCGACATGGTTCATCGCATCGATGAGATGCTAAGCCGACAGGGTATTTTCCCCGTGGCACTGGTTCGAATCGTTCCCGTCGCTCCTTTCCTGATCGTCAATCTCGTCGCGGGGAGCAGTCGACTCACTCAGAGAAGCTTTCATCTCGGGACGATCTTGGGAATGGCGCCCGGGATGTTGTTCGTCTCTGTTCTTTCCAATCAGGTCGAGAGTGTGATCACCGATCCGGGCTGGACGAGGCTGGCCCTCCTTGTAGGTCTCCTGATCATTCTGGGTGTAGTGGCGTGGTTTGTTTTCAAGGGGATCGCGGAAGCCGACAGCAGCTCGATTTCCAACGCCCAGTCGTCATCGGATTCGTGAAATTCATGACCTACAATGTGGCCGGATGCGTCGGTCGGCAGGATCGATTCAATTCCGAGCGGATTCTCAGGGTAATCGAGGAAGCCGATGCGGACGTGATGGCTTTGCAGGAGGTCTACGATCCCCGAGGCGGCGGCGAGTTTCTCGCCAAACTCCGAGAGATGGGATTTGCCACGATTCATTTCGGACCGGCAGTCCGGGATCAAGAGGGACACTACGGGAACGCCCTCATGATTCGTGAGGGAGACGGTCTTGTTGACGAGTTGGATCTTAGCGTGAGTAGGAAGGAACCCCGTTCTGCCATTAGAGCCAATTTTTCGCGAGGGGATTGGGAGATCGAGGTCATCGCCACCCACTTGGGATTGTCACCCACGGAGCGTTCGGAACAGATTCACCGACTCTCTGACTGGTTGGGAGATTCAGATCAGCGAATGAAAGTCAGATTCGTTCTAGGGGATCTGAACGAGTGGCGGTGGTTCTCCTCATGTGAGAAATTGATAGCACGGCACTTTGGTGTCGGAGAGCGCCTTCGAACATTTCCGTCTTGGTTTCCCATATTCGGACTGGATCGCATTCTCGTGAGTGGCGACGCCGAGATGGCTCAATTCCGATGGTGGCGACTCAACGGCCCAAGTGTCCGAGCGGCATCCGATCATCTGCCGCTTCTGATGGAGTGGTGTGGAGAATAAAAGCGGAAGGGTTTCCCACTTTCCTTGGATGCATCTAGACCCTGTTGACCCCCAGAGGCAACCCTGTTGAGTATCAGGTATCTTTGGTTGGTAGTGTGTGTTGGAAGCGCCGACGCATAAGGGGGCGACCCTCGCTATCATTTCGCAAGTCCGAGAACATCGAGCTTCCGAGTGGATATTTTTCTGCTCGGCAGATTTGGAGAGGAGTCTCGAAAACTCGCTTTGCTACGGCGTGCAGATCGCACTGCGGGGCAGATACTGATGTTGCGTCTTGCATGGGAAGAGCTGGGGAGAGTAGTTCCTGAAAATTCACAAACAGCCTAAAATCAATGGGTTAGGATGGGTTTGGGTTCTTTGGTATGAGTATTGCAATTGATTGATGGTAGTTCTAAAACTCGAAAAACTGCCGTGATGAAAAACCAAACTGCTTGTTCTTGTTCATCGTTGATTGCGATGTTTATACTAATCCAAAGTGCTGTCGGGGCTGCCACTGAGGGAGACGCGGAAACGCGGCCATCGACCTGGCCCTCGGATTCCCAAATCACCCAGTCAGTCGAAAAGACTCTGCGCTATGATCCGCGCGTTCACGCAGACGCTGTGGAAGTTTCCTCCGAAAAAGGCGTCGTCACTCTCGATGGTTTCGTGGAGAACTTGCCCATGAAACGTTTCGTCACCGAGCTAACGGAGACCCGGAAGGGAGTCCGAGCGATCGTGAATCGCCTGGAGATCATTCCCGAACGCTTGGATGACAAACTGGTTCAGCATAGAGTCGACCAGGCGCTGGTAACTAGTTCAGATTCGGAGGGGCAAGGCATCATCGCCACCGTCAGTGATGGAGTCGTCCGTTTGCATGGGAAGGTAGGCTCTTTCGCCATGAGCGATCTTGCAGAGCGCCAAGTCGAGTCCATTCGCGGCGTTCGAGGAATCGTTAACGAATTACATGTTCACACGGACGAACCCCGGGAAGATGAAGAGCTGCGCCAACACCTCGGAATGGCTCTGCGTGACGATCCCTGGATCGAAGCAGGTCTTGTGATGGCAAATGTCGAGAACGGTGTCGTCACTCTCTCTGGAATGATCGATTCACTGGCCGAAAAGCGGCGCCTCCGTGAGGCGGTCAGTGTTCCGGGAGTGCGAGAAATTGTGGAAGAACGTCTCGTGGTTACTGCAGGACTCCAAAAACCTTCGGAGCGTCAGGCTCCACTCACAGAGCGTCCCGCCACAGAGATTGAAAACTCGCTGAAAGCTGCTCTGATGAGTGATCCCCGGGTTCGCAGTGATCGTTTCGAGCTAGCGGTCGAATCCGGAGTGGTTTCGCTGAAAGGTCATGTCGACAGTCTCGCAGGAAAGCGGGCGGCGGTCAGGGACGCATCCAACACCCCCGGAGTCAGCCAAGTCTATGATTATTTGACCGTGAAGCCGGCGGACCCTGTTTCCGATGAAGTGTTGGCCGATGGATTGCAGTTGGCGGTAGAAGCCGATGTATATCTCATCGGCTCCAATATCGCGGTAGAGGCCCACGATGGAAGGGTTATCCTCAGAGGAAGTACTGATACCGAATATCAGTGGGCGCACGCCGCCAAACTCGTTTCGCGCGCACCTGGGGTCAAAGAAGTAGAGAATCACCTTCGCATCCTCTGGCCAGTGCCCGAACCCTACCTAGATCTGATCGGAGAAGCCAAGGAGTCTCAGTAGTACGAATGACGAAGGCAAAAAGGGCAGCTGGCCACCGGTGAGACAGGCGTGAAATCGCAACATTCAGTAGATCTTCTCCTAGCGACTGAGCGCAACATCGATTGCCTCTTCTCAGCGTTTTCGAGGAAGGAAGAAAAATGGTGGGAAAGAGGCTGTCATGGGATGGGGTGAGCAAGGCCGCCTAAACAAACAGAAAGAAGAATAGAAATGGAACCAATGAAAAAGAAACAACAACGAGTTCGAATCCGAAAGACAATCGCGAGTCTGACAATGATCTCCGCTGCAATTATCATGGCGCCTTCTCTGATGGCAAGGACTGACGCCACTGATCAGGAAATCGCCGACGCGGTAGAGTCCAAACTGATCTGGGATTCCAGCATTTTCGCTAATGATATCGATGTCAGTTCGGATGCTGGCATCGTCACCCTGACTGGCACCGCTGCCATCCTCGGAGAGAAGAATCGAGCGACCCGCATCGCCAAATCACGCAGAGGCGTTCGGGCGGTAGTCAATCAGATAGAGGTGACACCCAAAAGCATTCCCGACCCTGAGGTGAAGGCATTTGCCGACGCAGCTCTTTCCGCCGATCCCGTCACCAAAGCTTTCGATATTACGACAGGCGTGAGTGATGGCACACTCTCTCTTTTTGGTGAAGTGCCTGGCTTTTTCGCTAAAAAGCTCGCCGGAGAGGTCGCCGCAAGCGTCATCGGCGTTTGCGCGGTGAACAACGATTTGAGAATCGCCAAGCAAGAAGAAAGGCCTGACGACATTGTGGCAACCCAGATTCGCAAAACTCTCGACGACGATATCTGGGTCGATAGCGCTGGTATTGATGTGACTGTCAACGAGGGCGTGGTTGCTCTGACTGGAACGGTTGGCAGTGCCGAAGAAAAGGACCGCGCGGTGGCGCGTGCCTGGGTATCCGGCGTGAACGAGGTGAACAGCACCGAATTGGTCGTGGAACCTTCGTTGAAGAATGAAGAACGGAGGAATCGGAAGAACCCCAGTCTGTCCGATGAAGCGATTGCCGAAGCGGTTCGCGACGCATTTCTCTACGACCCGCGCGTTGTCAGCTTCCAGCCAGAGATCTCTGTGGCCGGTAACGTGGTGACCCTGCGCGGCGAGGTTTCCAGTCTCAGGGCCAAAGAGGCAGCCGAACGCGATGCACGCAATACGGTAGGTGTGAACCGGGTCCTCAATCTCCTTAAAGTGAGAGACCCAGACGTTCCGACCGATGAGGAACTCGAATACGACATTAAAGACGCTCTAGCTCGTGACGCGAGCATTTCGAGTTACGAAATTGATGTGGCTGCCAACAACGGACGAATCGCTCTCACGGGAGCTGTCGACTCTCGCTTCGAGCGTTCCCAGGCCCGCTTGATTGCCTCTGGCATTTCCGGAGTGAAGGAGGTCAGCAATCGATTGACGGTGGAAGACGAAAATTCTCGCTATTTCACCTATCCCTACGATGACTTATTTATGCCTGAAAACGATCGGGTTTCATGGAGCTCGCCAGGTCAATCGAGGAGCGATCGAGAGCTTCGAAAAGAAATCGAAGATGAATTCTTTTGGAGTTGGCAGGTCGATTTGGATGACGTTTCTGTCCGTGTTGAAAACGGCGTGGCGACATTGACTGGTCAGGTGAAAAGTCGCAGCGAGCGAGCCGCCGCCGAGGACAGTGCTCGCCAGGCAGGTGCTTTTGCTGTGCAGAACCGCCTGCGCATCGCGGGAGGCACCGGAGATAGCACCGCATCAGCCGAACAGTAGTTGAATCGGGAATTATACGTAAGCTTGGTCACAAGTCTTCCTATCAAGGCGAGCTCTGAGCATTGACAATGAGCTAGGGACGAGGAGGTCGCGGATATGAATCCTGTCATCCTTATCAATCCTGTCATCCTTATCAATTTTGCAACCGGCAAAAAAGCTGTCCGAGAAGGGACAGGATGAGAGACCTCACCAAAGCCTCTTGCCGGAAGCTGTCTCAACGCCGATGGTCCTCAGGTGGCACGCAAATCAGGTTCTCGTCGTAAACATCAACCGCTCGGTCTCGAAATCCTTCACGAGGATCGCGACATCATTGTCGTGAACAAGGCCGCCGGTCTGCTGACCATTGGCACGGGGCGGGATGCGGGGCGAACGGCTCATGCCGCCCTGACTGACTACGTCAAGAAAGGGAATCCCAAATCTTTCGAACAGATCTATATCGTTCATCGTCTCGATCGGGACACCTCAGGGGTGCTCGTATTTGCCAGAAGCGAGGAAGCCAAGATGACCTTGCAAGAGAACTGGAGAGATGCGGAAAAGACCTATCTGGCGTTTGTCGAGGGGCATCCAGATCCGCCGGAGGACACGATTTCATCCTTCCTGGTGGAGAATAGTGCGATGCGCGTGTATTCCACCAACGATCCCAAGATTGGCCGGCTTTCTCACACGCACTACAAAGTCCTAAAGACAGTGGGGACCCGCGCCCTGTTGGAGATTCGCCTGATCACGGGGCGAAAGAATCAAATCCGGGTGCATCTGGCCGACAAGGGGTGGCCCATCGTGGGGGACGCCAAGTATGGAAGAAAGATTCGTGACAACAAGCGCCTGGCTCTGCATTCCCACACCCTGAGCTTTGCCCATCCATACAACGGAAAGCGACTCAGTTTTACCGCGACCATTCCGGACACGTTTCACCGAATGGCAGCAGCCCCGCCACCGGAACCTCCGAAACCGAAGAAGCCGAGGCGGGACTGAAGCAAGAGTTGGGAAGCGGTTGCGGCCTCTTCAGACGATCCCGCGATTCCGTTCGTCGATCTGACGATTGAGGGTGCAGAAATCGTATAGCCAGCCCACGAGGAATAGTCCGCCCGTGCAGAAGTAGAGGATGCCGGTGAGCCATTTGCCCATGTACATCCGATGGATACCGAGGTAACCGAGGAAGGTGTTGAGCAACCAGGCGACGGAGTAGTCGATGCCGCCTGAGGTGAACCGGCGATCGGCTTGCTTGTCCATTCCCGGAATCAGGAAGAGGTCGATGACCCAACCGACGCCGAGCAGTCCCAAGGTGCAGAACCAGATGGCTCCACTGATGGGTTTGCCGTAGTAAAAACGGTGGGCTCCCGTGAATCCGAAGATCCACAAGAGATAGCCGATGGTGATGCTGTGAGTCGAGTCTTTGGGGCCGACACGAGGTCGGGTTTCGGTCGAGACTGCTGAGGAAGTATTCATGATGGGAAATTCAGTTGGAAGGTTCCAGTAATGACAGGATCAATTTGCTGAATCCAGAAACCCGCTCCATTACAAATCACGAATCGATTTGTAACCGAATCATCTCTCGGCTAGGGCACTTCCGCCTTATCGCTGATCTTTCAGGCAACTGTCGTCCAATGGCACCGCTTCGCCGACTTCGTCCACCGGATGGGTGTAGAGATAACGCCAGACGGGTTCATAGAGGAAATTCCCCTCGCTGTCTTTGGGCGAAGCACCACCGGGGGTCACCGAGGAGTGGGCGCGCTTGTCGTCGTTCTTGACATCGGCGGCAGAAATCAGGCGGCGGGTGTTTCCGTAGGGCGGTTTTGCCTCATCGACGTTGACGATGGGGCCGAAGGCATTCAGGCCGATCAACTCCCACGAACGGCAATAGTGGTCGGCCGTCCACCCTCCATCGAGGACGTGGCTGAATCCGAAATATCGATTGGCCGGAGTCGCGGAGGGAAGTGCCTGCCAATTCTGATACTGATCCCGAGGGCCACAATGCATCACCACGCGATCCACTTTCTGGTGCTTGGCAAATCGAGCCGAAGTGGTGGACCCGTGGGAACTACCGGCCATGATGACCTTTTCCCAGCGGATGCCATTGCCATCATCGGTCAGAAAGATGTCCCATTTGCCCTCCGGGTTCTCTTTCGCCAACCATTTCACAAACTGAAGCGTCCGCTCCATCATGCCGTCTGGTTTGGGGATGTCGACGACATCGCTGAAATCCTCTCCGGTCGCGGCTTCGAGTCGGACGTTGCCACGGCAGGTTTCACTCACTGGACTTTCGGTGCAGACTTTGGAAAACCAGCGATTGGCGTAGTGAGGCTGGATGGCGTGAAGTCCGTAGCTGTTGAGACGTTGGAAAAGGGCATCGTTGTATCCCATCATCCAGATCACCAGTTTTCCCTCGGGAGCCACACTGGTATCGACGGTGGCATGCTGAACATCCTGTGGTTTTCCGTCCTTCTCGAAGATGAAGTCGATCTCGGGATGCTCCTTGGCCCGGGAATCCAGTTCGCTGGCGCGCGCCTCCAATTGATAACGTTGAGGCTTGGGATCATCGAACTTCAGCTCTGCCGCGTGGGAGAATAGAGAGCCTAGAAGCGTGGCGGTAGAGGTGACGGCAAAAAAGAGAGGGGTGGTGGTTTTCATGGTCGGAGAATCATTCGTGCCTTTCGCTCAGATTGTCCAACAGAAGGCCAGGAGGCGGGCACCGTCACAAACGAAAAACGCCGCTGTAGGCGAACCCGCAGCGGCGTTAAATTCGTTGGATCAATCAGTCAAGGTTTCCCATCGAGGTGGGAAATCGGTAATTGATCGAGGAGAGTGATTACTCCTTTTCGATCGCGGTTACGACGATGAACTGTTTGCCGTCGCGCTCTTCGACCGTACCGGTCACTTTGGCGTTGGCGGTACCGCTGCACTGGTGAGCTTTGGTCTTGCGCTTGCCGTCTTGCTCGAGGCTGTAAAGCACGTCGCCGACTTTCAACACGTCGGCGCAGACATCGGCTTGTTTGAGGTTGCATTTTTCGCAGCTCATCACGCCTTCAACAGTCTTTTCTTCGGCTTGAGCCGAAGTCAGGGTGAAGGCAAGGGCGGCAGCGAACAGGGTAGCAGTCAGGTATTTCATGGTAGTGCTGGGGTTTGGTTTGATGATGATGGTGGTATTGATTCAGAGATTGGTTCCGTGAGATTCCGATGAACTCATACAAAAAGGGAACGGATTTTCTTCAGAATTGGATGCCACTGATTTGGGGCGATCATCGAAGTGATGAGCCCCGGACTTCCATTTTTCTAACATAAATCTCTTTGCCGTCCAAAAAAAAAACGACTCATTCCTTTTGACGCAATTGAGTGGCAAACCATTCAATAATTCTTCGCGTTCTCGAATGAAAGGTGGCTTCAAAGTCGAATGAGATTCCTCGCCGCAGCGGAAATACTCTGCCAAGTCGGGCGATGGGCTCGCCAGAGATTTGGGTGATAGGGGATAGGAGTGTCTTTGGAGTTGAGACGTTGGGGCGGCGCATCGAGAAGATGAAAGCCCTCCGCAGCCACCCGTGAGACGATCTCTGAAGTCATCCCTCCCCAGGGAAACCCTTCGCCTACCGCCAGCAGTCGACCGGTTCTGGCCACTGAGGCGAGAATGGTGTCGGTGTCGATGGGCTTTACGGAACGCAGGTCGACCACCTCGATCTCCCAGCCTTCCTCCGCCAGTTCACGGGCTGCTCGCAGGGCTTCATGAACCATGGCTGAACAGGCTACGACGGTGGCGTGGCGTCCCGCCCTTGCAATTCTTGCTTTGCCGACGGGCAGAATGGTCTTCGGCAAGGCATCGGCCTTGAGATGATAGTAGAGCAGTTTGTGCTCACAAAAAATGACCGGGTCATCGATGCGAATCGCTTCCAGCATCATTCCATAGGCATCCTCCACCGTGGCCGGCGTCATCACGATGAGGCCGGGATAGTGGGCGTAGATGGACTCCAGGCTCTGGCTATGAAAAGGGCCGCTGCCCTCGGTGCCTCCTGAGGGCAGGCGAATGGTGATGGGGCAGGAGACTCCGGTACGCCAGAAGTGGGTGGCCGCCTGATTGACGATCTGATTGAAAGCGATCGATGAGAAATCGGCGAACTGCATTTCCACAATGGGCCGCATTCCTTCGATCGCTGCTCCGATGGCGGAGCCGACAATGGCATCCTCAGAGATCGGCGCATCAATCACGCGACCGGGGAAACGTTCAGCCAGCCCCTTGGTCGCCTTGAATGCTCCGCCAAATCCCGCCACATCCTGTCCATAGATGTAGACACTCTCGTCCTCCTCCAGGGCGCGGGCCTGGGCTTCGCGGATGGCGTCGAGATAGGTGATGGCCATTGAAAAATTGGGGCAGAGAAATGCGTCGAGTGGTTCTTTTCTATAGTCGAGCCATGGGCGCAAGCGGAATCCCAAGAAAACCAGAGTGTCTCGTGACTGGATTCGTTCAATCCATCGCGATGGTTCCCTCTGCCAGATGCTTGGTGGCGAGGGCGTGCCAGGATTCTCGGAAAGGATTCGGATCTGGCTCGCTCTGGGCTTTGGCGACGGCTTCCTCGACTCGGTCCTGAGTGATCCGGACCTGTTCCTCGATTTCGTCTTCGGACATCCAATTCTCTTCCAAAATGCGATGCTGTGCCATGGGAACACAGTCTGCGCCGTAAGGCTTTTCGCGCATGTCGGCGGGGATGTAGCGAGCATCGTCGTGTTCGCCATGTCCGGCCAAGCGTAGCAGTTTTCCCACCACCAACTGAGGCCCCTCTCCGGAGCGGGCTCGGGCGATGGCTTCGCTGAAAGTCTCCAAGCAAGTCTCTAAATCCGTGCCGTCGATGGAGTAGCCTCTGATTCCGTAGCCAATCGCACGATCCGCCAGATCGGCGCAGGCATACTGCTGGCTGGTCGGAGTGGAATAGGCAAACTGATTGTCGGCGACTGCGATGACAAGAGGCAGTTTCTCGATGGCCGCCTGATTCAATCCTTCATGAAAGGCGCCGGTCGAGGTGCCGCCATCGCCGATCGTGGCTCCGCCGACCACGTCTCGCTCACCGCGAAACCGCTTGGCGATCAGCATCCCGTTCACCACCGAAACCATAGCGCCGAGGTGACTGATCATGGCCGGCATTCCCTGTCGTGGGCGCCCCCGGTGAATGTTGCCATCGCGTCCCCGCATGGGGCCCTCCACCGAACCCAGATAGGTGCGGGCAGAGTCGATCAGCAGTTCGCCAAAGGCCATGCGCCCGGCCTGGTCTCGGATCAGGCCGGAGAAAATATCGCCCTGGGCCTGATTCAGTTGCATGCCGAGAGCCGCGCTGAATGCCTCCTGACCGCGTCCTAAATACACCCCGCCGACGATTTTTCCTGCCCGATAGAGCGCGGCAATTTTGTCTTCAAAAGTGCGTGCCAACAGCATCCAGCCGAAGGCGGACACGAAGCGTTCGCGTTGGCTGGCAGGACTGTCGGCGGAGAGAGGCGCCACGTTGGATGTGGGGTGCGACATCGTTCTCTACAGTAGGAGCGTTTGGCTCGGAGAGGCAAAAGAAAATTTGGTGTCAGGAAAATCGGTCAGTCGTCGTCTTGCGTCCCATTTTTCTGCCATTACGATAGGGAATGGCGCTTCGATACCTGCTCAGACCCGTCCCCAGTGAGAAAAGACTGTCTTTGGTCCGGGAAGACCATTCCCTACCGGAACCGGGCCCCGGAGAAGTCCGGGTGCGGGTGCGAGCCTGTTCGCTGAATTATCGCGATCTTCTCATGAGACGAGGCCAGTCGGCCAGCAGCGCCAGTGGCGATGTGGTGCCTCTGTCCGATGGTGCCGGAGAAATCGATGCGGTGGGCGAGGGCGTGACCCTTTGGAAGACGGGGGACCGAGTTACCGGAGGTTTTTTCGCCGAATGGAAAGATGGCCCCTTCGACATGCGCTATCACAAGGCGGCGCGAGGTGGCTCTTGCGATGGGATGCTGGCAGAGTTTGTGGTGGCGTCCGCCGAGTCATTCGTGGCAACACCCAGCTACCTCACCGATGCCGAAGCGGCCTGTCTGCCCTGCGCATGCCTGACCGCCTGGCATTCGCTGGTGGAGAGAGGCAATCTGGCGGCCGGACAGACGGTGCTGGCACTGGGAACCGGCGGCGTGTCCGTGTTTGCTCTCCAACTGGCGACTGCCGCGGGTGCCAGGGTGATCATCACGTCGAGTTCGGATGAGAAACTTGCCCGAGCGAAAGAGCTGGGAGCCTGGGAGACCGTGAACTATCGCGAGACCGAGGCCTGGGACGGTCGGGTGTGGAGTTTGACGGAAAAACGCGGAGTCGATCATGTCATCGAGGTGGGGGGACCCGGAACCTTGGGGAAGTCGATGAATGCGGTGGCCGCCGGCGGACACATTGGCCTCATTGGCGTGCTGACCGGCTTCGCTCCGCCGGATGTCTCTCTCTTTCCAATCGTCACCAAAAACGTCGATCTCCACGGCATCTACGTCGGAAGCCTCGCGATGTTCGTGCGGATGAATGCCTTTCTGGAAACTCACCAGATTCGTCCGGTGATTGATCGGACTTTCTCCTTGGAAGACGCGCCGGAAGCCTACGACCACCTCGCCGGAGGCAACCACTTCGGAAAGATCGTCATCGAGTGCTGACTTAACAGGGTTAGGTCGATGGCCATACCCTGTTGAATGGCATCAATCAGCGCAGGCTCTCGATCCAATCTCCGATCAACGTCAGGACTGGAGGCGAGATCGTCTCCTCGATCTGGGGATACTCGCTGGGGAGGCCGGTCGTGGCTTTCTGAAATAAGTGATTCAGTCCCGGTAGGCTGCGAATGACGTTCTTGCTGGAGCTCTGCGGATTGGATTTCAGCGCGCCTTCGATGGCGGGCAGGTGGATGTCGGCGATCACCTGAAGATCCTTGGCTCCGTTGATGGCGAGAACTGGGCAGCTCACTTTTCGGAGGTATTCGGCGGGATCGAGGGTCAAAAAATTCGAGAACCAGGGAGACTCGATCATTTTCAATTGCTGCCCGATGATGGGACCCAAATCGGCCAACTTGTCGGCATCCTGGTCCGCCAGCTTTTTGGCCTCGGCTTCAAATTTCGTGCCCAGGGCCTGAACCGCTGCCAGATCGGGATTGGGTTGGGTGAGCAAGTCGAAGACCGCTTTGGAAAACTGCTGATTCATCTCAATGAACTCCGTGATCAATCCCGAGGCCTGCCCGATGGCTTTGGATTGGGTCAACAACGTCAGGTCACCCCGCAGCCCGGGCCCTGCGAGGAGGACTAGAAAGGCGATGTCTTCCCGTTTCGTGGCCACGATGGGGGCGATGATTCCGCCTTCGCTGTGCCCGAGCAATCCGATGCGGGCCGGATCGATCTCGCGCCGCGATTTGAGGTAGTCGACCGCAGCGAAGGCATCGGTCGCGAAATCGAGCGTGGTCCCGTATTCGAAGGTTCCGGTGGATTCTCCAACGCCGCGATCATCGTAGCGCAGCACCGCGATGCCCCGACGCGTCAGGTAGTCGGCGATCACGGCAAAGGGCTTGTGACCGGCGATGGTTTCGTCTCGATCCTGCGGACCCGATCCGCTGATTAGAATCACGGCGGGCAGCGGATTGATGGGATTCGTGGGAAAGGTCAGAGTGCCGCCCAGTTGATTTTTCCCGAGAGGGTTGGCGAAGGCGACTTTTTCACTGGTGTAGGGAAACGGTTCCTTCGGCGTCTGGGGACGTTCGTAGGCGAAAGCCTTTTCACTGAAATCCAGCGGAAGAGAAACCGTGAACGTGCCCTGAGTCCAATCTCCGCGAATGGCTCGACCGCTGGCGTTGAGCCTCCCTTTGTAATAGCCACCGATGTAATCGACCGAGATGAACACGTCGCGATCATTCAGGGTGACTGACGTGAGCGGAATGGGCTGATCGGTTTGCGAAGGGCTGAGGAGACTGCCCTTCCACTGCCCGCGACCGGCGTCTTCGATCTCGAATACGACGGGCAACTCCTGACCTGCCACCTTGATGATGCCTTGCCACGAACCGGCCAGAGAAGGTTCATCGGCGCTCGCTGGCACACCTGAGTAGAGGGAAAGCAGGCAGGCGAGGAGGCGGGTGATTCGGCTTGTACTCATGGCGGTGACTGAACCAGACGCAAGTCCTCTCATTCTGGTTACACTCAATGCAGCCACATCACATCGATGAATCGGAAGAAGGCAATGCCAGCGATGATGACACAGAGGGGAACCACCACCCCGTGGCGAAACCACGGGCGCTTTGCCAGTGAAACGGCAACGATGGAAGCGATGATCAGGACAACAAGCTGAGCCAGTTCGATCCCGAGATTGAAGCCGATCAGGGCTGGCAGCAGTTCCGAGAGTCGGGGCTGATGAGTCCAAAGCAGCTCCGAGAAGGCGAATCCGTGGAAAAGACCAAAGCCGAAAATGGCCGCTCCACGCCACCATTTCATTTCGTTGACGAAGAGGTTTTCGATCACCAGATACAGAGCGCTGATCGCAACCACGGGTGCGACGATGCTCGCGTCGATTTTCACCAAGCCAAATGCAGCGAGCGCCAGCGCCAGAGAGTGTGACACGGTGTAGAGCCCCACTTGCCAG
>JAGROX010000171.1:0-11232 GCA_020440025.1 Verrucomicrobiia bacterium
CCCCACCTGCCTCCTGATCGGCCCCAACGACACCATGAAACCAACCCCAAACCAAGCACATCCCGGTGTCATCCTATTTGGCGCAACGCCCCCCTTTAGAAATTATAACCCGGTGTCATTTATTTCTGGCGCAACACGCCAGTCCGGACACCGCCGTGCGGGTCCCTCACTCGGTCTCTCGCGAAACGAGGCGTTCCGAGGGGCGCTTCCCGGGTGAGGTTCTGTTGGCGTCGTAAACCGGCCATTCATTTTTCAGGCCCGGGTCGCCATCGAGTACCAGGACGCACCCGGCATCAAGCTCCAGTTTGAGGTGTTGAGGGATCCGGTATTCGCTTTTCCACCCCGGCGCTCCTTCGCCGCGCATTGCCATGAGTTGGAAGAGGAGCCATGGTGCCTTCCAATGTCGTGAGAGACTGGGCGGAAGGCTGCGCGGCTACCACCGGGATGCGGCATGAGATTCGACGATTCGAGTTTTCGAACACTTGCGGGCAGAGAATGCCGCTATTCGCCTTGAAGTCCGGACCTTCGCTCCTATGGTGCGCCCAAGGATGGGGCTATTTTCAAGAATATTTCGGAGAGAACATACATCAGGAGCAAGGAAGAAGAAGCCATCGATCAAGCGACGCTATTTCGGGATTTCGGACTTTCAGCTTTACGGAGCGGTATGGGCTCCCGACTCGCCAGACCTGCGTTTCCGGGTCGATTTCCTCGATCCCTGTGGTGAAGTGATTCTCTCCACCCACGCCAACAAGGCGTCGCGAAAACCGGAGGTCATCCCGGACGGGTACGGTTTCTGTTTTCCTGTGCCCGCTACCTGGCTATCGGATCTGACACGCCCGGAGTCCTTTCAGTTCCGGATCGCGGAAACCGGCGAGAAGTTCCCCAATCATGCAAGGGAGGTACCGCACGCTGATCTGCTGGTGAATAACTTACGCAAGAAGGACGGGAATCCTGAACTTCGGAAAATGATGCGTCATTACACGACCATCATTCCAGAGAAGGTGGGGCCCAATACCTTGTTGGTTGGCACTCACGAGATGACTCGGACGGGAGCGCCAATGATCATCCTGGAAATCGTCCGGCATCTGCACGCTCGCCATGGAGCCGAGATTGTCCTGCTCTGCTCGGGAGAATATGGTCCTCTCTACGAGGAGTTTCGGCCTCTGTGCAAAGCGATCGTTTGTGATCTGGAGAAGGCTGGCAAGGTCGGTCCGGAAGAGTCGATCGAATTCTTCGCCTCTCTGGCGGCGGCATTGCCGGTGAATCGAAGAAAGGCCCTCATCAATTCATTCTGTGCCGGCCATCTGATGGTTGCGTGCGATGCGGCGGGGCTGGAGGTGACGTCTCTCGTCCACGAGTATCCTTATGCATTCGACACCGAAAAGGTTCAGACCCAGCTACAGGCCTCCAGTAATGTGATTTTTCCCTGCAGGGACGTGTATCGCAAGTTCATGCAGGAATGGGAGCCCGGGCGGGACAAGCCGCATTTTTCGATCATGCCGCAGGGGTGCTACCTGCTGGACCGCCCCCCCGTCGACGAGGAGAAGGCGAAATCCGAGATCGAACGAATCCGGGAAGAGAATCACCTGGATTCCAACGATCGGCTGGTTTTTTGCTGCGGTACCATTGATTCCCGCAAGGGGTTCGATTGGCTGATCTCTTTGATCATCTACTACATGGCTCATTCGCCCCATGCGGCCACGACTCATTTTTTCTGGGTGGGGTCAAATCGGTATCAGCCGGAGTTGTTCGACCACACCCTGCACGATCTACGGCAGAATGGAGTGATCGGGCACTTTCACCACCTTGACGAGGTCGAAGATGTCCGCCCGGCGCTGGGAATGGCAGACGTGTTCTTGCTCTGTTCGCGGATCGATCCCTTTCCCAGCGTGGTGCTGGAGAGTTTTGCCGCCGGCGTTCCCGTGGTGGGCTTCGACCGAGACCAGGGGTGTGCGGACATGATTTTGGACACGCAATTCGGCAAGATCGTGCCGTATCAGGACCGCCGGGAGACTACCCGGGCCATCGATGATTTACTGGGAGACTCCATCGAACGCAACAGAGTCGGAGAGCTGGGGCGGGAATTCGTCGCCACGCATTTCCCATTCAAGGACTACGCCGACAAGATTGCCGGACATCTTTTCGACGGGAGCACTTTGCCGGAGGCGGCGTCCCACTGTCAGATTTTCTCCGCAGAATCAGATGAGGAAATCTCCTCTCCCGTTGACAGGAAGCAGAGCGAGGTTTGTCACTTCTCCGAGACTGCTGAGGAAGATAGGGGGCAGATGGTGTCGCAAGGAAAGGTGAATGCATTGAGTTCGGCCGTTTCGCGAGGCTTGCGATATCTCGCGGCGAATCAGTTGCCCGATGGGGAGTTTCCGACCCTCTTGTCCAGCGAACCTTCGATGGAAGAGGGAGCGTGGGACAGCTCTCCCTTCGTGACGGCGCTGGTCGCCAGTTCTCTGGAAGCGTCCCTGCCGGAGTCCCGGTCCCTGCTTGATCGCGCGCTGTCTTTCCTCGAGACCCAGATGGAGCCTGGTGGTGTGTGGCGCTACTACACGAAAAAGCAGTTCAAACACGATCGGGTGCCGCCGGACCTCGATGACACCTCGTGTGCCGCCTACGTCCTCAAGCGGCACGGTCGCGATCTTCCGGACAACCGTTGGATCTTTGATTCCCTCCGTAGTCCTGAAGGCGGCTACTACACATGGTGTCTCCCAGACTCCGGAAGCCGGGAAGAGTTTGTCGCCTATCTCGATACTCTGGAAGAACTGGCCAAAGCAGAGGCTCCGGAGCCCTCCCCTGAGCAGGCGCGGAATCCGCGCTTCGCCTCGCCAAAGGATCCTATCGCACCGGCGGAAGTTGAGCCGGTCGTGAATGCGAATGTCTTGCTCTATCTGGGCGAGACGGAACAGACGAAGCCGGTCGTCGACTACCTGGTGAAGCTCGCGAGCGATCCGGCGGCAGCTGAGGAGGCGCTCGTTTACTACACGGATGTGGTCAGCCTATCCTACATGATGGCCCGAGCAGGCCGCTTCAGTGCTCCGTCTTTGATGGCGGCGGCGGATGACATCAGGAACCAGTTGGAGTTCCGGTTCTCTGAACGGGACGACGCCAAGTCCGAGACAGTGCTGGCAACCGCCCTTGCCGCGTGCTCACTGCTGTATTTTGCTCCCGAATCACCGGCCATCGAAGTGGCTCTCGAAAGGCTGCTCTCCTCTCAGCGTGAAGACGGTTCCTGGCCTCGATCGCCATTCTACCGCGGGCCGCAGGAATTCTGGGGATCGGATGGGCTAACCACCGCTTTCTGCCTGGAGGCCCTCCAAAGCTATGCCGATCTTCGCGGCTCAACGACCTTGTGGAAGACACCAACGAGTAAGACGAGGCCCATGATTTCTCTGGATCTGGCGTCCGAGTCGCATTGCTTCAATCCGTTCCCTGACTTCAAAGACCTACGGGAGCGGGATCCGGTGGCATTCAACCAGCAGAGCCAGACTTGGCTGGTCTCCGGCTATGACGATGCCGTGAGCGTCTTGAACGATCCTGAAACATTCTCCAACGAGTACAGTTCTTTCGAGCATACTCTCCTGGGCGCGAACGGTGAGGCCCACCGCCGCGTCCGTTCGTCAGTCAAGCGCCTGTTCAGCCCCGCGCAACTCCGCGAATTGAAGGGATCGATCGAGGAATCGACGCGTCAGCTGTTGGAGCCCTTGTCAGGCCGGGACGCCTGCGAGTTTATTGAAGACGTCGCCCGGCCACTGCCAGTCCGGGTCGTTGCCCGCCTTCTCGGTGTCCCGTTCGAACTGGCGGACGATTTCCGTCGCTGGTCTGAAGCCGTGCTATACCCCGATGATCGCGGACGGGAAGAAAACGCATCGTTGCTGCGTGAGTGCCGGGCGTTCTTCCTGCAGCACTTGGAGAAACAGCGGGATCATCCGGATCCCGCGCCTGGCACCGCTTTGACGGCTCTGCTGACCCCGAGTGCGGAGGATGACGTCTTGAGCGATTCGGAATTGGTGGACATCCAGATGTTGGTAATGGTTGCCGGCATCGCCACCACCACCAACTTCATTGCCAACGCGGTCGCCATCCTTGCTGACGATGCCGAGCTGTGCGAACGGCTGCGTGCCGACTCCGACGCATTGCCCAACTTCCTGGAAGAGGTGCTGCGGCATCAGTCGCCGATTCAGGAAGTCTTGAGGCTTGCCGCCGCGGACACCGTTCTCAGCGGATGTTCGATCGCTAAAGGTGAGCGAATTCAGGTTTTGATCGGGGCCGCGAACCGTGATGAGGCAAAGTTTCCGAATGGCGAGGTTTTTGATCCTGACAGACGCCCCAATCCACACATCGCACTTGGTCGTGGACCGCACCAGTGCCTAGGGCTTCTGCTCGCCCGGCTGGAAGCCGAAGTCGTTGTCCGCGGCTGGCTGGAGAAATTCTCTCACTTCGCAGCGTGCCAGCCACCCGCGACAGATCTCATCCGCACGGATCTCCCGCTTCGCGGACCTCGCAGTTTGCCGCTGAAAATGAGAAGGGTGGAGGTAAACGCCGAAAGTTTAACTTCCCCCTCTCGGGGCGACACCGACTGATGGGACTGGCAAACAGGCTGAATGCCCTGAGCCGCTTCAGTGGCTGGTGGCATTACAAGATCAGCTATCTGCTGGCGCCGTTCTACGTGGGACTCCTTGCTGCCGAGGTGGACCTGGGGAGAGCTTTGGCGATAGGGGCATGTCTGTTAGTTTACTTTATCGCCACTGCCGTTTTTGGACACATCGTCAACGACCTGGGAGATGTGGCCATGGATGCCCGTGCCGGGAAACCCAATGCCTGGGCCGGAGCCTCGCCGAGCCGTGCGATCCTTGTGTTGCTGGTATTGGTGTTCGTTTCATTCGTGAGCCTATGGCTGGCGGGAGCGCCGCTCCCTCTTTACGCGCTGGCGGTTTTTGAGTTCCTGCTCTTCCTTTCCTACTCGTTGCCGCCTCTGCGGCTGAAGGAAAGTCGGATGGGCCTCCTCGTGGATTCGGGCTACGCTCACGTGGTGCCGTTCTGCGTGTCAGCGTTGGTGCTGTGGCCAAGGGTGGGCGAGGGAGATTACGGCGTTTCGCATGGGCTTTTGCTGTCTTGCGCCCTCGTCTGGCAACTGTTCTGCGGCCTGCGAGGCATCCTGGTTCATGAGATCGAGGATCACGCGTCGGATACGGCGGCGGGCGCCCGTACGGCGGTGGTGCGCATGGGATTGGTACGGACCCGGAAGCTCATGGCTCGAGTCATCCTGCCCGCAGAGTGGGGATTTCTCGTGATCACCTTCGCCGCATTGTGGGCGGTGGAAGGACTCTGGCTGCCGCTCCTGTGTCTGATTGGATACCTCCCCATTCGGAAACGGCGCTCGATTTCTGGCACACCGCTTCTGGATCGCTTCTATCGTCAACTGTTACCGCTGGCGGTGCTGGTCGCCGTGTTAGTCGTGGTTCCGACGTTTTGGCCGCTGCTCTTGTTGCATCTTCTGTTGTTTCCTGTTTGGCGATGGGTAGAGGGGAGGCTCTGCGAATGTCGAATCCCGCGGGTGATCGCGGAGCACACCATCCGGGAGGCGACGTCCGACGCCGAACACTTGCTGGAGCTGCGGGTGGATGGCGCCTACCTGACATCCCGCTTCGTGGACCGAGGAGACATTCAACTGGATATCACCGTTTCGGTGGATGATGATCGGATCCCCGTGGCTGTGAACTACGGCCCCAACCAGTTCGCCGACCTCTATACCGGACAGACCGGCACCGAAAAGCCCGTCTGCTTTCGCATCGATCTGCCATTGCCGCGATCGAAGCCGGGCGTGGCGAGTTGCAGGCTGGCGATCAATCTTGAGTGGGACGAGGACGGACGGGAAAGAACCGCCAAGCTCCATTCCGGTACCATCGAATTGCCCCACGTCACTCAGCGGCGGGCCGACACGGGTCAGACTCCGACGACGCTGCTCTACTTCGGGCCCACCAACGTTGTCTTCGCGGATGCCCTCCGGATGTGCCTGCGGGAAGAGGGGCTGACGGAGAAACTGGAAGCCGCGGACGAGCTGATTCGGAGCCGGCTCGGGTGGTCTCTCCTGGACCGAATCAAAGGTGACCCTTTGGCGAAAGGGGTTTCACTGTTTGAAGACTGTCTTGTTTCAGAGGGCATCTATCAACTCGTCACCTATGAACGCCTGAAGGCAGCAGGCCTCAGTGGTGACCTCATCTCCAGCGTCAGTCTGGGCGAAGTCACCGCAGCTCGCGCAGCAGGGGCAATGGATTTCAATGTCAGTGTCAGGATTTGTTGCTTCGGCGCCCTGACCCTGAGAGCACCGAAGCAAAGCGACATGATCGTCATTTCCGCCCCGGATGAGAAGATTCAGGAGATAGTGAGTGCGGAAGGATGGGAGTGTTACCCGGCCATCGTGGCGGAACACACGTGTGTCTGGGCGGGCATGATTTCTGAAATTACCAAGCTCGAGACTCGACTGGCAACAGAAGGAATCGAGAACGGGCGGCTCTACATGGACTGTGCCCCTCATACCCCGCTGATCCAGACATCCCAGCAAAAAGCGGACCTCCAGGACTGCGACTTTCAGCCGATCACCAAGGGCTACTTCTCTACCATTACTGGAGGCCGCGTTACCGGGGCCGTGAATCCCGATCTCTGGTGCCGGTGGATCGCGAATCCCTCAATATTGACATCGACTCTTGATGCCTTGAGTCATGAAAATTTCGACCAAGTGATCTGCATTGGCTCCGCCCAGTTCGACAAAGACTTGCGCAAGAAACTTGCTCAGTCACACCCTCATGCGCGCGTGATCAAAGCGGAAAAGTGGCTGGAGACTCACTCCGGATAAGGATCACTCCGGCGGCAGAGAGATCGTTTTTGTCATGGCTCGCTGCTCCGTTTCGAAGCGTGTCAGGGCGTGCTGATAAAGCTCGCGGTCCAGCTCGATCAACGTTTCGAGCTTCCTTTTCAGATCCGGGTTCAGCCGTTGGAACCAGTAGTCCTGCTGCCACGCTCCGCCTTTGCGCCCCTGCGTCGTCCGTTCCAGTTGGAGGGGGTTCTCCAAGGGGAGATCGAGAACCCGGCAAAATTGTTCCAAGGAGGTTTGCGATTGCTCGCAAATTCCCACTGCGGATAACGTATCAAGAAAGCTGATCGCAACGTCCAGCTGTTGGCCGGCGGTTGGCGTTTCGCACTCGTCGCGAAAGGTGGCGAGGTTCAAATCCAGTTGGTTATCGCTATTGAGATAACGCCGCAGGGGCCAGGTTTTGGTGAGTTCGTGGGTTTGACCGTTTTGAAATTCCGGCACATGAGGCGCCGCCTCTGCCATTCCTTCGAAAGGATGGGAGGACTCCCGAATCGCCTGCAGTTCCTTCCCGTGCTTATTTTCGGGATCCAGCTTTACCTCGTAGAGCGTGTAATGAATGAGAGAAGCGAGGCGCTCGAGAGGGTCGCGAAGAAACGTCACGGTTTCGACGGGGTGGTCCAAAAGATCTGGAAGTGCCCGGCCGAAGTGCCCGGCATATAGATCGAAGCCCTGCATCTCCTCAAGAGTGTGGCCCGACAACTGATGGTAATCATACCACGGAAACGATTTCTCTACATCATACAGTCGCCGTAACCAGCCTCCGAACGCCGTGCCAGAGGTCTTTGGTATGTGGAGGAAGTAGAGCCGTGGCAGTGAAGAGTGTATCATGATAGATCAGGCAAACGATGGGTCGGAGCTGGATCTGGGTCAAGTGCCCTGGCCTCCGTCCGCAGGAAAAGCGCGTCATCCTGCGATGAGGTGTTCTTTGGTGGGGACCGCCTGGTATGCTGACGGTCTGGTGATTAACCTTCTTTCTCACGGAAACGGAGGGAGCTGTCGCGCCGCCCCCCCCCTTTGTTCACCATATCGCCCCGGGTTGGAGGGGGGGCGCTGCTCCCACTTGCATGCTCTCACTGAGTGGGACTGACGACACAACGAAAGCCGAGGACATTGCTTCGGTAGAAGGCCTGGTCCCAGTAGCGATACGCTGAACGGCAGAACCTGGCGTCGTTGCCCCAACTGCCGCCCCGTCCAATACGGCCCGAGCCATCATCAGGACCTCTAGGGTTTTCTCCTCCCGCTAGCTCAGCCGCGAACTGGTCGAGGCACCATTCCCGCACATTGCCATGCATGTCGTGCAAGCCCCATGCGTTCGGCTTCATCTCGCCTACCTCGTGAGTCTTGCCGACGCTGTTGCCTTTGTGCCACGCCACTTCATCCGGCGCCCCCCCGGAAAAAGGCCCTTTTTCTCCGGCCCGGCACGCATATTCCCACTGCGCTTCGGTCGGGAGGGTGAAGGCCCAGCCTTTGGGCAACTTGCCTTTCTTTTGCTCCTGTTCTGTCAGTTTTTCGCAGAAAGCGATCGCATCCTCCCAGCTCACATTTTCTACCGGTGCGTTTTTGCCTACCTCTTTGAAACTCGCCGGATTGATTCCTGCGATGTTCTCGTATTCCTTTTGAGTGACTTCGTATTTGCCCATCCAAAACCCCTCGCTCAGCGTCACCTCCACTTGGGCTTCTTTCTCCGCTTGCCGCTCTGACTCATCCTCTGGGCTGCCCATCGTGAATGTCCCTGCAGGTATCCAACACAGCTTCATGCCGGGCCCGTTTTTCATCTCCTCGCCCGCCGTTTGCCCGGCAAATTTGTCCGGGCCTTGCTTCGCTGTGCTGGAGGCCATGGCCTCGCCCGTGGCCTCCGCCTGCTCGATCTCTTTTTCCATCGCGGCGAGATGTTTCGTTTCTGCGAGGGCCAGTTTTGCTTCCTCTATCTTTCCTTCCCGCGTCCAGTTCGCGGCCAAGTCTGCGGCTCGTTTCTTGTAATCGGCAATCAATGCAAGCCTTTGCGGGGACAGCTGCTTTTTCCGGGCCGTGAGCTGTTTCCGGTAGATCTCCTGCAAGCGTTTTAATTCGGGAAAGGTCGACACGGTCTCGTCGCCGTCAGGTAGTGCGCTGTCGAACCTTTCTAATTCCTCCTCGACTCCAAGCATCGCTTCGAGGTTGCCCTGTTGTTGGTATTCGGACTTCTGTTTTTCGAGGTATCCGCGGTATTTGGCGTTGAACTCAGTGAGGGGGGTATTGATCTCGACCAGCTTCGACTGAAATTCGAGGCGCAAGGATTTGAGTTCGATTGGTTCGGCGGCTTGGGTGTGTGCGCACAGCTGGCAAATGAGTGCGGGCAATAACAAAAAATGGAGCGCTCTCATGGTGGATCGAAAATGTACAGGTGAAAAAAGGCGAACCCTATGTATGAAAGTGCCGGCAGGTAGGGTCAAGGCGATTATCGAGGGTGACCGCGAGGCATCCTGGAAACGGGGTCAGTTAAGAAATCGTGATTCTAACAATTTCACTATCGCAGATTCAGAACGATCCGCAGTCCCGCCGGAAGGACTGTTCACCGATCTTAGGTTGGTGTCGATTCTCCGGCAAAGCTGGAAGATCTGGACGGCCAATCTCATTCCGATTCTTTTTGTGACTGCCGTGGTCTGGTTGACGCTCAATTTGATCGGCAATTCCATCAGTCACTTCTTTCTGTCGGAGTCAACGGAACCATCCATGGCTGCTCCAAGCAGCTTCCGTAAATTCATCCCACAGTTTCTGATTATCGGAAAAACGGCAATCGGATTGTTTGCTCTGGGAGCGGTCTATTGCGTATCGGAGAATTCGTGGAACGGTGGCACGAAAGCCACGCTTGGGCAGATGTTTTCTTATGGCTATAAGAATTGGGGACGCCTGATCCTTACGCGACTCGCTTTTCTCCTTCTGTTGCTTGACGCCTTCTTCGTTCTGTTGTTCCCCGGACTCTTTCTGTTCAACTTTCAGCAATCGCAACTCGCCCTTGTGACGAGCATCTTGCTTACGAGTTTTGTGACAATCTTTCTATGGGCCCGCCATCTGTTCTCAGATGTTGCTGCGGTGGTGGCTCAATGCGGCGGGTTTTCGGCGCTTCGTCGTAGCAGGGAAGTTACCAAGGGGCATTTTTGGCGTGTCGTCGGCTTTCAAGGACTCATCTTCCTCACCTTCCTCTTTATTGCCATTCTCCTTGTGATCCCATTCAACCTGCCGTTTTTCGAAACCTTTCTCCCGTAATTCGATCATTGGGTAAGCAGCAGTCTTCTTGCCACGGCAGGACATCTCTTGTTCACATTCTGGCAAGTTGAACTCCTTGTCTTCTACCGCCACCTCGAGGGGCATCCCAAGGTGTCCGAGTGACGGCGTACAGCGCGCCTGCCGGGCCGATCGGGACGTCTGCGAAAGATCCTCAGAGATAGCCTGCTGCGAGTGCTTTGCCGGAGTCGTCAAACTGAAAGCATCCGACCAGTCGTCCGGAGGGATTCAACACCTGCCCGAGCCTTTTTGGCATCTACAGCCAAGGCGGTCGATGGGCCCGGCGGGTCGGGGCATTCCCACGCGAAGCATTCCCGACGAAATTTCTCACCACTCACTTAGGACGGTTTAAGGGGATTTCAGCATTCGACGTTTGACTATAAAATTTGTGTACCTTATGACCCCTGTGTCCGGGAAATCGGGCGGAAATTCAGGGGAGATTTTAAAATTTCATTTAACATGTCGTATATATTTTGGAATCAGCTCAGGTTCCACCAGATCATTCTCGTCGCGGGGGTGACGGGAATCATCGGTTCAGCATCAGGTGGAGAGGAAGGGGATCGCTACCTGACTTTGCAGGGAGCCATTCAGGCCGCTCTGGAGAACAATACCGAGGTCAAGATCGAGAAGATCAATGAGGGCATCGCTTTCGACCGCATTGCGCTGGCCGAGAGTGTGTTTGATCCCGAGCTTCGCGGCTCCTATCGCTACGAAAGCATCGATCGGCCCCAGAATCGCCAGGATCTCGTGGCCACGGGAGGTGGTGACCTCTTCTTGGACTCACCGCGAATTTTCGAGGAGCGGAATCATCGGTTTGACTCAGGAATCGGCAAAAAAACGCCGTGGGGCACGGACCTTCAACTCGGCACGACTTGGTCGCGGCTCGACAACACGCTCAATCGCGAGTTACCGCCATCCCTGTTCAGTCCGGAATACACGACTTTCACCGGGCTGACGATGAGCCAGCCTCTGCTGCGAGATTTCGGCCCCAAGGTAAACCTCGCCTCGATTGAGATCGCCAGCACCGAGGCCAATATCGCCTCACTAAACTGGCTCGGACAGGTCCAGGCCACCATCGGCGGCGTGGT
>JAGROX010000171.1:11289-15685 GCA_020440025.1 Verrucomicrobiia bacterium
TCTTTGGCGCAAAAGCTGGTGGCGGACAATCAGGCGCGCCGCGACGAGGGCAAAATGACGGATATCGACGTCCAGGAGGCCGAAGTGGCCGTGTCCATTCGCCAGGAAGAGCGGATTTCGGCGGAAACGGACTATGTGGAGCGTCTGAATGCGCTACGGGTGCTGATCAATCCGGTCGATAACCCCATGGCGGGCGGACGAATCGTTCCGACGACGCCGTTTCAGACTTGGAAGCCTGATTTGGATCGCGAAGAACTGATGGCGAAAGCCAAGGAGAATCGGGACGACTACGAGGTGGCCCGTTTGGAACTCGATCGCGAAGAGACGCGAGTTCAGTTCGCGCTCAACCAGAAGAAACCTCGTGTCGATCTCCAGGCCAGTGTCGGTTCCTACGGGCTCGATGGTGATTTTACGGGCACCTATGGCGAATCGTTCTCGGGGCAGGGACCGGAGTGGTCCGTCGGGGTTCAGATTTCCATTCCGCTCGGCAATCGCCAGGCGAAGCAGCAACTCGCCATCGCCCGGAAGCAGGCAGAACAGGCGCGTTTGAAGGAGGGGCGGCTGGATCTCGTGGTCGCGCTCGAACTCGACACTGTCATCACTCGGATCGAAACCGCCTCGCAGCGCCTCGAGACGGCTCGCAAGACATCCAAACTTTCAGAATCGTTTCTGGGGTCCGAAACTCAGCGAATGCAGGAAGGGAAGAGCACGAGTTTTCAGGTATTGGAGAAACAGACCGAACTTTCCGCCTCGCGGACCCGGGAATTGATTGCTGCGGCCGATCTTGAGAAAGCCATGGTGGATCTCTGGGTGGTTACGGGCACAATCCTCGACCAGTACAATGTGACCCTGTCTGACAGGGTTAACTCGCGGGATAAAGAGGGTTATGCGCCGCTGGATCTGAAGGGGGCAAAATGAAGGCGATTGCCCGGCATTCGGTAACCATCGATTCCTCGCCAATCTCATGAAATTCACTACAGGAATCCTCGCCCTCGCCGCTTGTGGTCTCGCTGCGGGCTTTTCCCCCGCATCCGAGATCGAAGGCACCGTTCTGCCATTCAAAACGGTCACGGTGAGTTCACCCGTGGAAGAAATTATCACCTCGATCCCGGTCGAGGAAGGGGACACGATCGGCAAAGGAGACATTCTCGCGGAGCTTCGAAACGAGCAGGAAACTCTGGAGCTGGAGCGATACGACAAGTTGCTCAAGCGGGCCAAATTCGAAGCCGAGGCGGACCAGCGCCTGTTTGAAAATGGTTCGGGCACGGAATCCGAGGCGATCGAGAGTCGGACCGAATTGGACCGGCTGGAATCGGAGCAGGATCTGGTAAAATTGCGACTGAAAGAGAAGACGATTCTCTCGCCGATCTCAGGCATCGTGGTCGACAAGATGCTTGAGGCCGGAGAATCCGTTGAGCGAATTGAAGACATGTTCGAAATCATTGATATTGAGAAGGTCTTTGTGCGTTTTTACCTTGATGCGAGATATCTGAAAACGCTGGAGGCTAAGCAGGAATTTTCGGTGCGCGTTCCTCTTCTCGGCGAGGACGCCATCTCAGCCAAGGTGGATTTCATCGATTCGCGTATTGATCCCGCCAGCGGATTGGTGGAAGTGAAGCTTCTGGCCGAAAACCCGGAAAAGCGCATCAAAGCGGGAATGCGGGCGTTGCTGACCATGCCTGATCCCGAGGGCGCCAACTGAAGTGTTTCCCGCTGACTCCGCGCCTATGCATCCTCAGCACCAGGAAATCCAAAAACTGAAGACCTTTTCCGGTTCGCCGGGCGAGTTCTGGATCGAGCTGCTCCGCCACCTGACCAAACTGTCGGGAGCAGAGGGCTCGACCATGATGCGGATGCCCGATCCAGCGGTCGGGCGTGACTGGCAACCCTTGTCGCGGGAAAATGGAGGGGTCGGCCCCTTTTCCGAAACCTGGCAAATGCTCGCAGATCGTGCTTCCGAACATGGGATGGCGATCTCCAACCATCGCCTGGCCGTTTCGATGGATGCTGACGGAAAGCCGGCTGCGGTTGCGGTCTTCTCTCTTCCGGAGGAGGTGGATGCCGAAAAAACCGGACTGATGCTTTGTGCCTACTCAGATTTGCCCGATGCCTTTTTGCGGAATCGGTCGGTAGATTCAGGAGAGCGAAAGGCCGCGCGATTCGCCACGGTGCTGGATCTGGGACTCGCCCTGCAGATCAGTGACAAATTTGGTCAGAGCGCCATGCAACTCTGCAATGAACTGGCCTCGCGTTTCGACGCGGACCGGGTTTCGCTCGGGTGGCTGCGCGGTCGAGCCGTACGTCTGGAAGCCATCAGTCATACCGAGAAGATCGAAAGCCGGACTGAGAACGTATCGGAATTGGAAGCCGCAATGGAGGAATCTCTCGATCAGGATGACGAGATCGTGTTTCCCCCAAGCGGCAATTCGACGCAGATCGATCATCACCATCGAATCTTTGCCAAGAAGCAACTCTCTGACAACCTGGTGACTGTTCCCCTGCGGGATCGCGACCGCAAGATCGGCGCGCTGACCCTGGAGCGGAAGTCTCGGCCCTTTCGTGAGGACGAAGTGGAGGTGCTGCGTTTGGCCAGTGATTTTCTGGGACCAACCCTGAGCGACAGCGAAGTCCGTAGCAGATGGTTCGGCTCTCGCTGGTTGGCGGGATTTCGCAAATCGGCGTCAAAACTGCTCGGCTTTGAGAACACCTGGTGGAAGCTATTCGGGGTGTTCCTTGGCGCATTGATCATCTTCCTTTTCCTGTTTCGGATCGAGCACAAGGTGAAGGCCACCTTTGTCCTCAGAAGCACGGCCACGGCCCAGATCCCGGCTCCCTTTGACGGATTTATCAGTTCCGTTCACATCCAAGTCGGCGACTACGTCTCGGCGGGCCAGGAATTGGTGAATCTCGATGTCAGCGATCTCCTTCTACAGGAAGCGGAATCGCGCGCCGAGGAGCAGCGCTACGTCGGAGAATCCCGCAGCGCGGAAGCCGCCGAGCGACCGTCTCTGATGCAGATTGCGGGGTTCCAATCCGAGCAATCACGGGCTCGTCGCGACATCGTGAAGCATCGGATGCAGCAGGCTGCGGTGACGGCCCCTTTCGATGGGGTGGTCGTCGAAGGTGATCTGCGGGAGCGGATCGCCTCGCCAGTGCAACGGGGTGAACTGCTGGTTCGCCTAGTCAAAACCGAGGGACTCTATGCCGATCTCAAGGTGGAGGAAAAAGACATCGTCTATTTGAAAGATGAAGCCACCTGCCAGCTGGCATTCACCAGTCTGCCCGAGTGGCGTTTCGACGGCAGGCTTGAGCAAATGGATCCGGTGCCGGAAGCGACTCAGGAAGGCACTCTTTTCCGATTGCGGGCCGGGTTCATCGACGAGGGCGAAGATTGGTGGCGCCCCGGAATGAGCGGCGTCTGCAAGATCGACGCCGGCAAACGTTCTCTGATGTGGATTCTCACTCATCGCACCATCGATTTCCTGCGGATGTTCTTCTGGATCTGATTGCTGACCATGGCCAGCCTGTTTCCCACCTATGATGACGCCTGGCACCAGGTGAGTCAGCTGAAACTGTCCCTTCGAGCAGGCGTGACCGTGCGTCGCCAGCATTTCCGTGGAGAGTTGTGGTATGTCATTCAGGACCCGTTCGCCAACCAATTCTATCGGGTGCGTCCCGCCTCCTATCGATTCCTGATCAGGCTGAATCGGGATCGCACGGTGAACGACGTGTGGGAGGAGAGGCTGAATGCCGATGGAGACGACGCACCAGGTCAGGGGGAGGTGATTCACCTGCTCGGACAGCTGTACCAGGCGAACCTGATTCAGGCCAATCTACCGGGAGATTCCAAGCGCCTTTTCGAGCGCCAGAGTGAGCGTCAACAGCGCGAACTCCGAGGGAAACTGGTCAGCATTCTGTTCATCAGGATTCCTCTGGTGAATCCCGATCAATTTCTCAAACGAACCCTGCCATTGCTTCGCTGGCTGATGAGTTGGTTCGGCTGGTTGCTGTGGATCGCCGCTGGAGTGGTGGCGGGGAAGCTGATCATTGATCACTGGGAGTCGTTTCGAGACGAAAGCCAAAGCGTGCTCTCATTTCGGAACCTTGGCTGGCTCTATCTCGGGGCGGCCGTCATCAAGATCATTCACGAATTTGGGCACTCCTATGTCTGTCGGCACTACGGTGGCCAAGTGACGGTCATGGGCGTAATGCTGCTGGTATTCACCCCGTTGCCCTACATGGACGCAAGTTCGAGTTGGGGGTTTCCCGGACGGAGACCGCGAATTCACGTGGCTGCAGCGGGCATGATTGTGGAGCTGTTCGTGGCCTTTCTCGCCGTGATGGTTTGGGCCAATACCGGAGCAGGCGTCATCCACAGTCTCGCCTACAACATGGT
>JAGROX010000171.1:15798-34259 GCA_020440025.1 Verrucomicrobiia bacterium
CAGGCCCGGCATCTCGTGGATCGCTATCTTTTCGGGCTGAAAACGTCGTTGCCGCCGACCGACAAGCGAATCGAGCAGATCTGGCTGACCGTTTTCTTCATCACGAGTTCGATCTATAAATTCCTCCTCTTCACGGGAATCATTCTTTTTATCGCCGACAAATTCCTCGTTCTCGGGTTTGTCCTTGCCATCATCGGTGCGATCACTTGGCTGCTGGTGCCGACGGTGAAGGCCATGAATGGCGTGATCACCGGCCCTCGCCTGGTCACGGTGCGGCGCAGGGCGGTGGCGGTGGCGGTCGGAGGTCCTCTGGTTCTCATCGTGCTGCTGGGACTGATCCCGATGCCCAATCATGGACGCGCCGAGGGCGTGGTGATGGCAGAGCGATACAGCGACATTTTCACCGAGGTGGATGGGCGGCTGGTCGAAATCTTGGTATCGTCGGGAACGATCGTCGAGGCAGGTCAGCCGCTCTTGCGTCTCGAAAACACTGAACTGAATCTGACCCTTGGCAGCGAGCGGATTCGATATCAGGAAGCCAATGTTCGCCGTCAGATGTTGGAAGCGGAAGATCTCGCCCAGGTGAGTTTCCTCAGAAAATGGGCAGATGCCATCGGCCTGAGAGTCGCTGACTTGGAGGTACGTCAGGAAAATCTCGTGATCCGGGCGCCCCACCGCGGCCGCTGGATCGCTCCCAATGTTCACGAACTTGCCCAAGTCTGGCTGCCGCGCGGTCTCGCGGTAGGCAGGGTCGTCGATGAGAGTGAATACTACTTCTCCGCCATCGTGACTCAGACCAAATCACACTATCTCTTCCAACAGGGGGCCGAAGACATCATTCGTCGCCCCGAAGTGCGCCTCCGAGGCCAGGCAGGGGAAGTGATTCCCGTCAATGGGCTGAAAATCATTCCGGCAGACAAACAATACCTGCCTTCCACGACTCTCGGCATGCTGGGCGGCGGTGACATCGAGGTGGATAGCGATCCTCGCGGTGGCGGCCGTCGAACGAAGGAGCCCGTGTTCGAGGTTCGGGCAGATATCGAACCTGGCGAACTGCCAGTGGTACTGCAGCACGAACTTTCCGGCGTGGTCAGGATGCGACTCCACGATCAGCCCTACCTCTGGCAATGGGTCCGCAAAGGGCGGCAACTTCTTCAGGAACGCTACCGGATCTGATTCAGATCCCGCTGATTTCATGACTCCCACCCAGGCCTATCGTTCCACCCAGTTGGCGAATCCGCCCCAGGTCTACCAGGGGATCGATGCATGGATGCATGGTTGGACCCGGCATTTTCGCCCGAAAAAAGAGCGACTCGGTGAATTGGAACGCGAAGCCAAAGCCATTCACGAGATGGCGGAGAAACTCGGCGGTCGCAATCTCGATCAATTGCAGAGGGAATTAAAAGTGTTCCGTGAAGAGATTCGCTCTCGGCCCGACAAAGTGGGGGAAATCTCCATTGAGGCAATGGCGACGATCACCGAGGCGGCCAGGAGAAAACTGGGGCTTTTTGCTCATCCTGTACAGCTGATGGCGTCGCTTGCGATGTTGCGAGGGGATCTCGTCGAGGTCGCGACTGGCGAGGGGAAAACCCTGGCGATTGCGCTGGCGGCGGTGGTTCGAGCATGGACCGATCGCCCTTGCCACGTGGTCACAGCGAACGACTATCTGGCCCAACGCGATGCCAAATACCTAAGGAAATTCTTCGAGATCTGCGGCGTCAGCGTCGGAAGCGTGACCGGCAAAATGCACCCTGACGAGAGAAGGACCGAGTATCGATCCGCCGTGGTTTACACCACTGCCAAGGAGCTCGCGGCTGATTTTCTGCGGGACGATCTGACCGAAGAACCTTTTGGTCACCCGGGACGCCGCCTCATTCGCCAAATCTATCAGGCGCAACCTGCCAAGGGGAGTCGAAGGGTGTTGCGAGGCCTGCACACCATCATTGTGGATGAAGCAGACAATGCGCTGATCGACGAGGCGGTGACCCCTTTGATCATCAGCCAAAGCAAGGAAAACAAGGCGCTCGAGGAGGCTACCCATCAGGCCGCCGGCCTTTGCCGGGAATTCGTTCTGGATCGACACTACCGTCGTGATGAGCAACTGCGAAGCATCAAATTGGAGGAGGAGGGCTATCGCGCGATCGAGAGGTCCAGCGAATCACTTTCCGGGATCTGGCAGGGGAAGACGCGGCGCGTGGAGCTGGTCCTCAAGGCTTTGGAAGCGCGGGAGTTTTTCCATCGCGACAAGCAGTACGTGGTCGAAGACAAGAAAGTCGTCATCGTCGACGAAAGCACGGGGCGTCGCATGCCCGGAAGAAGCTGGCGACAAGGATTGCATCAGGCAGTCGAGGCCAAAGAAGGCGTTCCCGTGACCGCGCCGGCCGTGACGATCGCCAGCATCAGCTTTCAGCGCTTCTTTCGGCTTTTTCACGCGATTTCGGGTGCGACGGGAACGGCGTATGAAGCAGCAGGGGAGTTCTGGCGAATCTACCGGCTGAGGGTAAACCGCATTCCCTTGCATCGCTCCTGTCAGCGTAGAGAACTCATGCCAAAAGTGTACCCCACTCGCGATGAAAAGTGGTCCGCCGTGCTCGTGGAATGTCGCCAGCGACACGATTTCGGCCAGCCAATTCTCGTCGGGACCCGCAGCGTGGCCGACAGTGAGGAACTTGCGCGGCGCCTCCGCTCGGTGGGACTGCCTTGCCAGATTCTCAACGCCGTCAGGCATCGGGACGAGGCCGCCATCATCGCCGGGGCGGGGCAGAAAGGCCGTGTCACCATCGCGACGAACATGGCGGGCCGGGGGACCGATATCCGCCTCGGGGACGGGGTGAGGGAACTGGGAGGTCTCTGTGTCATCGCCACCGATTTCTACGATTCTGGCCGCGTCGATCGACAGCTTTATGGTCGTTCCGGTCGGCAGGGCGATCCCGGTGTCGCTGTCACCTACGCCAGTCTCGACGACGAATTGGCCCGGAAATTCCTCTATCGCTGGACGATTCAAAGCCTGCGACGATCCATGAAATGGGATCTGCCCGGCGCCAAAAGGCTGGCCAGATTCTTACTCAAACGGTGTCAAAAACGGTCCGAAAAAGAAGCCTTCCGGCGTCGCGAGAAGGTGCTGAAAATGGATGAAGAACGCGCCAAGTCGCTTGGATTTTCCGCCAAAGCGTAAGTTTTTTCAAAAAAGCTGAAAGGTGATTCCGATTTCTGCGGATAAGTCGCTAGAGGAATTGAGATTCGGCCCCAAATCGGATCCTGAAATCATTCCTGACATAGAAAAACGAGAAATTCACGAAACTTGCTTTGACGGGTAGTGGTTTCGCGGGCAGGTGTGGACGAATGTTCAGGCTTTCCGTGATCGCTATCCGGAAGCTTTTGCCTCCTCCAACCGATGTTTTTTTTCCGGCGCAGAGCAGCAGCGATTTCCTCGCCTGAGGAGAAGGCAGCGTCGGGTCTCGAGTCCGACTGCCTCCGGCGAAAGCGCTTGTTTCATCTGGAAATGCTGGAGCCTCGTGTGCTCCTTTCGGCGGCGCCAATCGATGCTCCGGGTGACTTGATCGCCGCCGATCCCGAGCTCTCGACGATCGAAGTGGTGGAGGAGTCGGTGCTGCACGAGAACGCGCAAACGCCCGCCGAAGAGGCGCTCGCGCCGGTCGTTTCGGGAGAGAATTCGGGCGGTCAGGAAGCCCTGTTCGAGGGAGTTGAAACGTCGGAAACTGAACCCTCTTCAGTCTCCGATTCAACCCTCTCAAGTCCCGCCAAGGAAACGGAGGAGGCCATCGAAAATGCCGTTTCCGGGGCCGAGGAAAGTCAGGTTTTGCTACCAGTTTCGGAGGCGGTGTTGGATGCAGGTGACGAGGTATCGCCGCTCCCGAATGAGGCCGAAGATTTCACGAACCAAGACGTCCAGGTTCCTGAGAACAAAGGCCCTCCAGGTTCCGAGGTTCAAGAAAATGAATTACTTAACCCTGATTTTTCCACCAATAGCAACGGCACCGATGGCGCCGTAACGGATGGCTCTGTGCTCGAAAACAGCCCCGTTGAAGCCATCGATTCGTCCGGAATCGGCCTAGAAACGCCCTCTGGACCGCTCCCCGAGCTTCCCGGCCTGGTGCTGACTGCGGGAAGCGAAGGTGCCAGCCGAGGGCAGGTTTTCTTCCTCCAGTTCGAAGGGGCCGAAAACGTCAGCTACCGGGGACCAGTCCCCGTCAGCGGACTCACGATCCCGGAGTTCGGGATCGAAGGGCTGAACGAGACAGGGCGCGAAGTTTTCCTCGACGAGATCGTAGCCGCCCTGAACGAATTGTTCGGTGAGGCCGGGGTGACCTTCACCAAGGAATCTCCGACGGATGTGTCGGAGTTTTCGACTGTATTCGTGGGCGGCACCGACGACGCGTTTTCCGATTACGGGAGCTTCCTTGGTCTGGCCGAACAGGTCGATGTCGGCAATGTCGATCACTCCGACAACGCGCTCGTCTTTGCCGAGTCGATCTGGCGGGACGGGATGACTGCGGAGGCATACGCTGAAGAATTGACCCGCGTCATCGCTGAAGAGGCTGGTCATCTGGTCGGCTATGCGGAGGCGGACCCGGTGGATACGGCATCGCCGATTTATTCAACCGCCGATGCCGAAAATAAGATTCTGGATCTCAGCGCCCCTCAGCCGGACACCACCGATGACGGACGAGACTTTCCGGCCCTTCTCTCTTTCGGGGTAAACGCTCCGGGAGTCTATGGACTGGTATTGAACGTGGGGGACTCGACGTGGTCGATCGAGCCCGGAGCTCATATTGTTTTCAGCAATGGGACGACAGCGCCGCTGCTGGAAAGCGTTCGCCAAGTGAACGACGGGGGCTTCATCTTCGATGAGACGATTTTCTCCGCTTCGGTCGATCTATTGGCGATGGGAACCTATACCGCGACCTTCGAAGGACTGCGGGCACCAGCGACGGCGGGAACGTCGACACTGGAGTTTGAATTGTATTCACCCGGCTTCGCCATCACTAACCCTGCGAATCGGGCCGATTTCTATCGGGTCCAGATTCTGAGCCTTGATCGGTCGACTCCCGCAGCAGAAGACGCCTATATCGCCCAGAGGGCCCAGGAAGTCTATCAATTCATCAACCAGGCCCGGAATAGCCCGCTTGTGCAGCAAATTTATGGCTATGGAATGAAAGCGCTCGGTCTTATCGAAGCGACCGTATTCGATCCCGCCCAATATGCGGCTGCGTTCGCGAACCTGATGGGATCCATCGCGAATCCGAGCACAAATCCAAACGGACAAAATAGTCCGCCAGCCCTGCATCCGACCATACTCTCCGCCGTTCAGGACATGCTCGGTTTTCAATCTCCCAATGTCGAGCTGGAACTCGGAGTGGCTCTGCAGGGAGATATCGACATTGGCGCGGCTTTACCCGGCGTGGAATTCACCACTCGATCCGCGGAGCTGTTGGGAGCTTTGAAAGTCGTCTGGGCACCTTCGGAGTCGATTCTGGATGGCTTGACCAGCGATTTCGGAGAAGGAAAAATCAAGTTTAGCCGTGTGGTGTCGATTTCGATTGGGGTCATCACCTTGGAAGCGGAAGAGTATATCGAATTCGGAGATACGGCGTCGACGGTATTGGCGGGGAATCTGACGGACAGCTCACCGGTGACTTTCGGGATGGCGATTGCTATCAAGCCCAGCGTCTCTGGAACAGCGGAGCTGGGAGAGTTTTTGAATCTGTTCGGAACATTTACCCTCGAAGGGGAAGGTACCCTAAAGATCGAGAAGGAGATGTCAGTTGGGAATTTCCTCGCTCTCTACGAAAGCAATGGCTCGTTCGTCGATACGGAAGATTCCCTTGGACCCTATGAGTTCTCCGACTTTTCCAGATCGGGTAAAATGGCATTGGCCGTAGCTGATGTTCTTTTCCCTTTCTATGCCGATGGCTATTGGGAAACGGCTCTAGGTAAAGCCATGCCGCTGGTCTCTCCGATCGACCTGCTCATGGCCCGCCCTGACAGTATGTTTTCGCTTTTGACGACCACTGCTGGCATACCGGTTGTAAAGCTAGAGGCCGGAATCAATTTTGTGGGGCAACTGGGTGGTTCGGCCGGCTTGGAAGCGACTGCGATCATCAGCATTCAAGCTGGCGCCGTGGTCTACGTGCAGGCTGCCCTGAAAGGGACAGTGACCGTGCTGGATACCAGCTTGAATGCGACGTATTACAGCCCGCTTATCGAGCAGGGTGCTCAGTTCTATGGTGTGATCCTCAGAACAACCACAACACCGGGTTTTTGGGATCCAGGAACCCTTGAGATCCGCTCAGTGGAGCGTTTCGTGTCGGATTCAGTATGGAATCCGAGTCTCGTTCGCGGAGTCACAGTGGTGACTCACGGTTTTCAGCCACTGGATGGTTCAGACAGTTTCCTGAGCTATTTGATTGGATTGGGTGATCCCAGTTCGCCGGGAGATTCACTCTATCCGCTCGCTGCGCAAATTCAGAATCTGACGACGGGATGGCTGATCGACTATGACATTCCTGATCAGGGAGAACTGGGCGGTATTGACTATGGTGGCTCGATATTCCCGGGTCTGAATGCCCTCCAAGCGGCGGAAACAAATGGCGGCATCGAGGTAATCCTTCTTTTCGATTGGGCCGCAGAATCCAACGAGTTTTCATCAGGTTGGACGGAAGCAGCTGGCGAAGCCCTGGTGGCTCTGCTTACTCGGCTGGGCCTGCTGAAATTGGAAATGGGAGCCGCGAATCCTTTCCCCTATCACTTCATCGGTCATTCCTTCGGTGCAGCGGTAACTTCGGAAGCCGTGCGACTTCTCGCCGCCTATGGAGTGACCGTGGATCACCTGACCTACCTTGATCCCCATGATTTCGATCAAACTGCTGTTCCGGTGGATGGTGAGCAAGATCAATCAGCCCTTGGAACGCCTGACGGATACGGCGCGGCGGTGTGGGAAAATGTTGTCTATGCCGAGACTTATTTTCAGACTCGGACTGGTGGGGCGTTGAATCCTCAAGGGCGACCTATTCCAGGAGCATTCAATGTGGATCTCTCCAATGAATATCCGATCTCTTCTTTGACCTCCCCTCACAGTTGGATCTGGTCGGGATTCTACCTCGACACTGTAGCCGATGCCTCATTGGATTTCGGCTACTACTGGAGCCGGGTGGGGAATGATCAAGGTGATCTCTATAGCACATCGGGAGTGGGGCTGCGTCCAGAACCTCGATTCTACAATGGCGATCAGGCCATCGACGGTCAGGGAAATCCCTTTGTGCCGCCCGGAAAGGAGTTTCTTGATTGGGACTCTCACAACTACACGCCTGACTTACTCGTGGATCACTCGACTGGCTTTGCCAATGTATCCGGCCTGGCCAGCCTAGGGCTGACTGCGGCGCAAGTCAGACAGGGGAAATGGGCGCCCGAGCGATCAGGCTTCGATTTTGCGGGCGGGGATTTCTCCGGAAGTGGCGGAGCCTACAATACCGTCGCCGGTTGGAGTCACCATGGAGGCGGTGGCTCCGGACAAATTTTTGATCTCGGTGGAGGCAACTACGGGTTGTCCCTGACGTCGGCCAATCCGGTCAGAGTGTCGAATTTCTTCTACATTCCGGAGAATGCAGGAGCTTTGATGGTAGAGTTTCCATTCCCTCTACCTGGTGGATCACTCAGTATTTACTACGGCGACTATGTCAATAACCCCACGAGCGCCAAGCTGTTGGGTTCCGTAACTGTAACCAACCAATCACGATTTGCGGTGGTAATTCCCGCAGAGTATCGCGGACAGGTCGGTCAATTCAGCCTTTTGGGCAGTAATGTCGTAGTCGATAACGTTCGGCCGGTTTCGGGCGGGTTCAATGGAGACCTGATCGAAGTGGATCTGAGTGAAGTAGGGCAGTCGCGAGAAGGCCCCGGCGTGAGCTTCGATATTGTTTCCCTGTCTTTAGCCTCGACGAAGGCAGGGGTGGCATCGACTGCGCTTACCTACGCTGGCACCACGACCCCAAACTTTCATCTCTACTTCGGAAACGGAGAGATCGGCGGGACCGTGATCTATTCGGAGGCAATTGGTGGCGCGGCGTTTGCCGACACCGGAGAGTTCCTGTTCGCGGCATCCTACGCCGATGGTCTGGATCACGATCTGGATCCCAACGCACCGGGCTATCAAGGATTGATGGAAGTGGTCTACTCGGTGAACGGGATGATTCAAAACCCGCTCTACTTCTTTATCGGAGACGGCTATTCCTCCACGAGCTCAACGACCAATCTCCCCTCGACAGCGGTTGGCTGGACCGGGACACCTCCAACAAACCCCGATCGGCTTGCACGGCTTCAGCAACGCCTGCTGCATCTCGGATTCGGTCGAGGGCTCTATGATGAAGCACCAGTGCTGATCACGGGCACCTACACGGGCGCGACAGAAGCCGCGAATGATCTGTTCATTACCTCCACGGGATTGGATCCAAACGATTTCGATGACGGACAGACGCATGTTCTCATCGATCGAGCCAACGCTCCGCAGATTGTCGTGCTCGATGAAATGGCGCCGGGTGGCAATCCTCTGGTGACACTGAACTGGGGGCAGGATGTTTTGGAGCAGCTCGATAGCGGCCTCAGGCAGACTCTGTTCGGAGTGGGAAGCCTTCTTTTCAATCCTTTCACCGCTCTTCAATCTGCGCTGGATGCTGGAACCGAAGCAGTGACTTACTTTGCCACCACTGCGGGAGCTATCAAGAACATGGTGGCCAAGACGGTCGCCGACATTGAGAGCACGGTGGGATCGGCAACCCACGTGGTCGCCAAAGCGACCGGTGGAAATCTCAGTGTCACCTTGAATGCCGCTACTGAATCTGCTGCCGCCGCTCTCAATGTCGGGGCGGGAGCGATCGACTCCGTCCTCGAGCAGGCTGAAAATGTGTGGTTGGTGCTGACTCCGGTCCGAGACGCAGCTGGCGATTCTTCGTCCCTGGCACGTCAGTATCTCATTCGGGTGGAATCACTCATTGCTGCCACCGGAGAGCTTGTTGTGGATTGGGCCAGCCTGCAGGATCCATCGGGAAGTCTCGTGTCCCGCGACCAAGTGTTCGCGGATGCTCTTTCGGTCGCATGGTCGATCTATGGAGCCATCCAGAGCACCGTGTCGTCGGCGGCCAAGGTAGTGGTGGACGCCTCTTCCTTGGCCGATCCGGCACTGGCTCTCGGGACAAAATACCTCGTGGTGGACAACACCGATCTCGGCTATGACCGTCAACTGGCCGAAGACATCATCACGGCGCTGCTTGCGCCGGCTTTGACGGATCGAAACGGCACCGCGCCGGATGACGATGGCCAATTGCAGCCAGTGCTTGAGACTCTCACTGGCGCTTTCGTTGAGGTCATCCGCTTCAATGACCCCCGCCTCTGGCACTTGGGCAATGTGCTGCCGGGAGAAGGATTCTTCAGTCACATCAAGGCGGAGATCGGAGTGCCGGATGAGGTGAAAGAGATTGATCGAAACGTTCTGATCGCCGTCCGAGATGGTCTGAACGCTCTCAGAGACAAAATCGAAACGGTCATCTCGACCGTGAACGAGCTTTCCAACACCCTGCAGAATCTCGGAAACCAAGCACTCGATAGCATCGCAAATGTCAGTGCGGTCGCTGATACGGCGATTTCCATGCTCCAGAGTGTTTTTACCCGTTTGGAGCTCTTTGCTGGAAATGTCGAGGAATCATTCACCCTTGAAGAAATTCGCCAACTGCTGGGTGAGGCAGCATCACTGGAACTGGCGGAATTCACTCTGGAACTGGACCTGCTTGATTTCGAGGCACTGGAGTTCCGCTATACCTTCACCAAGGCACTCGCCCCGGTGGAGTTGCCAATAGATCTTAGTCTCGGCGGCAGCGTGCTGGGTTTCTCGGGGGATACCAATCTAACGTTCACCCCCATGATTTCACTCAGCTTGGTGGCAGGAATTGGCGATCTCAATGCAGAAGACCTCCTCGACGAATTTTACGCCGAATTGGAGTCGCTGGTCTTTTCGTTGGAACTGGCCAATACCACGCCCGTGACGATAGGTGCCAATATCGGACCGCTGGGGGTAGATGTGAATGGCGGTAGTATTATCGCGGGTGCCACCCTTGCATTCCAGCTGGGACGGGTCACTGGGCAACAAGTGCTTAACTCTGGATTCTCCATTCCCGCACCGAACGTATCGCGCACCGGCACTTTAGACGTGGTGCTACCCATGTCAGCCAGCTTTGGAACCGTGAATCTGACCTCCGGCGGCAATCCGGTGATTCGGATTGCCGACAGCAATCTTTTCGATTTGGTGCTCCCGACTTTTGCGACAGAGGATTTCGACAGTCTCTTCGCCTTCTCCGAGTTGACGATCGGAGACTATCTCCAAGGGCTACGTGAATTGTTCCAGTTCATCGCCGATACCGTCGGGCAATCAGAAGCCATGTCGCGACCGATCCCTGTGCTGGGCCGAAGTATCAACGAGATTTTCGATTTCGCTGACCGCTTCCTTGAGTTGGTGGATGATTTGGAAAACGGCGGAGTAGAAACGGTTCAGCAATTGGAATCGACGATAGAGGGCCTCCTCGGACTGTCGCCGGATGTGAATGATGTAGTGACGCTGAGTTATGATGAGCTCACGCGGGTCTTTCTGTTGGATTTCGACTACGAATTCCTTGAGGTGGTCATCGACAGTGAACTGAACTTCAATCTAGCTGAATTGCTGGGTTACGCTGATGCCGACAGTGACACCGCAGGAATTGTCGATCTTGAGGAATTTGCTGGCGTGACCGCCGAGGGTTCCCTCACTGGAGCGGCGGGCCTGACCTTTCAGTTTGGATTCGGTCTCGACCTCTCCAATCCGACGAACCCCATATTTTTCCTTCAGGATGATGCCGTCTTCGCGGCGACTCTGGGTTTTTCTGGTGTGAATTTGAATCTGACAGCCTACGTCGGACCTTTGGAAGTCACTGTTCAGGATGGCTATGTGCGGTTCGATATCGATGGAGACGGCGCTCTGAATGATGTCACCGTTCCCGCTCAACGAGCCATTTTCAGCTTGTCGTTGGCTTCGAATGGAGGTCGCTATACTATTTCTCAATTGGCTTCCCTTTCGCTCGTGGCGGCCATCCAGGGTGGTCTAAAAGTCGACCTGCCTATGTTCCTTCAGGGATTGCCCTTGGGGGATGCGAACCTAGGAACTCACCGTTTCATTGTCGAGATTGCCGATCTTTCGACCTTCCTACCGGTTCCTCAGGCGGAGTCAATCTATGTGAGAGCTCCGGATTTTGCATCCTACGCAAACAACTTCAATTTTGACTCCGATCTTGAAGCCATTGTTTTCTGGCTGACTCAGGCACTCGATCTCATCGCCGATGTGCTAGACGGTGAAGCTTGGGGCATCCAATTACCATTTATCGGAGAGAAACTGAAAGATCAGGCCGATTTCGTCCGCAAGATTCGCAACGAGATCAATGATTTCCTGACCGGGCATACTCAGACGGCGGCTTTGATTGCTGCCCGAATCTATGAACTGCTGGGACCTGATGGCCTCGACATAGTTAAAGATCATCCCGACGACGGGAACAACACGCTTGGTCCCGAGGATGTCATTTTCAATCTGGGTCCCGATGGTGTGCTATTTGATATCCTGCTGGGGCAGGATATTGAGGTGACACTTGGTGATGATCCCGAAACCGGCGAACCAATCTTCGATGTGGGGCTTCCAGGTTTGAATCTTGAACTGAACGCTGAATTGACTTTGCAATTTGGTTGGGGGATGCGCTTTGGATTTGGAGTCGATGGCACCCATGGATTCTATATCAATACCAATACCGGAGGCGCCGCGACCGCTGTTACCACTCCGGGAGGGGTGCCTATTGTCCTAGGTAATGACGAGATTTATGCATACTTACGCATGAGTCTGGCGGAGGATTCGACTTTTTCCGGAAACCTGCTTTTTCTGAATTTGGACATCACCGACAATGGTTCGGTAGCTCAGGGAACGTTTGCAGTCGATCTGAAAGACCCTAACGACGACGGCTTCCTGACTCTAGCCGAAATTACTTCGGGCGGATCGGTCTCAGATTTTATCGCGGTATCCATTGAGTTGAGCTCAGTCCTGGATCTACATGCCAAGGTCTCAGCTGGAGCCGGCGGAGCCGCGAGCAGCATCCTGCCGTCGCTGGTCACGGATATCTACTTGGAGTGGAATTTTTCGCCGGGTGACGGTGGTCTCGGCAGCTTCGATGTGCAGTTCAACAACGTCGGTATCGACCTCGGACGATTTGTCTCTGATTTCATCGGTCCGATCTTCTCCCGTGTTCAGCAAGTGCTGGAGCCGATTAGACCGGTGATCGATCTTCTGACAACCCGTATCCCTGTCCTCTCCGATATTGATGGCTTGGCAAACTTCTTTGATCGAGACGGTGATGGAGAAGTCTGGCTGATTGAATTGGCACCGGTGTCAGACTCAACTTTGAATGCCATACTAACCATTGCTAGGGTGGCCCTTTTGATCGACAGCTTGCCGACGGCCGTCTCGCCATCCGGTGACTTGATCATCAATGTGGGCTCATTCTCACTTGGTAATATGGGATCTCTCCGTAACTCCGATTTCGATCTTTCCAGTCTCAGCACGCCCACAAACACCGGAAATTCGGGGAGCTTTCTCGATCAACTTGACGGCGCGAACCTCACTCCTGGCGCGTCAGACTTCTTCGGCACCTTGTTTGACGACAATACCGCCGACGACAATGCTCCGGCATCTGCAACGGGAGACAACGACATCATCAAGTTTCCGATTCTCAAGAACCCTGCACTGGCTTTTGATTTTCTCTTGGGCAAAGAAGTCGACCTTTTCGTCTTTGATCTGCCTGAGATAATAATCACCCCGCCTCCGCTAAGCCTCACCGTGAATGTGGTTGGACCCATTGCGGTACAGTTTGGTTTCAGCTCTGAAATCCGAATCAATCTTGTATTCGGATATGATACCGCCGGAATCCGCAGCTTTGCCGAAGGCGCCGACGGTGATTTCAGCACCAAGGGTGACAATTTCAAACAACCAGCCGCGCTTCTCGATGGATTCTATGTTTCCGACAACTGGGATGAGAACGACCAGGATCAACCCGAAGTGGTCGTCGAACTTGAGGTGACCCTGGGCGCAGGGGTAAGTCTCGGCATCATTGAGATCATCATTGGCGGAGCATTCGGTGCAGAGATAGCCTTTGATCTGGTCGATGGAGCCGGCGAACACGGTGTGGAGGATGGCAAGATCCGCGCCCGTGAGTTGGCGGCCGCCGTTCAAGTCGGGTGTTTCATCGAGACCTCCGGTAAGTTTACAGTGGGTTTGTTTGTGCAGGGGAAAGTGGGGCCGTTTAAGCATCGATTCGACCTCGCGGAGATCACTCTCGCCGACTTTGACACCTCCTGTGATCCACCGGCGAGCCCGGAGTTGGGAACCTTGGAGGACAACGGCACGCTGACTCTGCACATGGGGCCGAGAGCGGGTGATCGCGACCCCACCAATTCAGGATCCTTCAATTCCAGCGATGGCCATGAGTCGTTTGAAGTGGTTCACGTTGGTGGAGAGTCTGGAAGCGAGTCGGTAGAGGTAAGGTGGAATGGCTACACCCAACAGTTTGATGGTGTAAGGCGGATTGTAGCCAATGGCGGCGCGGGAAATGACTCCATCGTTATGGCCGGCGGGGTTCTTTCCGCCGGAAACTTCCGTGGCGGCATTGGCAACGATCAGATCATCGGTTCGCGCTCGGCTTCAAACGCCATCTATGGTGAGGACGGTAATGACGTTCTGGTCGGAGGAGACCGATCAGACTTCATTTACGGAGGCCTTGGCAATGACAAGATCAATGGCAATGACGGGATTGATCTGCTTTATGGAGACGACGGCAACGACGAGATTTACGGCAATGCTGGCGGAGATGTGATCCGGGGTGGAGCCGGTAGTGATGTGCTCGTGGGCGGCTCGGGTAATGACTTTATCGATGGAGAGTTGGGGCCTGACGAGATCTACGGAGACGAAGGTGACGACGATCTGCACGGAGGGGCTGGGATTGATGAATTGTATGGAGGACGAGGGAATGACGAGATCTACGGAGATGATGATGATGACATGCTTTTCGGAGACGAGGGCGATGACATCCTTTTCGGTGGAGCCGGGAATGACCTGATCTACGGAGATGATGATGAGGAATACGAAGTCAACGGCACCACTCTGCAAAACTTCTTCAGTGGATCGAATTATGTAAATCGGGGCTCCGGCGTGTCGGTCCAACTGGTGGGCGCAACGAATGGCAATGACGTTTTGGTTGGTGGTGCGGGAGTAGATGTGCTGGTAGGCGGCCCTGGGAATGACCTGTTGGTAGGAGGCGATGACACCCTGCCCACTGCCTTCTTCGCCGGACTTGATCCTGACACGCTGAAGGGGGGCAGAGGTGATGACACTTTGGTTGGGGACGACGCCGTGATCAATCCATCCACGCGCTCAGTGGTGACCTATGGGAATTCTGCCGGTGGAAATGACCACATCAGCGATTCCTCAGGGGCAAATTTCGCTGCCGGTGGTGCCGGTTCTGACATTATCATCGGCGGCAGCGGAATGGACATCATCTACGGCCACACTCCGACCGGTGAAGGAACGGAGCGCGATGAGATTAGCGGTGGGCTCGGAAACGATCAAATCTTTGGGCAGGGGGGCGATGATCTCCTCGAGGGGGATGACGGCAACGATGCGATTTTCGGTGGCGCTGGGCACGATGAAATCCTTGGCGGAAACGGCATTGACGAAATTCATGGTGGGGACGGCAACGACAATATCCAAGGCGGCAACGATTCCGACGACCTCTATGGTGACGCTGGTGATGACTACATCGACGGCGGTGAATCTTCCGATGAAATCTTTGGCGGTGATGGAGCCGATGTGCTGATTGGTGGCCTCGGAAACGACTGGATCGAGGGCGGCGCAGGAAACGATGCGATCATCGGCGATCTCAACAGCACTCAACAGGGTGCAACCGGCAACGATACCCTGTTTGGTGGAGACGGTGACGACAGCATCGCAGGCGACAATGCTTCGGTATCCGTGGTGATCAATACGATCAATTTCATCTATGGAGGCGGGACCGGAAACGACACCATCTACGGGGGATCGGGGGAAGACATTCTGGTTGGTCAGGGAGGGATTGACGAACTCTTTGGTGATGCAGGAGAGGATGAGCTCTACGGACATTCCCCGACAGGAGCAGGTGACGACAGCAGTGGTGACACCCTGCACGGAGGTGATGACGCAGATACCCTTTACGGCCAGAATGGCGTGGACTTCCTCTTCGGCGACGCGGGCGACGATCTGCTCTACGGGGGAGAAGACAATGACACGCTCCACGGTGGCCTTGGTAGTGACCGCCTCGAAGGACAAGGTGGAGGCGATATTTTGAACGGCGACGATGATGACGATATTCTCATCGGCGGCGCGGGCAATGATGAAATCAATGGCGGTGATGGCAACGACCTTATCATCGGTGATTTGGAGCAACTTTTCATCGGCGCGAGCGGTTCCGACACCATCAATGGCGGCGACGGCGACGATGTGGTGCTGGGCGATCATGGTTTGCTCAATCGTATCGGATTGGTGGTGCAAATCAGCCAGAGTGGAGGAACCGGGAATGACACCATTTCTGGTGGACTCGGCAATGATCGCCTCTATGGCCAGGGCGGAGTCGACATCATCGATGGAGGGGACGGCAATGATCGGATTTATGGGCACCGCAGCGATCTCGTCGACGACGACTTGGCCGCAGACCAGCTAGCCGGCGGCAATGGGAATGACGAAATCCACGGGAATGGAGGTCCGGATTCCATTCAAGGTGGCGATGGCAACGACCTGATTTATGGGGACGATGGCAACGACGTGATTGATGCGGGTTCCGGAAATGACACCGTTTTCGGAGGAAATGATGAGGACACGATATCCGGCGATGACGGTGATGACGAGATTTGGGGCGAGGCTGGCGATGACATCATCGAAGGAGATGCTGGCAGTGATGAGATTGACGGAGGCACGGGCGATGATGATATTTTCGGCCACGATCTGGGCAACGTCGGTGACGATGGGGCGGCTGACTTCCTGGTCGGCTCCGATGGCAATGACGAGATCGATGGCGGTGCGGGACCGGACAAGATCTGGGGAGGAACTGGCACGGATCTCATCTACGGTCGCGAAGGGAATGACATCATCGACGGGGGGGGAGACGTTGATACCATCTTCGGAAACGAGGGCGACGACGACATTGAGGGTGGCGATGGGAATGACGTCATCGAAGGCAACGAGGGGGCAGACACGATTCACGGCGGCAACGGTGACGACGTCATCCATGGCCATTCCGCCACCAACGCCGGGGATGATGCTGCCATCGATACTATCTTCGGCGATGACGACGACGATCTCATCACGGGTGGTGCCGGTCCGGACGTGATCGAAGGGAATGCCGGAAATGATACCATTTTTGGCAACGAAGGCGACGATCAAATCCACGGTGGCGCGGGCAATGATGTCATCGAGGGCAACGAGGGAGCCGATACGATTCACGGCGACGCGGGTGATGATACCATTCACGGTCACTCAGCTTCCAATGCTGGTGACGACAGTGCGGTCGATACCATTTTCGGTGATGACGACAATGACCTCATCACAGGTGGAGGAGGAGCTGATGTGATCGAAGGGAATGACGGAAATGACACGATTTTCGGTCAGGACGACGACGACGACATTCAGGGGCAAGCCGGTGACGACACGATCTACGGAGGCTCAGGCATGGATGGCCTCGATGGAGGCACCGAGGATGATGTGATCTACGGTCAGGACGGAGACGACGTGATTTTTGGGCGGGCGGGAGCCGATGAAATCTACGGTGGAAACGGCGAGGACGTCATCGAAGGCAATGAAGGTGACGACTATATCGAAGGGAATGCCGGTGCCGATCTGATTCATGGAGGCGATGATCACGACACCATCTATGGACACAGTCAGTCAGGCGTCGGTGATGACGCCGCGATCGATACTCTACATGGCGACTCGGGCAATGATCTCATCTATGGCAACGCGGGCGATGACTTTATCGACGGGGGCACGGGCAATGATGAACTGCACGGAAACGACGGTGACGATGAGATTTACGGGCGCGATGGTGACGACCTGATCTTTGGCGACGCCGGGCGGGACTGGATCTCTGGCGGAAATGACACCGACACTGTCCATGGCGGTGCCGGGAATGACTTTATCCTGGGTGGCAGTGGAAACGACGAACTCAACGGTGACGCTGGCGAAGATTCTATCGATGGCCAGTCTGGCGATGACACCATCAGCGGGGGCAGCGGAGATGACGTCCTGCATGGCGATGCGGGCCAAGACGAAATCAATGGCAACGGTGGCGAGGATGCGCTCTTTGGTGATGATGGTGATGACACGCTGAGAGGCAATGAAGGTGATGATTCGCTCGACGGCGGGAATGGGGTGGATCTTCTGTTCGGGGGCGATGGGAATGATGTATTGCTTGCTGGAACCGGCATCGGGAATCGGCTTTTTGGGGAAGACGGTGACGATCTGCTGATCGGCGCCGATGTGGGAGGGGCCACGGATTTTGATTTCTTCGATGCGCTGCTTTTTGGTGATGTTCTCGATGGTGGTAGTGGCAATGACCGCATCCATGGACTCGGTGGTGCCGACCTCATCTACGGGGGAGCCGGGGATGATGTCATCGATACCGGTGCGGGAGCGGATTTGGCCTTTGCAGGACTCGGTGATGACTGGGTCTACGCCGGATACGGCGGCGGCGACATCCTGCGCGGTGACGAAGATGATGATGAGCTGTGGGGCTCGATCGACGGTGCCACGGAGATTCACGGAGGCACTGGCAACGACTTCATCCGCGGCGGTTCCGGAAATGATGTCCTCTATGGTGACGAGGGACACGACGACATCGATGGAGGTGACGGTATGAATACCATTGATGGTGGTGAAGGCGATGACACCCTGCGCGCCGGGATGGGTGCGGGATCGATCCTGACTGGGGGCATTGGTCACGATATTCTGATCGGTTCCGCCGGTGGTGCCACCACGATGGACGGAGGTTCAGGTGAAAACATCTTCTACACTCAGCCTGGTGACACGGTGACACCGGGCATCAACGATTGGGAAGATGCCTACGCGAACGCCCCGACAGCGATTGCAGGAACGCGGGCGCCCCCAGAACTGGTTTCAGAAAATCTGCCCTCCGATACAGCTTCGCCGGTTTACCCATTTGCCGGTTTGTCTCAAGGAACTGATTTCGGTGAGGGCGCGAGCCGCGGTATCGCGGCAACTGATCCCGCCATGATCATTTCCCCGGCGGGATCGATTTACCTGGCCTGGAGCGATGGCCGGGCGGGGAATTTCGAGATCTATG
>JAGROX010000172.1 GCA_020440025.1 Verrucomicrobiia bacterium
AAATGGGAGGACTGGAAAAACCTGCCCGTTCGAGATACCGATCTCAGCATCGGCACGGCCCACGGTCAGATCCGGGTGCCGACCATCATCGTGCTCTCCCGTTTTTCCAAGGTCCCGATGAAGCGCCCCAAGTTCAGCGCCCGCAATGTGTGGGCGCGCGACGGCGGGCGCTGCCAGTACACGGGTCGCGATCTTCGCCCCGGTGATGGCAACATCGACCACATCGTCCCGCGTTCGCGGGGTGGCGGTTCTTCTTGGGAAAACTGCGTCCTGTCGGCTCGCGAGGTGAATACCCGCAAGGCGGACCGGACGCCCGAGGAAGCTGGGCTGCAACTTCTGAATCAGCCGCGGGCTCCCCGCGAGGTGCCGGTCACGGCGTTGTTGAAAAACATCCATGGCATCCCCGAGTGGGAGCCGTTTCTGATGTGATTCGGTAGCAGCTTCCGCCCCTCTCTGGGAAGTTTGAACGCGCTCCCGCCCCGGCTGGGTGGCTCGCGGAGAGGGGATTCCCATTTTTCCGACCCAAGAGGGTCAAGCCGCCGACTCAACCCTGTTGAGTTCCCCTGTTTCCCAAAAAGAACGAACACCTCTGCTTCCCTCGATCCTAGATCCCAATTCCTAACGCCTAAACAAACCATGGCTGAAATCATCATCGCCATCATCACCCTGATTTTCGCCCTTGCCGTGGCCGGTGCCGCCTTTCGTCTCATCCACGAATCAGTGGAAACGGTCACGGCATGGTGAAAACGAAGGGGGGCGGATTCCCCTTTTCGCCTCGCCCTTATCTCTGCGAGTCTATGGAGAATCTATTGCAAAATGAACGAGTCAATCACGAAACTAATCACGGAACGGCTCTCTGCGTTGGAGCGGGAACGGGGATTTCGAATCCTCTACGCTTGCGAATCGGGCAGTCGGGCTTGGGGATTTGCGTCTACAGATAGCGACTACGACGTCCGTTTCCTCTTCGTGTGGCCTTGGCAGCGGTATCTGGGAATCCTGGACCCACCGGACACGGTCGAGCTCGGGATCGATGAAAACGACCTCGACATCTCGGGCTGGGATCTTCGCAAGGCGCTTCGGTTGTTTCGGAAATCGAACGGGTCCCTCTTGGAGTGGCTCTTCTCTCCGGTGGTGTACCGGGAGGAAGCTACGGTGATGGATTCTTGGCGCGACCTGACTCCAAAGTTCTTCCTGCCGAAAAACTCCGCCGCTCACTATCTCGGGCTGAGTCGCCAGATTTGGAAGCAAATGAATGCTAAAGAGACGAGTGAAGTCACGGCCAAGCAGTATCTCTATGTGCTGAGATCCCTGTTGGCTTGCCGATTTGTCGTGGAAAATCAGCAGCCACCTCCAGTGCATTTTGGCCTCTTGATGGCCGCTATCGAGTTGTCGTATGCCGATGCAATCGCTGAAATGGTCGCGGCAAAATCTTTTGAGAGAGAAAGCGATCAGATTGAGAGATATAGCCTTTTGGACTGGTTCATCACGCAGGAACAGGGACGACTCGACCTCTTGATTGGTGAACTGCCGAGCGATCAGGGCGATGTTGATCGGCTGACCGGATTCTTTCATGAAACGCTCAAGCTCCCGAAATCATCTGCCTGATCTCTTCCAGCGTCGCCAGATGACCTCGACCTCCGAGGGCGGTGGCATTGATGGCGGCGGCGGCGCTGGCGAAGATGGCGCATTCCTTCAGGGTCCAATCCTGAGTGTAGGCGAACAAAAAAGCTCCGTGAAAGACATCGCCGCAGCCGGTGGTATCGACCACTGTTTCGACAGAGTAGGCGGGCTGATGAAAGACATCGCCGGTCTCGGTGGCGAACCAACTGCCGCGAGCTCCGTCGGTGATGCCGGCGATCTTGGCACCGAGCCCAACCATGGTGGCGAGTTGTTCGCCGGTGTCTTCGGAACCGGCCAGTTTTTCGGCAAAATCCCGCGCCGCGATGTGAATGTCGACCAAAGGCAACAGTTCCCGGAATTTCTCGTCGAAACGACCGTCCCCGCCATCGAAGGAGACGAGGCCGCCCGCTCCGCGAATCTCGAGCGCGGCATCCATGCAGGCGGGCCAGTGACGACCGTTCAGGTGGAGGATTTTGGCGGAGCGAATGACGTCGCGCGGGAGCTCATCGACCGCCAGCGGGGTGAAGTTGCCGGGCGAGAACACCACGTGGCGGGCGCCGTCGCCCTGTCTCACCAACACGGTGCCGTATGTGGTCGTTTTCTCTGGTTCGAGGATGAGGTGGTTGGTAT
>JAGROX010000173.1 GCA_020440025.1 Verrucomicrobiia bacterium
CCTCAACTGCGAAAGTCGGAATCCGCAGGATGGCGTTCTGAGGGCGCTGATCAAGAGATGGCGATCGGATTCAAATCCCGCTCCAACACGATGGCATCGGTTCTTCGCGGAAATTCGAAAAGCCCAGACCCAACAGGGTTAGATCGGCGAGTTGACCCTGTTGACCCGATCACTTGAGAGCAGAAATCCGAAAAACTGGTGAGGGTCGATACTTTCGGGTATTAGAGAGATGCGCGGCAAAGCACCTATTGCTCCGCTCCCCCACTCCAATGATGAATAAAATTCTTCTGCTTCTCCTGAGCCTCTCCATCGCCTTGCCAAAATCCGAGGCCGCCGAAGCTCCCAAACCCAACATCGTCTTCATCTTTGCCGATGACTGGGGCTGGGGTGATCTGAGCTGTCACGGGCATCCGTATGTGAAGACGCCCAACATCGATCGCCTCGCCGCACAGGGAACCGATTTCTCTCGATTCACGGTGGCGAGCGGCGTGTGCTCGCCAAGCCGGACCGCAGTGATGACGGGTCACTTTCCGGCCCGATACAACATCGATGGCCATTTCGCCTGGGTGCCCAGCAATGCCAAACGCAACATGCCCGACTGGCTCGATCCGAAGACCCCCACCCTGCCGAAGATGCTCCAGTCGGCGGGCTATGCGACGGCTCACTTTGGCAAATGGCACCTGTCGAACGACATGATTCCCGATTCGCCGCTGCCCGGCGTCTATGGCTACGATGAATACGGTGCCTTCAACTGCGCCGGAGAGCAGATGCCGGTGCATGAAGATGCGGATCACGCCGTCGCCTTTATCGAGAAAAGTGCAGCGGCCAAGAAACCATTTTTCATCAATCTGTGGATGCACGAACCGCACACACCCTTTCATACGGTGCCAAAATACGAATGGCGTTTCCGCGAGATGGAGAGCCGGGAGGATCAGATCTTCGCCTCGGTGTTGTCGCATGCCGATGATCGGATTGGAGAGGTGCTGGATGCCTTGGATCGGCTGGAGCTGACGGAGAACACGCTCGTCATTTTCAGTTCCGACAACGGCCCGGCGCGATCGACCAAGCCGGCGGAACTCACCCTCAGCTACGACACTGCCACGGGCGCGGGTTGGGGAATCGCGGCTTCCAAGGGAATCACCGCCGGACGAAAGGGATACAAGGCGGCCCTGTTCGAAGGCGGCATCAACGTGCCCTTCATCGCCCGCTGGCCGGGGAAAATCGCGGCCGGAAAAATCGATGACACCTCGCTGATTTCTGCGGTGGATCTGTTGCCCACGTTCTGTGAACTCGCCGGAGCGCAATTGCCGGAAGACTACCAACCGGACGGCGTCAGCCAGGTCGCGACGCTCATGGGATCGGCAGCACCGCTCAGGGAAAAGCCGCTTTTCTGGCGCATGGATGGCCACTGGCCGCCAAGAATGGACGCTCCTTATCACTGGGTGACCTTTGCCGTGGTCGATCAACAGTGGAAACTCTTGTCGAATCGAGACGGGAGTCACCGGGAGCTCTATGACATCGCCGCGGACCCTCTTGAGACGAAAGACGTGGCCGGCGACCTGCCCGAGGTGGTAAACGGCCTCGTTGCCAAACTCGAAGCGTGGAAAGCCACCCTGCCGGAAGCCCCCAGCGGCGACGTCTTTTCGGCGGAACGCTCGAAATAGAATTCATCATTCTCTTTACCGATGATCCATCCTCCTTCCTCCATGCCGATCCGGCTCCTGATCCTGAGCTTTCTTCTAGTGCCGACATTCCCGGCATTCGCGGCAGAGGCGTTCGAGATGGGAGAAGGAAACGAATTGATCATCTCCAGCGGCGTCCTGATCCGGGAGGTCGCGGGCGGCGAAAAGGCCAAACGACCTCTGCTCGCGATCGGTTCGGCGACGGGGCATCATTTTCTCTACGATCCGAATCAGTTGCAGATGCAGGGCGTCTGGTCGGGGCAGTTCGGTCACCTCGATGCGGAGGGAAAACTGAAACCGATCACGACCGGAATGAAATCCTTCTTTCTGGACAGGTTTCCGTGGACGTTCGGTGAGAAACCAAGGCGCGAATGCGAGCACGAGTGGCTCGGTCACGAGATCCGCGACGGCAAGGCCATTCTCCGCTATCGGCTTTCCAACAAAGAGAGCGGAATGTCGTGGGAAGTGGAGGAAACGCCGGAGTTCGTCTCAGAGCAGTTGCAGCATCTGCATTTCAACATCGCTCCCAGCGCGGAGACGGAACTCTACCTGAACTACTGGCTTCACCAGACAGATTTCCGCCGAGTGACGACCAATGGTCAGCAGAACCAGCGAAACACCCTCAAGAACCTGCTGCCCAACCAGAAGCAGTTCACGATCAGTTTTCTCCGTCGAAAGGAAACGCCTACCATTCCGCATGGGTATTCGGTGAATCCCATCGACATCCCCACTCCAGAGCTGCCCGCCCGTTTCGAGCCCACCGGTTTTGGGTTTGCGCAAGACGGATCGGTCTATGTCTCGACTCGCACTGGCGGGGTATGGCATTTGAAGAAAGACCAGTGGACGCTTTTCGCCGACGGTCTGGAAGAGGTAAACGGCGTGCAGGTCGCCCCCGATGGCAGCGGAGTCTATGTGATGCAGAAACCGGAACTCACGCTGCTGCGCGACACGAACTGGGATGGCCATGCCGATGTCTACGAGACCGTGGAAGATCGTTTTCGCTTTTCCGGGCACTACCATGAGTTCGCCTACGGACCGAGGATCAATACAAACGGAGACCTGTTTTTCTCGCTGGGACTGAGCGCCAACGGGCATCACATGGCGACGACCACCAATCCGAATCAGATGACGACCACGCTCGGCTATCGGGGATGGGTGATGAAACGTACCGCCAGCGGCGACTTGATTCCCTTTGCCTCCGGTCTGCGGTCGCCGGCAGGCATCGGCATGAATGACAAGGATGAACTCTTCGTGACCGACAATCAGGGCGACTGGGTGGCGTCCTCGTATCTCAGTCACGTCGAGGAGGGTGACTTTTTGGGACATCCGGCCTCGACCTGGGATTTGCCCGAGCATGGCCTGACTCCCGCTGTGTTGGATTATCAAACCAACGCTCCCGTCCCTGAAGAGGTGCCTCCCCTGGATTTGGATACGCTGGCAAAGATCCGCAAGCACCCGGCAGTCTGGCTGGCTCATGGCGATCTCACCAACTCTCCGGGGCATCCCTCTTTTGCACCCGAATCAGGATTTGGACCATTCGCCGGTCAGGTCTTCATCGCCGACATTGCCCATCGCAATGTCATTCGCGTCGCATTGGAAAAGGTCGGCGGAAAATATCAGGGCGCGGCGTTTCCTTTCATCCGCCCACTGAGCAGCGCGGCGTATTCGACGGCGTTTGATTCACAGGGAAATCTCTGGATCGGAGCCGTCGGTCGCGGTTGGGTGGCTGGCGATCCCGCCATCGAGATCATTCGCCACGAGCCCGGCACCACGCCTTTCGAAATGCATCGGGTCGAGCTGACCCGGGAGGGCTTCGATATTCACTTCACCGAGCCTCTGGGACCGGATGCCATCGCCGTGCATGATGTTTCGATCTCCGAGTTTCAATACGAATACTGGGACACCTACGGTTCCGAACGTTTTCACGAAGCCAGCGTGCCGGTGAGCGAGATCCGTATCTCAGAGGATCGCACCACCCTGTC
>JAGROX010000174.1:0-4736 GCA_020440025.1 Verrucomicrobiia bacterium
GCTTGGCGCCCTGAGCCATCTTGATTTCGATCTCCTCGGCAGACATCAGGTACTCGGCATGAACGCCGAAGCGCCCCGAAGCGACTTGCTTGATCTTGGAATTTCCCCAATCGCCATTCGCATAAGGCTTGAATCGGCGCGGGTCTTCACCGCCTTCACCAGAATCGGATTTTCCACCGATCCGATTCATGGCAATGGCCAGCGTCTCATGAGCTTCGGGACTCAAGGCACCGAGCGACATGGCGGCGGTGGTAAAACGACGCCGGATGTCTTCGATGGGCTCGACCTCATCGATGGAAATCGGTCCACTGGCTGCCGGCACGAGTTCAAACAGATCGTGAAGCGCGGTTGGACGATTCTTTTTCCACTCCTCCAAATAGGTCTGATAGTCCTCGGCCGCGCCGGTTTTGACGAAGGTGTGAAAATTTTTGATCACCGGACCGGTGACGGCGTGGACTTCGCCGCCGCGACGTGGGCGGAAGTAGCCTAAATCCTCAAGCTTAAGTTTTTCGTCACCGCCAGGCACCGCGCTTCCCCACGCCTCTTGATGGCGCTGCAGGGTTTCGGCAGCGATTTCGGCGAACTCGATCCCGCCGACTTGGGAGGGGGCTCCCTCAAAACAACGATGCATTACCTCCGGTCCAATGCCCACGGCTTCGAAGATCTGAGCCCCTTGATAGCTGTTGAGCACGGAAATACCCATCTTCGACATGATCTTGAGCAAACCCTTTTCCAGCGCCTTGTGGTAGTTCACCTGCGCTTCCTGGACAGTGATCCCCTCGAAGTTGCCCTTTTGGTCGGTCTCGATCAATTCGCGGACGGATTGATGCGCCAGATAGGGACAGATGGCCGTGATGCCAAACCCGATCAGGCAGGCCATGTGGTGAACATCACGAGCTTCGCCGGTCTCGATGACCATGCTGGTCTTCATGCGCTTCCTCGATCTGGTGAGGTGCTGGTGCACGGCTCCCACCGCGATGAGCGAGGGGATGGGTGCCCGATCGAAATCAGTGGCTCGATCGGACAACACCAGAATGCGGGTGCCCTCATCAATGGCGGTTTCAGCTTCCTGACAAATCCGATCGATCGCTGCGACCATGCCCCCAGCGCCTTCTGATACCAGCCAAGTGATATCGATCGTGTGACTGGGATGGTCGGCATCCAGAGTCTTCAGTTCCGCCAGTTGATGCTCAAAGAGAAAAGGCGAATCCAGGTGAATGACCCGCGCGTGGAGGGAACTCTCGGTGAGGAGATTTCTCTCAGGCCCGATATCCGTCTCCAACGACATGACGAGGTGCTCGCGAATCGGATCGATCGGCGGGTTCGTCACTTGGGCAAAAAGTTGCTGAAAATAGGAAAACAGCACTTTTGGCTTATGGGACAGGATAGACAATGCGGCGTCATCTCCCATGGAATAGATGGCCTCCATCGCCGTTTTCGCCATCGGCGAAAGGACCATGTCCATCTCTTCCTTGTCGTAACCATGGGTGACCTGGAGTTGAGACTGGGTCAGGAAATCCAGTTCCCCTTCCGGAGCGATCGGTCTGGGATCCACGCGATCATTAAACCTGATTCGGTTTTCCTCGAGCCATTGACCGTAGGGATTCTGATCCGCCAAGCGCTTCTTGATCTCGGGATCGCGAATGACTTCGCCGGCCTCGGTATCGACCACAATCATCTGACCGGGACCGAGTCGTCCTTTCTCGATCACGGTCTCATCGGCGAGATAGCAGGTTCCGGCCTCGGAACCGAGACTGAAAATACCAGCATCGGTGATCTTGTAACGAGCGGGACGCAGTCCATTGCGGTCGAGACTGGCAGCCACCGTGACGCCATCGGTAAACGCCAACGCGGCGGGGCCATCCCACGGTTCGCAGAAACAGCTGTGATACTTGTAGAAATCCGCGACTTCCGGCGGCGTGAAAGGATCGATCCTCCAAGCCGGCGGCACCAGCATGGCCATCGCATGAGGAACCGAGCGACCGGACAACACCAACAACTCCAGCGCCTGATCGAGGCTGGCAGAGTCCGACTGATCCCGATCGAACAGATCATTGAGCAGGTGCAGATTGTTGCCCCAGATGTCGCTCTTGAACCTGCCGATGCGACTGTTCAACCAGTTGCGATTGCCGCGCAGGGTGTTGATCTCCCCATTGTGAGCCAGCATCCGAAACGGCTGCGACAGCGCCCAGGTCGGAAAGGTGTTGGTGGAGAACCGTTGATGATACAGACAAACTCCCGTCTCAAAGGCGGGGTTCTGCAGGTCGAGATAATACTTCTCCAGCGCCGACGCCACCATGAAGCCCTTGTAGACGATCAACCGATGGCTCAAGGAAGAGACGTAAAAACCGCGCAGGTTTTCCTCCTTCCCCTTGATCTCGATCTCTCGACGAGCCAGGAACAACATGCGTTCCAGTTCGGCATCATCCATTCCCTCCGGACGACGCAACAAGAGGTGCTGGATTTCCGGCTGAGTCTCCCGAGCCTGATCGCCGAGCGCCCCCTCGTCGGTAGGCACCTGACGCCAGCCGATGATGCCAATGCCGCGATTGCGAATGACGCCCTCGGCCAAAATGCGGCCCTTTAAATTGTCCGCATTGTCCCCCACCGGCAGGAAAAACACGCCGACGGCCAGTTCACTCGGACTGTCGAGAGAGACTCCGCGTTTTTCTGCTTCGGGAATCAAAATGCCGTATGGCAGATGAGTCATCACCCCGGCGCCGTCTCCGGTTTTCATGTCCGCATTGACGGCTCCGCGGTGAGTCACATTGGCCACGGACGTCAGTCCCAACTCCAAAACTCGTCGACTCCGCTCACCTTTGATATGGGCGACCACACCGACGCCACAGGCATCGCGTTCCAGTTCAGGGCGATGCAGACTGCCCTGGCTTTCCTTGGGGATTTGAATGTATCGGCTCATGAAAAAAATGGGTCTTCGCTGCCTCGTGTTGGCTTGGGTTGTCCGACGACGCATCGCGCAAAAGGACACCGACTCAGACTGCTATCTAGCCGGAACCGTTCCTAATGGCAGAAAAAAATTACGAACCACGAGGCACGAAAGACTCGTTGCGTCAGCAAGGCTCCTTCTGATTGACTCGAGTTCTGGCGACACCGGAGATCGTGATCGCAACTCTCGAGGGCAGGAACAGGCACTTCCGAGGGTCGAAAAGGGTAAACGAATCCCGATGACCGTCAATCCCCCGCCTCGGCGTCACCGGGGCGGCCCGTATCGGGATAGCTGCCGAGCAATTTGACGAAACTGCAATGTTTCTCCAGCTGCCCCAGAGCGGCCACCAGCTTGTCTTCCTCGCAATGTCCGGCGATATCGACGAAGAAAAAATACTCCCAAGCTCGACGCTTTGAGGGGCGGCTTTCGATCTTCGACAGGTTGATGCGAAATTCCTCGAATGGCTCCAGCGCCCGATGAAGCGAGCCGGGTTCGTCCTTCACCGAAAACATGAGAGAAGTCCGGTCCTTCCCCGTCGGTGGGCAGGTGCGCGGACTGATGACGAGGAATCTCGTCGTATTGGTCGAGAGATCCTGAATGCTACGCTCCAGCATCGTGAGACCGTGCATTTCCGCCAAGAGAGCTCCGCCCAAAACGGCCGCGCCGGGTTCCTCCGCCGCGATCTCGGCGGCGGCGGCGGTGCTGGTGGTTTCGACGAGGGGAATGGTATTGAAATGTAGCCCCAACCAATGGCGACACTGGGCGAAAACCTGGGGGTGCGAATAGAAGACCTTGATCTCATCTCGTGCGCACTTCGCCATGAGATTATTCTCGATCGGCATGAAAATCTGGGCGCAGATTTTCAGCGGCGAGTCGGCGAAAAGGTCGAGCGTGTGCGTCACCGCGCCTTCGGTCGAGTTTTCGATCGGTACCACCCCGTAGTCGGCCAGTTGCCGAGTCACCTGATCAAAAACATCAGCCAGATTCGGTTGCGGCAAGTATTCGACACTGTTGCCGAATTTGCTGATGGAGGCTTGATGCGTCCAGGTGCCGGGAGGGCCGAGATAGGCGATTTTGAGATCTTCCTCGAGAGCCAAAGCCGCCGACATGATCTCTCGGTAGATGGCCCGAATCGATTTTTCCGGCAGCCGCCCGGCGCTTTTGGCGATGAGGCTTTTCAACAGCGCGTCTTCTCGCTCTGGAGCATAGATTGCGAGCCCTTCGCGTTTTTTCAAAAGGCCGACCTCGTGAACGATATCCGAGCGTTCGTTGAGCAGACGCAACAGATCGGTATCGATCTTATCAATTTTCTGGCGCAGTTCTTCCAAGGTCATGGCGTGCTATTCTCCTCTTCTTCGTTTTCCAGACGCTCTTCGACGTCGTCCTCATCATCAACCGGCTCTTCTTCCTCCAGGTCGTCCGCCGATTCTTCGATGTCTACGACAGCTTCTTCCCCAAGTCCTTCGTCTGAAAAATCTTCCGCTGACTCGGCATCATCGAGAGTTTCGACTTCCTCGTTTTCTTCCTCGATCTCTTCCGAATTCTCAGCTTCTTCGCTCGGTTCTGTCTCCGCACCATCCTCGCCCAGCATACGGCCCTTCGCGTCCGCCAGACGGAGCTGCTCCTCTTTTGGAGTCTCTTCGACATCGTCGCTGCTACCACCTTTCGCCGTCGGCAGCGGCACCGTCCGAAGTTCGGACGCATTGGGCAGCTCGTCGATGCTGCGGACCCCGAAATGTTCGAGGAAAAGATCGGTCGTTTCGTAAAGCAGGGGGCGTCCCGGCAAATC
>JAGROX010000174.1:4792-11624 GCA_020440025.1 Verrucomicrobiia bacterium
GCCACTCCGCGCACCGCCTCGATGTCCGCTTTGGTGATGGGTTGGCGATAGGCAATGATCGCCAGCGTCTCCAGTGCCGGCGGACTGAGCCGCTCCGGCCGCATTCCCGGAAGCAAGGCGCGAACGAAATCAGCATACTCCGGCCGAGTCATGAGTCGCCAACCGACGGCGCCTTCCACCAGATGCAAAGCCCGGCCTGTCTCGATGTAGACCTCGCCCAGCTCATCGATCGCTTTTTCGATCTCGCTCTGCTCGATCTTGCGCCAGCTGGCCGCCTCTTCTCCGGCGTGGTCTTCCGCGGCACGGCGCACCGCCTTGACGATCTCGGCAGTCGAGATCGGTTCCGGCGCAGCAAAAATCAGCGCTTCTACTATTTGAATCAAATGCATCGCAGTGGGCTTCTCACTCGCGTCGTCAGCGCTTCCTTCACGAATTCTCGTTCCGTTGCAACTCGATTTCGCCAAGCGCGGAATCCTGTCGGACCCGGAAATGGTTTAGTTTCATCAACTCCAGCACCGCCAGGAAGGTCACGATGACTTCGCCTTTGGTGCTCACATTTTCAAACAAAGCCGAAAATCGGATCGATTGGCCCGGGGCCACCGTTTTCAGCAGGTGATCGATCTTGTCGCTGACAGTCCAGCGCTCATCGATGATTTCATTGAACGCATCATCGTCGTCGAAACGCTGCAGAATGCCCTGAAACGCCCGAATCAGGTCGAAGATGCTGACTTCCGCCAGGGGACGCTCCTGTTCCTTGTCCGCCTGAATTTTTTCCGGGACATGACTGAACAGGTTTTGTTGATCCACCTCCCGACGATGGAGGAAGGTCGCAGCGTCCTTGAATTTCTTGTATTCGATCAGCTGCCGAATCAGATCCCAACGCGGGTCTTCATCCTCGGCATCGTCCTCCGGCGGTTGCTGGTGCTTGGGTAACAAGGTGCGGCTCTTGATGTAGCAGAGATTTGCCGCCATCACCAAAAACTCGCCCGCCAGCCCGATGTTCAGCATCCGGAAGGTCTCGATGTAGGCCATGTACTGTTTCGTGATCGACACGATCGAGATATCGTAAATGTCCAGCTCATCGCGCTTGATCAGATAGAGCAGCAGATCGAGCGGGCCCTCGAAAATCTCCAGCTGCACCTTGTAGTCGTAGTCCGCCGGCCCCACCGCCATCTCGCCGGGTTCCTCAAACTCCAGCGTCGCCGAGTCCAGCGCGTGGGGATCGACTTCCTGCGCCCCCCCTTCTGCCGCTTCGGGTGCCACCGCTTCAGATTCCGCCGCCACGGCAGCATCGTCCTGCTCGGGCGGGGAGGCGGACTCCAGCTCGACAGGTTCTACGCCGGATGGCGGCTCAGTGGGTGATTCGGTTTCGGACACAGGAAGATCGTAGGGGTCGGTCGACCCGGGAGAAGGCCGCTATCAAAACGCCCGCCAGCCCCATTTGCAACCGCCAAGCCGCCCGCCCCTGCAAACAGTCAGCCCGACCGTGCACCGCATCCGCCCCGCTCACCGCAAATACCGGCCCACCGCCCGGATCACATCCTCCGTCGTGATCTCGTGCAGACAGCGCGGAAGGCCCGACTCGACCACCGGGTCCACACACAGGCTTTGGTCGGAAGGTTCGCCGTCGCCTAGGGGAAAAACGCGCGATTTCCAGCAACCTCCGTCGTCGCAACAGGGCAGGGTGCCCACCGAGTGTAGGTACTGGTGATGGGGATACGCCTCCCAGTGCGGCGGCTCGCGTCCTCCGGCGATGACCACTGCCGGACGGTTTTTCGGCGGGCAACGGTCCGGTCGCATGGGCACCGCCGCCGCCAGGTGCATCAGCAGGGTCACCGGACAGATGATCCCGGCACTGTGATACACCAATCTTACCAGTTGACGCATGTCTGTCTGACCCCGCAGATCCAGCACACCATTCAGCGGAGGATGGTGATGTCCCGCCTCGCCGACTTGCACGAATCGCATCCGTTTCTTGAAATGATCCACCACTGCCTGCGTCCTCGCCGGGCCCCACCACTTTGCCGTAAAATCCCGTTTCCCCCCACTGACGACGATCCAAAAAGGCTCATCCGCTCCCACCGCCTCATGGACTTGGCTGATCCAGCCTCGTTCCTCTTCGGACAGATGGATATCTCCGCGAAACGCCGTCGGTCGGACGTGGGGCAGTGCCAATTTTTCCGCGAGAAAGTCCCCATAGGCGTGGACAAAGTGCCACGGCTCCTGATTGCTCCGATGCACCAGCGGGTATTCGCAGACGATGGATTCCGCGTCCGGATCATCATCCGAGATCTTGGTGATGTAGGGACTATTTTCCCAGAGGTGCGGACAGGGCGTTCGCACATCGGTGAGGAAATCTCCGGGATAGTGCGCATGCAGATCCCGGACTGCGGCAGTCAGCATCACCACGTCGCCCGGAGATTGTCGATTGTGCAGGATCAGCTTTTTTGGCATCGATCAGGATGGGGTAGCGGCAAGTTCGGCCAGTTGATCACAGGCGTGAGAACTTCAGCCACGAATAACTCCGGTTGGGATACAAATCCTGCATCCCAAAACCATGGCCTGCTGCCATCTTCCGCAATTTGTCAAAGTCGTGATGGACTTTGGTCACTCCCTGTCCGTCATCCTTGTTTTTCCCCAGCCACCGATCTTCCGCGTGGTCGGGGTGCGTCGCCGTTGCCCGCCAGCAGGAGGTGATGAACAGGGACTCCTGGTGCGAATGTCGGGCGGCCTGCGAGAGCATCCGATCTATCGCTTGTTTGGAACAATGCGACCAGATCGAGCTGGCAAAGAAAAAGTCGAATGTCTCCCGACCGAATTCCGTGAAATCATAGTCCTCGTTCCCCGAAAACCGGGGCTGCTTTCCGGCCAAGATCTCGGGAGGCAGGATGGAGTGTCTGCCAAATTCCAAACGCGCCTCCCAGGGTTCGATTCCGTGGTAGCCACCGGCATTCAGAAAATGGATGAACCAGTAGCCGCCCCGCAACCACCCACAGCCAATGTCCAACAGGAGCGAATCCGGACTCAGCCCAGCCTGTAGCAGGGTGATCAACTGACGCCGACCTTCCTGTTTGAAACCCGGTGCCAGGGGCAGGGCGGGCAAATCATCGATGGATTTCAGATCGGGCTCAGGGTCGGCGGATAAACGGCGAATGATCATGGATTCGATAGACGGCGAAATGGTCGAGACTTGGAAAACCCGAAGCGGGAACCAACAGGGTTATGCCTCAGAGCAGACCCTGTTGCTTTTCCTGATCACGGTGCCGACGACGATGAAGAAGAGGAGGAGGAAGAGGAGGAGGAAGATGACGACGACCCGATGGTCGAAGAAGAAGAAGAAGAAGAAGAAGAAGAAGAAGAGGGGGAGGAGGAGGAGGTGCCTGAAGAGGACGACAGAGACGAACTGCTGGATGAGGGATCATCACCACCACCGTTTCCGCCATCGCCATCTCCGACGCCGTCACCGCCACCTCCGCCGAGCGGGGGACCACCGGCCAAGTGGGGTTGCATGAAAAGGCCCAGTTTCTGAGAATTGTTCGGATACTTGGCCGCGAGTGCCAGCAGGGTTTTGAAAAGCTCCAGTTGCAGCGCTTGGCGGGCATTGCGTTTTTCGTCTTCGCTGAGGGTCTTGTCAGCCGTGCTCTGTTCGCTGGCGGTGTAGATCGTCATCCACGCGGCTTTCAGATCAGTCGCCATGGTCACCACGCTGGCACCCACGGTGGCGGAGACCGCATCCACCCCGTTGACGAGTCGTCCCAGATGGTTCTCTATGGCGTCGTCCGGGCTGTTGGCCAGTTCAGTCAACCCTCCCGGCAGACAGGCTTTGGCCTCGGGAGCGCCGCGCCCGAAATGCCCTTCCACAAACGCGATCACCTTGGCCACCTGCGCGGAGAGATTGGCACGGAAATCGTTTTTTGCCTGTTTGCGAGCGGCCCGTGCCGCCGCCTTGGTCAGATCATCGGTGAACGCATCGTCCAGAGCGGCCATCGCGGCCGAGGTGGCGGCGATCCGGGCGGTCCAGTCTCCCGATCCATTCTGGACGCCCAGACGCCCCAGATGATCGGTGGTGAAGGCGGCCAGCTCATTCAGGCTGATGTCCGGCGCATCGAAACAGTTGATGAAGTAGTTCTGGGGATCGCGCATCATAGGATTGTTCAGGCTCGGGTTAGCGTGGCTGGGACTTCTGGAATTATTCAAATTTGGCGAGGGATTCCAAGAAAAAAATCCCAACTTCACCAAGAAATCTCTGGGATGCCTATATTCACCCTGAATATTGGCTTCCTAAAGTCTCGGAACCCCTTGTTGGCCACGACTATCGCCTTCCTTACGTGAGGAAGCCCGTATTCGGCCTGACTGATGCCTTCCGAAGCCGTAGGAAGCCTGTAGTGGCCCCGACGGGTGGCTTCCGAACCTTTAGGAAGCCAATATTCGTCCTGACAACGGGCTTCCTAAGCTTAGGAAGCCGATATTCGCCCCGACAGGACACTTCCTAGGGCTTCGGATGCTCGGCGGCGGGATTTTCTGGAAAGGGCGCTTTAGGAAACCGGGGATTCTGGTGGCGGTGACCTCCCCAAAACCTCGGGCGAAGCCATAGGTCGGCAGATAAGTCGCGAATCTCACTTTTTTGAAGACCGTTGAAGAAAAAACGGGATAAAAAAATTGCGAGTGTCTTTGTTGGCTGGCGAGACGCGATGAAGGAAGGTAGCGGGCTGAGTAAATCAGAACGAAGCCAAGCAGCAAAAGGACCGCAGCCCCAAGGGCCGGTCAAAAATCACTTGCGGCGCAGCCGCAGGTTCAGCATCGAAAAACAGATCAGGTTGTTCGTTGCGAGTTTTTTCAACCTCCAACGCGCTAGGAGTGAACTATTCCAACGAAAAATCAGGGAAGATTTTGCCAATATTCACCCCTCTCAATGAATTTGGGTCAGTTACTACCATTTTAGAAATTTTTTCGTGTGCGACATCTTTACCAACGTATCGTTCAATCCAAATTAGCTCAGCAAGGTTTGGCGTCGATTTCTGAGGAAATATAAAATTGAAGAATTCTATCGAACGCCTCATTTCTTTCGCATCATTTGACGCAAGTCCAGAAAACACCCAGCCGTAGTTTGCGTCATAGCGATACGGCGCAAGCAACCGCGCGATAAAAAATTTGGCGCGAGCTTTTTCTAGGATTCTTTCATCAGAAACTTCTTCAAAATCGCTGGCTCCACTGTTGTGAAAATCTCTCCAACCCATGACCACCAGCAGAAAAGAAATATTTCCAGTCACACAAAATAAATAGGCAAATGAGCGCAGGCAGGTCACCGCCCGGGCACGACTCCTGAGTTGAGCACTGGTATAAATAACTCCCTCGACAAATGCAATCGGAATTGAACATGAAACAAATTCAAATAGAATGCCAGTGGCTTACTTGAAGATCAAGGCCACAAATATTCCGGCCAGGGTGTATGACAACAACGGTCGGACCAGGCTGTCACTCTTCTTCATCGCAGATGCAGTCAAACATACTTTCCTCTGCCCTGTCAACAAAAGCTTCGACCTCGTCATCAATTGTGTGTGAATGAACGACTCGACTCATTGGTTTCGAATACAATTGCATCCTGTCTTCTTCACTTAATCTTGGATCATCCGCGATAGCCCACCAGTCTTCAATCGGCAAACGCTTCTGGTCAAACCTATCTAAATCTTGAAACTGAGAGCAACCAATACTCAGAAGCTGGACTGCCAATACTGAAATAAGGACCGCTTTTCTAACAATTGTTTGCTGTGAATTCATTTTCCACGTTGGCTAGATCTCTTTGCGCCTTGTTCAATAGCTCTCTCATCCGGGATATATCAACAGCCGAAGAGCCATATGCATTTATATCAAACGTCCCATGCTCAATGGCAATTTCATGTATATTAACAGCAAGGCGAATGTAGGCGATTCTTTGCGCAATTTCCGCACATTTCCGGTTATCGTAACCCCCTAGCAATTTACTATTTACGTATTCCACAAAAACGTTCCAATCATGAGCATTTATAGCTTCGTGGTACCGCTCATGCTCATAAACATTCAGGCCGTATCTATCACGATAACTTGTATCAACTCCTCTGTATATTTGGATCTTAACTGTCAATTTTCCCGTGCCCTTTAATGTGCATTTTCCATTCTCGTTCTGCTCGATCCAAAATTTTGTATCATCTTCAGCTGTTGTGTGCCCATCAACGTTTTCAGCCTCCCCCTCCGGTCTTACTGAGGATTCATCGAACGGTGCCGATCCAGTGTAAGGAGTAAGATCTAAGCCGAAATGATCGTTTTGGTTCGCCGGAGAATTTGCCGAAAATTCCAAAAGATTGAATCCACCTTTCTCTCCAATCGGATCCCGGCTCAACCACCGCCCCATCTCAGGGCTGTAAAAGCGATAGCCGTAGTTGTAGTAACCGGTCACCGTATCCAAAAACTGTCCGTGGAAGCCAAAATCAAAGTCGACGGCGCTGACGGGGATGGGTGCCCAGTCTTCGTCCATGACGGTGCGCAGGCCGAAGGCGGTGTAGCGGTAGCGTTCTTGAACGTCTCCAGCGGTATCGATGACCGCCGTGGGATTGAAATAATCCATGAGGCAATAAAGCCGCTGGTCCAGACTACCGTTGCCGTCGGTATCCCGGTCCCTCAGCACGAGTTCGTCCCGATGTCCGGGACGCGCGCCCCACACATATTGGGCGGTGACCTGGGTCGGGTCACCGGAAGCCGATAGGGTGGCGTAGAGGGAGGGATTCAGGCTCATGATGGGTCAGGTCACAAAGGAGCTGGACGGTGGAAGAGGCTTCGATCTGTCTTCAAATTCTCA
>JAGROX010000175.1 GCA_020440025.1 Verrucomicrobiia bacterium
CAGTTCATTTTGGCAATGGGTCTAGTCGAGGATGGTCGCTTCTCGCGCCCTTCTGGTGTCTGAGTGAACCCTGTTCGTTCGCTGCACTGACAGGGTATGATCAGCGATTGTTTGGCGCGCGGCTGGCTCCTTCCTTGAAATTTCCGTCTCTGGACAACACCCTTCTTGACCTTCACCAGCGATGCCTCGCATGAATTCCGATCCGCTTGGCTAACCCATCATCATTTGGTTTGGCCAAGAATGGTGGCCTCGATCTTTTCAATTCGTCGTCGTAGTTCGGTGTTCTCGGCTTTGAGCGACTCGAAGAGCTGTGTCTTTTCTCCCTGCAACGCGTCATTGGCTTCCTGAAGTTTCTGCACTTCATTGAGCAACAGCGGGGCGAGCAGATGGTATTTCACGGTCTCAGGCTTGCCTTCATCGTTGAACACGGCGAGTTCCGGAAAGGCCTCGGCCACCTCTTCAGCGATGAGGCCAAACTGGATCGGTTTTTCTCCGTCTCCAAAGGGTTGCTTGTAGTGAAACGTTACCGGACGCAGTTGCCGAAGCTTCTCGCTCACGTTGCCCATGTCCGCGATGTCTTCCTTGTAGCGGCGGGAAGAGGACACTGTTCCCAACTGCCCGTTGCTGTCGATCATCACGGCGATGGCGTCGTTCACGCCAGTGGTGACGCCGACAATTCCAGAAACGAAGGCGCGGGTGTGATTCACCGCCGTGCCGATTCGAATCGTATTTCCCTCAGCAGCAACGCCAGCATTTCCGATCATGATATTGTCGTTGCCAGTCGTGAGATTCGTTCCAGCACTGTCACCGAGGGCGATGTTGTCATCGCCGGTCGTATTTTGGTTCAGCGCGTCGTTTCCAAGGGCGGTGTTTCGATGGCCATCGGTATTGTTGAGCAGCGCATCCTCTCCTGCGGCGGTGTTGTAGGAGCCTGTGGTGTTGTAAGCCAGCGAAGACTGCCCAAGGCCGGTATTCTGTTCTCCTGTCGTGTTGGTGAACAAGGTGTTCATTCCCAGAGCCGTATTGTAGTTTCCGTCGATATTGGCACCCAGCGCTGATTGACCGACGGCGGTGTTCTGTTGCCCGATGGTGCTGAGAGCGAGGGCTTTTTCACCCACGGCGGTGTTGTAGGAACCGGTGGTGTTGGTGGCCAGGGAGGCCTTTCCCACGGCCGTGTTGGCGATTCCGATCGTATTGCCCACCATGGAATTCTCACCGACCGCTGTGTTAAAGGAGCCTGTCGTGTTGTATGCCAGAGCTGCCTGCCCCAATGCCGTGTTGGAGGCCCCTGTTAAGTTGCTCAGCATGGCGTTTTGCCCAACCGCCGTATTGTAATTTCCTTCCGTGTTGGCCGACATCGCATGGTGACCGACGGCGGTGTTCTGTTGCCCGATGGTGCTGAGAGTGAGGGCTTTTTCACCTACGGCCGTGTTGTAGGAGCCCGTGGTGTTGGTCGCCAGGGAGGCCTTTCCCACGGCCGTATTGGCGATTCCGATCGTATTGCCCACCATCGAGTTCTCACCGACCGCTGTGTTGGAGTAGCCGGTCGTGTTGTATGCTAGGGCCGCCTGCCCCAATGCCGTGTTGTGGGAACCTGTGGTGTTGCTCAGCATGGCGTTCTGCCCTACCGCGGTATTGCTACCTCCGTCCGTGTTGGCCGTCATGGCATTGTGGCCGATGGCCGTGTTCTGTTGTCCCGTGATGTTGGTCCAAAGCGCATGCCACCCTGTGGCGGTGTTGAATGAGCCGGTCGTGTTGGCGGCGAGCGCTTCGTTGCCAGTCGCCGTGTTGGCATTTCCGGATGAGTTGTCCCGAAGGGCTTCGTTGCCGATGGCCGTATTTTCACTCCCCACGGTATTCCGGAACAATGCCGCCCGCCCGGTCGCCGTATTTTCATATCCAGTGGTATTGTCCCGAAGAGCCTCTTGACCGGTTGCATTGTTGTTGAAGCCAGTCGTGTTCTCCCTGAGCGCCCATCTTCCAAAAGCAGAATTCCGAGTCCCGGTGGTGTTGCTCTTGAGAGCGCCTTTTCCCACACCCGTGAGACCAAAGGCAGTGGTGGTCAGGTTTCCAGCTCCTTCTCCGGCAAAGAAATTGTTGGTTCCGTAACTATGCATCATGGTGTTTTCCTCGGACCAGATGATACCCGTCGTCGCGGTGGTCTTCGGTAGAATGAGGGATCCGCCGCTCAAGGTGATCCCGTCTCCCATGATGGATTTCGCCGCCAGGGCATAGCCGACCGAGGTGATTCGGCGATCCGGAAGCAACTGTTCGAATCCACTTCCCGAGGTCGTCGAAAACCAGATCCTCAGCGAAACATGGTCGTTGTCCGTAAACACGCTGGCCGGAATCGCTGTCATGGGTGCATCCCCGAGCAGCACGCCATACTGTCCCTTGTCGACAGCCACATTGAGCTCACCAGCGGGCATGGAAACACCCAGTCCGGTGGAATCGTGGTGCCAAACAATCGCTTCGGTTCCGAGTCCGACATCTTTCACCAAGCTGAACTTGAAGAAGCCCGGGCCATTGTGATTGGTGCCATTGACCGCGATCCGACCCTGATGATTCAGAATTCCGGGCGGATCAGCTGCAAAACCAGGGACGGCGAAAAATCCAGCCGCCGACAAAATCAGGCAAGCCGTAAGGGAGGAGAGGAGGGGTGCTTTTCTCATGCTGTCTTCAATTTGGGGAGTTCCCAGTTGATCTGTATCAGAAAATCCGTGAATCCTGAAATCTAAATCGGACCTTCCCGAAACGGTCTTCCTTGTTGGGGTGGCCCCGCCTTCGTGAGAAGGCGGCGGAAGACACGCGCCACGTTATGACGAGCGCGGCTACGGACGCGATTCGCCGCCACCTTTCGCGGGACGCTTCTGGGCAAAGATCCACGGTGCCAAATCCTCGCGTGCGTAGACGCCGCCGGCGATGAGATGGCCTTCTCCGGGGAGTTCATCATATTTCACGAGTTCACCACCGACCGCCTGAATCGCCTGGAACATTTCCCGTGATTTTTCGACGGGCACCTGGTCGTCCTTGTCGCCGTGAAAGGCCCAGATCGGAATGACTTTGAGCGTTTCGGCTTCGCTTGGATTGCCTCCGCCACAAATGGGAACGACGGCGGCAAAGGTGTCCGGATGATTGGTGGCGATTCGCCACGAACCAAAACCACCCATCGACGAGCCGGTCAGGTAGATGCGCGATTCATCGATGGGAAGGTTTTCCACCAAGTCGGCGATCAGCGCCATGAGGTTGGTTTCCACCGAATCCTTCCAGCCAACGTCCCGGCTGGGACACTGCGGAGCCAAGATGAAACAGGGATATTCCTCCTGACTCTCCTCGGAGCCGAAGGCCTTGGTGGCGCCTCCCATCTGGGCCTTGTTGTCATCGCCACTCTGGCCCGCCCCGTGGAGCCAGATCAGCAGGGGCGTCCGCTCCGTGCCTTTCCACCTCGGATTTCCGAACAGCTGATACTTCAGGCCATTGGCCGATTCGGCGGGTTCAAACTGGCCGGTGATCTTTTCCGCATAGGGTCCATCCTTGAGGGCGGTGTCGCGTTTTTTCTCGCGCAGCAATCCCTGAATGAACGCCTGATCCTGTTCCGACAATTTCTCCAAGGGCAAGACAAAGGTGGTGAAATCCGCTTTCCGCTTGATGCGAACTTCCGTTTCCGAAAACTCGAGCATCTCACCTTCGAATGATTTGGTGCCGTCGGCCGAAGTCCACGACCGTGTCTCAGCCGAAAACGCCACGCCGACAGTCGCCAGAAAAATGAGGAGAAACCGATTCATCGGCAAAACTCTATCTCATCGAATCGTCGAAGGCGATGCGGAAAGATGAACCCGCAGGGACTCTGATCATTTGGCTTCCGGCCAATTGCCGTGAAACAGGTAGAGTGCCCCGTAGGTCCAGTTGGGCTTGGGCATTCCGGGAAAGTTGACTCGATCCATCATCAGAGCAAGACACGGAGCTGGGTAGCCTTCCGGGTGAGGAATGACGTTCGGCCAGATGCGAGTGCCAAGGCCGTCTTTCCAGGGAGGTAGGAAAATATCAAGTTCGCCGGCCGGTTGGAGATCCGGGTAGGTGGCGATGTAGATCTTCCGGTCGGCGCTTCCGTAAAGCGCGTAGCGAGTGCCGCCGAAATTCTGAATCATGGTGCCGGTGCTGTCCATCGGGACGGGTCCGGCGATCCTTTCAAAACCCCGGTCCCAGTGGTCGCTTTCCCACATTCCGGCGCGGAATTTTTCGTGTTTCTCGCAGAGGAGGAGCCGCCACTTTCTTGCTTCAGAATCGTAGATGCCATGAGGATCTTCGTGGGCGCCATCGATGCCGACTGGTTTTGCCTTCATGATGGAGAAACCCCGGCGCGGGTCGCGGGTCGACGATACCGCCAAGATGGTTTTTTCGTCCTCCCCACCGTCGCCCCCGTAGGCGCTGAAGCCCGTCGTCCATCCGCGCCACTCTCCATTCTCTGGATCGTGGAACAGGTGCGAGGCATGTTCGTTGCGAAGCAATCCGTCACCGAGGTCGAAGGCAATAAAAGGGCGAGCCGTTCCGTCTCCGCCATGGTGCCCTGATTCATCTGGACGGGAAGAAGGCCGACTTTCAACCATCTGACGCCTACCAGGATTTTCTCAAGCGGTTGCCTGGGATTGGAGGCGACGAATTGAAGTGAGCGACCAGCTTCGCGCTCTTTCGTGGGAGTCACCGGCTATCCTCGGAGCTTTGGGAACGGATTGCGCGATGTGATCAGTGGCCAGACGAAAGAAATTTTGTCAAAACTCAAGGCCGAGCGTTGGATGAAATGGTTTGGTGACGTCGCCCGTCGCACCATTCGTCAAACTTCCTTGCCCGACCTTTTTCAAAGACCCAATCCCAGGGCCGTCGAGAGACAGAAAAGCAAGCCACCCGTAACTCTCGATATGGCACAGCTGATCATTGCCAACCTGCCGAAGACGCCCTGGCCAGCATGGAGGAAATAACTTTCCCAATCCTACCAACTAAACGACCCTCGGCATCTCTAGAGCTAATCCTGAGGCAAGCAGTTCTAGACTTTCTGCGATCAACTCCATGGAGTCATCGTATTTAACCTTCGAGTGGTGCATCAGGAGATTTGTTCAACGAGTCCGGCATCTACTTTCAGAGCTGGTCAATGATTTCCCGGCGTTTCGAGGTGTATTCCTCCTCCGAAATCAAGCCCTTGGCCTTCAGGTTTGAAAGTTGTTCCAAGCGCTCTTCCGCATCGCTCTTTTCGCTCGAGGGGTGGGGAGTTGCATGGGCTTTGGGAAAGGAGTTCAGCATGGTCTGGCGGCGGGCATCGAATTCGTTTTCCAAAACACGCTGTGCATCGTCCTTGGAATCCGAAAGGTTCTCGATGATCTGACCGTGCCCGTCGCCGGTCGCGGCGTTGTAGAGGTGATAGCCAATGGCGAAGAGCAGACCGAACACCCACAAGGCGACGAATCCCTGTGCCAGCCCTGAAAGGAGAAAATTGGACTGGGCAAAAAAGCCACCCATCACCACGAGCATGCCGATTCCCATCAGCGCTCCAAAAACGGAAAGGCCGCGGGACGGTCGAACACCATATTTTGCCATGCGTCGACGATGATTCTGAAGTGGCCCGAGGTCGATTACAAAAACGGGCAGCAATTCCAACCGAACCGTGTTTATCGACGGGACGTGGTTCTACTGCCGTACTTGAAGGACTTGGGAACGGAGTGCTTGAGGGCACCGTTGATGAAGCCAAGGGTGGTGAGCATTTCCACCCAAGGTGAGGTGACCCGCGAAGACCTTGAGTCTAGAGCGAGTGAGGCGAACACCTTCATTTTCTGGGAATTGCCTGAGTTCGATTTGAATCTGAAGTTCGCACGATTGCGAAAAAATCCATTTCCGATACGAAAATATGATAATTTTCTTGTTTTTATAATCACTTACGGTAATTTCAAGCCAGATCCCCCTCGTTCTGGCCATGAAACACCGCGCATTTTCTCTAATTGAACTCGTCATGACCCTCGCCGTTCTCGGTCTGCTCGGGTCGCTCACTGTGGTTTCCATCGGCCATGTATCCGAGCGCAGCGCGAAGCAGAAACTGGTATCGGACGTGAATACCTTGAACCGGGCGGTCAGCAGTTACCTGGCGATGGGAGGTTCCCTGGAAGGGGCGAGTTCGCCGGCCGAAGTCATTGCTCGGCTGAAAAGCAGGACTTCGGCTGAGGCGAGCCGACGCAAGACGGGGTTGTCTTCCTCCTTTGTTGATTCTCGTCTCGGGGTTGAACTTTCCTCGGACCAAAAGGGGGTGGTTTGGGATGCGAATCGCGGTCGTTTCCTGCTAGATGGATCGGGCGTGGGGGCGGTGGCTGCCTTCACGCTGGATGATGCGCTCGCCGAGAACCCCGCTACCGAAGAAACGCGGAGTGGCGCCTTTTCCTACGCCAAAGATTCGGCCTGGATCTGGGACTATCATGATCGTCCGATTCCTACCGAGCCCGGAGCGACTCAATTTGTGGTGGAGAGCGTGATCGATCCCTCGCCTCTGCCCGCGCCGACGGTGGCGGTCAATCCGGTGCGCAGCCTGACGCCCCCCCACTTTTCTCAGCCAGCGGGAACCTATGATTTCCGCGCATTTGATCTCCCCATCGCTCTTTCCAATCAGAATCCCCTCGGCTCGTCGAAAATTGTCTATGCCATCGATTTTGGGCAATGGCAGGACTACACAGGGCCAGTGCAAGTCGCGCCGGGTTCGGTGTTGTCTGCCGAGACCGTTTCGCTGAATTCACGCTGGGGCGACAGCGGAAAAATCGATCAGCGTTATGAAGCCGAGCCGGTGGCGCTGGGGGCCCCGGTCATCGCTTCCAACAGTGAGTCCTTCGGAATGTTCTTTCATCGCGAGGTGGAAGTGACCCTTTTCAATCCCAACCCGAGCGAGACCTCGCGCTTGGAATACCGGGTCGCTGGTGGCGCCTGGACGCCCTATGCGTTGCCGTTCCGCCTGCAACGGACCGATTTCGCGTCTGTCGCCGACATCGAAGCCCGCGCCGTGCCGCAGGATTCGCCCTATTATCTCGAAAGCCCCATCGCGGTGCGATCGATCCCGGTGGATCCCTTCGAAGCCAGTGGCGAAACGGCCGGCGAGTTTGCCAATGCCCAAGGGTCGTCCCGCATGGTCACCAGTCTGGAAAATGGCAATCCCAGCGAGACCTTTGCCTGGGGCGACTTGCTGCCGGTGAACGATGCCCGTCGCACCGACCAGAGCCGATTGGCTTTTCAGGGAGCTCAGTTCGCGGAAGTCGGTCCCGGCGAAGCGTTTCAGATTGGGATGCTTTCCTACTACAACGGCACCATCCTCGCCGCCACGGGCGCTGATCGTATCGACCTGACCATCCAGCTCGACCTGACCATCAACGGCATCGCTTTCCGGCCGGATTTCACCTTCTCCTTCGACCTCATCAACACCGCCAATACCAACGACGCCTGGGCGTCTGCCGACTCTGTCCGCATCGCCGATTCCGTCGCCAGTCAGAGCCTGGTAGTTAACGACTACGAGTATCAGTTTCAGATCGAGTTTGGTCGCACCACCTCAGCTGGCTACGCCGTGTTTGACGAGTTCCACGTCTTGGAAAATGCCGGAGCCTTGGCTGAAATCTACGGTACCCTGGAAGAGATCGGTCGAGTGGGGATGTGAGCGGTTTCCAATCAATCCTTGGTCACCTTACTATCCCACCAGGTGGCGTTCGGCTGAAAGTCGGGTTTCAGGTAGTTCGCGTGCTGCTTCTCGAGCGACTCCATCCCTTTGCCGCTCGCCTGCTTGAGTTGCTCCTCTTTTTTGGCGGCATCAAATCGCGGGTCGGGCTGCGGAATGAGTGCCCCGGTCTCGGCCAACCAGGCGTCCAGTTTGGCAGATAGGCCCTTCACGTTGGCTGGCTCTGCGGCCGCCAGATCGTTTTGCTCGCCGATGTCCTGGCTCAGCTGATACAACTCCTCGCGACCGTCCTCGTAGTAGCGAATCAGCTTCCAGTCTCCGGAGCGAATGATGGACGACGGTTCGCCACCCTGGTTGCCATAGTGGGGATAGTGCCAGAAAAGGTCGCGCTCTTTGGGTAGACTACCACCTTTCAAAACCGGCACCAGACTGACTCCGTCGATGTGCTGTTTCGGTCGCAGGGGCAGGCCGGCGAGTTCCAGGATCGTCGGGTAAAAATCGGTCCCGGTGACAGGGATCTCGGAGGTCGATCCTGCGGTCGTCACTCCCGGCACGCGGATGTAATAGGGCTCCCGGATTCCGCCTTCCCATTGCCGACCCTTGCCACCGCGATAGGGGAGGTTCGAGGTGGAAAACGCATCGCCCGAGGAAACGCCTCCGTTGTCAGAGGTGAAAATCACGACGGTGTTTTCATCAAGACCGAGGGCGGTCAGCTTGTCCAGAACCCTGCCGATTGCGGTATCCATCGACTCGATCATGCCGGCATAGATCGGATTGTCCTGCACCTGGCGCACGCCTTTGGTGCGATCAAAAAGGAAACGCTGATCGGTGCCTTCACCACCTTTCGCCTTCTTCTGGTATTTGCTCCAAAGCTCCTCGGAAGTCTGAATCGGTCCATGAACCGAATAGAAGGAAAGATAGGCGAAAAACGGTCCCTCCTGGTTCGCTTCGATGAACTTCGCGGTTTCCTCTCCAAGGCGGATGGGCAGCGACTGACCGTCGGGTCCTTCCTCCATGTGTGGGTTCTTGAAGGGGGCAAAGAACCCGTTGTAGGGAGAACCCTTGTGACCGCCACCAATGTTGATGTCGAACCCATTGTCGGTTGGCGAAAAGCCGTCGTCTGCTCCCATGTGCCATTTTCCGGCGAAAAAAGTCCGGTAGCCCGCCGCCTTCATCGCTTCAGCCAGAGTCGTCTCTTCTGGCGGAATACCCTGCACGTATTCGGCGGGGAGCACCTTGTCATTGCGATTCCACTTCATCCCGGTCGCCGCCCCGATCCAGTCCGTCACGCCGTGTCGGGCGGGATACTTCCCCGTCATGATGCTGACCCGCGACGGGCTGCAGACCTGGCAGGTGGCGTAGCCTTGAGTGAAGCGCATCCCGCTCTTGGCGAGTTTGTCGAGGTTTGGGGTTTCGTAAAACGTGCTTCCCTCGATGCCCACGTCTTTGATGCCGTAGTCATCCGCGAGAATAAAAACGAAGTTGGGAGGCGCCGCGTTCGCCAACGTGGTGGACAAAGAAATCGAGACCAGCAGGATAAGAATGCGAAGGGGCTTCATTTGATCTCCAGTTAATGCGGTGAGCCGGAGCGGTGAAAGCAGAGATTTGCGCGAGGCGAGGAGATCCCACCGTCCTCGAAGGTCGTCAGATCACCTGTCACTGCGCGAATCAGCCATTGCTCGACGGCCCCGCTTTGAAGTCTGCTTGGACTCATGATACGACTCGCCTTGCTAACTGCCCTGATGGCTTCCTTTTTCGGCCTCACGGCATCCGCTCAGAATGGCCCGCCTCTCCAGGCGGGTGCGGCTGCCATCGACATCAGCCCGAAAGAGTTTCCGCTCAATATGCCCGGCGGCTTCTCCGGAAATGCTGCCGAAGGCGTTCATGATCCGCTTCACGCCCGCGCTCTGGTGCTCGCCGATGGCACCACCACCTTGGCGATGGTGGTCGTGGACAATCTCGGAGTCGCTCCCGAAGTCCAGGACGAAGCCAAGGCCATCGCCGCGGAAAAGACCGGTATTCCCGTCAACAAAATGATGATCTGCTCCACCCACACCCATTCCGGACCACCCTCGAACGGGACGAGCGGTCCCTCCGCCGCCTATCGGGAACTTCTCGTTGAGGGCATCGCGGAATCGATCGTCCAAGCGCAGGCCAAACTCCGCCCTGCCGCGGTTGCCGCCGCTGCCAGTCCTCTGCCAGATGAGGTATTCAATCGCCGCTGGTATCTCAAGCCCGGAAAGATGCCGCTCAACCCTTTTGGAAAGATGGACACCGTGAAAATGAATCCCGGTACCAGTCCCGACGTGCTTGATCGTCCGGCAGGTCCCACCGATCCCGACATCACCATTCTTTCGGTTCAGGATGCGAAACGAAAACCGCTGGCCCTTTTTGCGAACTATCCGCTGCACTATGTCGGGGGCACGCCGAAGGGATTGATGTCGGCGGACTACTTTGGCGAGTTTGCCCGGCTCATGCCCTTTCGGATTCGCGGCGGCGAGGACTTCGTCGCCATGATGGCGAATGGCACCTCGGGCGACATCAACAACATTCCCTTTCTCGTCAACCGACCTCCCCGGGCGCCCTTCGAGCAGGTGCAGATCGTGGCCCAGAAAGCGGCTGACACCGCCTGGGAAGCCTTTCGATCTATCGATACCCACCAGAAAGAGGCTCGGCTCGGCGTGATCCAGCGCGAGGTCACCCTCAAGTATCGCCGCCCCACCGCCGAGGAGGTGACCGCCGCCGAAGCCGTGCTCGCCACGGCTGGTGAAGAGGCCTTGAAAAAGCTTCCCAATCTCGCCCAACACTACGCCCGGGGAACCATCGCCGCCTCACAACGACCGGAGGAATCGCTCACCGTGAAGATCCAAGCCATCCGCATTGGGGACTTTGCGGTGTGCGGATTTCCTTTCGAGACCTTTGCCGAGATCGGGTTGGATTTGAAAAAGCGCAGTCCTTTCTCCCGAATCATGGTCATCGGCCTCGCCAATGGTCGGCATGGCTACCTGCCGACGCCGGAGCAGCACAAACTCGGCGGCTACGAAACCTGGCTCGGAACCAACGTGGTCGAGGAAAATGCCTCCGTCATCCTCACCGATCACCTGCTTGAGATGCTGGGAGAGCTGAAGGCGCTCGATTGAAGAACGTGCCCCGGCCGATGCCTCTGTGAAACTGGAAGATCTCATCGGCAAACGCATGGGGATCTCCGCGGCTTCGGCCCGTGCCCTCATGCTTGAGGACCGCGTGACTGTCGACGACGTGGTGGTCCGGGATCACCATCTTCCCGTCTCGCGTTTTCACCGAATCAGCTGCAACGGCGAGGTGCTTCAGCCCGGGTGTGAGCGGATTTATTTGATGCTCCACAAGCCCGGCGGAATTCTCAGTGCCACGTCCGATGCTCATCACCGCACGGTCATCGATCTGATCGACCTTCCCGAAAAAGCAGATCTCCATCTGGCTGGACGTCTTGACCGAAGTTCCACCGGACTCGTTCTCCTCACCAACGACGGGAACTGGTCGGAAGCGCTCACCTTGCCCGGACGAAAGGTCGCCAAGACTTATCTCGTTGAGACGGATCGTCCGATTCCAGGGGAAGCGGTCTCACGATTCCGTGAAGGATTCCATTTTGAAACCGAAGGGATCACCACACTTCCGGCCGAACTCGAACTCCTGACGACGACTCGCGCCAAGGTGATCTTGTATGAAGGTCGCTATCATCAGATCAAACGCATGTTTCATCGAATCGATGGGATCCGATTGATCTCCCTGCACCGGGAAGCCATCGGCACGATTCGGCTTCCCAATGACCTGAACCCAGGGGATTGGCGTCCGCTGAGCCCTGAAGAGATCGCGTCAGTTTCCTCAGCGGATTCAACCTAACCCTGTTAGGTCTGCGACTTGACCCTATCAAATGACGGTTGAATGGGCGGAGTCTCGCATTCGTAGCATGGGTTTTCCAACCCGTGCACGTCCCCGTGGACTTGTAGTCCGCGATTCAAGACTCATTGCCTCGGGCCTCGCGGACTGAAAGTCCACGGGGACAGGCACGGAATGAGAATTCCATGCTACGAAGAAAGACGCAGGCTTATTCGGGCTGTTGCGTCGGGGTTTTTCGCGATGCCTCGACGGCACGAGGGAGGGAACGGGACGCAACCCCGGCATTTTGCGAATGGGCAGAACAGGGTTATTGAGGCAAACTATGGGTTCGAATTGTTTCCATGGACCCGCTGCCACAGACTGGACCCCGTTTCGTCGGTTGGCTGACCGTTGCTGCCTGCGTTGGCTTGTTGTTACCTGCCTCCAACGCGGCGACGGGTGCAGGGCCATTGTTTGAAGACACGGTGGCACCCATCCTGAAAGGGCACTGCGCCGACTGTCACAATTCGAAAGCGCGAAAGGGAGAGCTCGATCTTTCTTCGGTGGCCGGAATCCTTCTCGGAGGGGAAAAGGGATCGATTTTTCAGGCGGGCGACGTGGAGCACAGTCACCTCCTGGAGTTGATCGAGAAGGGCGAGATGCCGAAGAAAGGAGATCCGCTTTCAGCGAGTCAAATCGAGACGATTCGCGAATGGATCGCTGCGGGTGCCCATTTTGCGAATCCGCCAGCGCCAATCGAGGAAGCGGTCCATCAGCATGACGTCCTGCCCATCGTGCTCCTGCGATGCACCGCTTGTCACGGACCTCGCAAGAGGGAGGGCGGTCTCGATCTCCGCACGCCATTGGCCATGCGAAAAGGCGGGAAAAACGGACCCGCCCTGATTCCCGGCGATCCCGATGCCAGTCCCATGATTCAGCGGATCGAATCCCAGGCCTGCCCGCCCCAGGAATTGATGCTGAAATATTTCGTCAAACGACCGTCCAAGGCTGAGGTCGAAACCTTGAGAGATTGGATCGCTGCCGGGGCGGTGGAGGCAGACATCGGGCCCGATGTGGCCACCAATGAACCGGACCCTCTGGTGTCCGACGAGGACCGCCAGCACTGGGCATTTCAACCGCCCAAGGTGGAGCCGGGTGCCAAATCGATCGATGATTTCGTGTTCGCGAAGTTGCAGGAAAATGGACTGACCTTTTCTCCCGAGGCAGACCGTGATGCCCTCATTCGCCGCGCCTATCTCGATCTGGTTGGCATGCCACCGAGTGTCGAAGAGTGGCAAAAATGGCGCAGCAGCGAGGATTC
>JAGROX010000176.1 GCA_020440025.1 Verrucomicrobiia bacterium
GCCCATTCGCGATTGGGGTCGTGATGTCCGATCAGGGTGTGCTTGATCTGGCATTCTCTGGCCATTTCTTCAACGTCCTCAATGCAGGTGTGTCCCCAGTCTCGACGAACGAGCGGGCGCGATTCGCCGATGCCTTTTTCACCGTCGTACTCCGAGCGGAGGTATTGGCCATCCCGGTAGAGCACATCCGCTCCGGTCGCATAGTGGATCAATCGTGCCTCGGCTGCTTCGCTCGCCTCTTGAGAGGATCGATCCGTTTCATCTGGATCCGGCCGGCGCAGTTCATGGTCTGTGGCGAAAACGAACTTCTTTCCTCCCGATTCCACGCAATAGCCAAGACAGGGACCGGTGTGAAACAACTCGAAGGGAGTGATCCGGGCGTCACCGATCTCAAAGGGTTCTTCAACGTCGTAGGTGCTGTGGGCGATTTTGGCCAGCGGTTGAGGTTGCGGGGAGCTACGGCTTTCGTCGGTCTCGATGAGGTGACCGAAAAAGCGGGTTGGCATGAGCTTGTAGGTGACCGGCGTATGAATGCGCCGCGATCCGCCTCGGGGCCGGCGACTGAAAATGCCAAGGTGCTCATCCAAGGCCCGGATGAACTGGTAGGTTCCGTGCACATGGATGTGATTCCGGGGATCGAAACAAACTGGTGCCTGGTCGAGACCTTCGGTGTGATCCCGGTGGGAATGACTCCCGAAGAGATGGAGTTGCCGCTCCGGGCGGTCGCCCCACTTCTCCTGAAGGTCTTTGGCGCAGTCACGAAAACCGCTGCCGCAATCGAATACCAGATCGATGCCACCTGTCGTCTCGATGTGAATACAGGTCGTCCATCCGCCATAGGAGACGTTTTCTCCGTTCATGATTCTGTCGCGAAACGCGATCAGATGGTGTCGGTCGCGAGGTCCACCGAGGAGGTCATCGATCCGGCAATCCAGCCGTCCGTCGGCATTCGTATGTCGTTCCAACTCTTCGAAGACCCGTTCCAACAACCCGTATTCTGACACCTCGCGAGAGGCCTCGCGCTCCCGGAGTCTGGGAAACACCGAGCCGCTGCCCTGCACGCCGTAAAGGTGGATACGCATCGATTGATCGGGGAAGTGGGAGGAACACTTCCTACCTTTGCTTGTAAGATTTTAGGATGCCGCCGTCAAGGATTGCCGTGTGAATTGATCTTGCCTTGAGGATCGCGTCTGGAGATGGTGGCAGTCGATACCTCCAAGTCCGTACTTCCTTCATGAAATTCCCCCATTCTCTCGTTTTGCTGATGCTCTGGTTCGTCGCGGGAGTCGCGAAGTGCGAGACCAAACCCAATATCCTTTTCATCCTCACTGATGATCAGGGATGGCCGACTTTGGGCAGCTACGGAAACGAGAAAGTGCCGACGCCGCATCTCGATCAGTTCGCAGCCGAGGGGATGCGATTCACCGATGCCTACGTGATGCCCCAGTGCACGCCGACTCGGGCCGCTTTCCTGACGGGACAACACACGGCGCGCAATGGGATGTGGCACGTGATTTCCTGGTATGGCACTCCGTGGGCTCCGGTGAGCGAGCCGTCGTTTGTCGAATCCCTGCCTCGCGAAAGTTTCACCGTCGCAAAAGGGCTGAAGGCGGCGGGCTATGCAACCACGTGTATCGGGAAGTGGCACCTGACAGATGCGAACAGTGGCAATTACGTGGCGCTCGATGCCAAGGCGGCGCCTTTCTTCGGATTCGACGAAGTGCCCGTGCCGCCCAATTGGAAATATCATCAGCAGGGCGACAAAGGCGTCGATTGGCTCACAGATCAGGCCCTCGAATTCATCGAGCGGAAAAAGGATGGACCGTGGTTCGTCTACCTTGCGCATCACACCATTCACGGTCCGGTGGTTGCGCCCGAGGCTACGGTGCAAAAGTATCGGGATCAGGGAGCGCCGGAGACGGGCGTCAACAACGCGACCTATCTCGCTGCGATCGAAACCCTCGATACCGGAGTCGGCAAATTGCTCGACGGGCTCGCGGCGCTCGGGGAAGCGGAGGACACGATGGTGGTCTTTCTTTCCGACAATGGCGGGGTGGATATTCAGTACGATCCCGCTCAGTTCAAAGATGGAGACGGAAAGGTCGAGCAACTTCAAATCAAGGAGCGTCAGTTCAGTAATGCGCCGTTGCGAGCGGGAAAGGGGAGTCAATACGAGGCAGGCATTCGGGTGCCCTGTCTGGTTCGCTGGCCGGGAAAAGTCGCGGCGGGCGCGGTCAATGAGACGCCGATTCATGTCATCGACTGGTTGCCCACTTTGCTGGACGCGGCGGGGACAGTTGCTCCGGAGTCATGGCCCGTGGATGGCGTCAGTCTCGTGCCAGTGTTGCGAGGCGGATCGATCGACCCGCGACCGCTTTACTGGTATTTGCCGCTTTACGATCTGCGATGGGGAGCCACCCCCTGCGCGGTGATGCGTGAGGGTGACTGGAAACTGATCGACTACTTCGGTGATTGGTTCGATCCCGAGGGACGCTACGTGCCGGGTGCCCGAACCGAGTTGTTTCATTTGGGCAATGATGTCGGCGAAACTCGCAACTTGGCGGATTCGGAAAAGGAGCGGGCCACCGCGATGCGTCAACGTCTCCATGATTGGATGCGATCCGTGCCGGCTGAGATCCCCGGGGCAAATCCTCACTACGATCCGGCGCGTCCTTTGAAGGAAACCAAGGAAAAGCCGGAGTGGAT
>JAGROX010000177.1:0-4558 GCA_020440025.1 Verrucomicrobiia bacterium
TGAGGGAATCAACAGGGTTCGGTCCCAGACTCAACAGGGTTTGGTCGGACACGGATTCATTCGTGGCAGGGTGGTGGTTTCGCGCTATTGACGAGGCGGTTCCGAAAAAGCGAGAGTAAGAAAACGGCGATTGGGTTCATTCCCTTGTTGTCCGTGACTTTCCCGCTTTTTCCATGATCCGATTTTTCTCTCTCAATCCCATCTTCGCGATTCCCTGCCTGGCGTTTTTCAGCGCGATCGCTGTCGGTGCCGAATCTCCCAAAGGAATGGAGGTGTCCTTCCGTCGGGATGTGCGTCCCATTCTTTCGGACAAGTGTTTTTCCTGCCATGGACCGGATGCCGAGACTCGCGAGGCGGATTTGCGACTGGATACCCAGGAGGGGGCTTTCGGTGATCTCGGGGGCTACGCGGCGGTGGTGCCGGGTGATTTGGAAAAGAGTGAACTCATTTATCGAATCACCACGGACGAGTCGGATGATCTCATGCCGCCGAAGAAATTTCACAAGCCTCTGAAAGCGGCAGAGGTCGATATTTTGAAAAAGTGGGTCGCCAGCGGGGCGAACTGGGAGTCGCATTGGGCCTATACGCCCTTGGTGAGACCGGAAACACCGAAGGTGGAAGATAGCGATTTTGTGCGCAATGACATCGATCGCTTTGTGCTCGCGGCTCAAAAGGAGAAGGGGCTGACTCATGCGCCGAAGGCTGACCGGGTGTCGCTGGCTCGACGGCTCTATCTCGATCTCACCGGGTTACCGCCGACTCCTGAGCAGGTCGATGCCTTTCTCGCGGACGATTCGGAGACCGCCTATCAGGAATTGGTGGAGCAGCTGCTGCAGTCCAAACATTTCGGTGAGCGGATGGCGACGTTCTGGCTGGATCTGGTGCGCTATGCCGACACCATCGGGTATCATAGCGACACGACGATGGAAGTATCTGCCTATCGCGACTACGTGATCGATGCCTTCAACGAAAACCTTCCCTATGATCGATTCACCATCGAGCAACTGGCGGGCGATTTGCTGCCCGAGCCGACGGTAAAACAGCGGGTGGCCTCGGGATACAATCGGCTGCTCCAGACGACTGAGGAAGGCGGTGCCCAACCCAAGGAATACATGGCCATTCATGCCGCGGATCGAGTTCGCAATGTTTCTGAAGTCTGGCTGGGATCGACCATGGGTTGCGCCCAGTGCCACGATCACAAGTTCGATCCTTTCACCGCGAAGGATTTCTATCGGATGGCGGCTTTCTTTGCCGATGTAAAAGAAAAACCCATCGGAAAGCGGGAGCCGAATCTCAAACTGCCGACTCCGGCAGAGGACGCTGAGATGGCTTCGCTGAAAAAGAATCTCGAAGAAAAGACGGTGCCGAAAGTGCTCGCGGCAGACAAAGCACTGGCGGAGAAGGTATCCGAGACGCAGAAAGTTTGGGAAGCCGAATTGCTGGCTCAATTGGCGGACGGAAAATCCGAATGGCAGGTGATCCAGCCGACCGCGCTGAAATCCACGGGCGGGCAGGATTTGAAGACGCTTCCCGACGGTTCGGTCTTGACGGGGGGAAAGAAGAATCCGACGACAGATGTCTATTCTGCCACGTTGCCGGTGAAAGGGAAGGTCACCGGGGTGAGGCTGGAGGCGCTCACTGACGACAGTCTCGCCAAGAAAAGTCTGTCGCGGGGAAACGGGAATTTCGTGATGACTCATTTTGCGGTCACTGTTGGCGGAAAGCCCGTGACGATTTCGGAAGCGAAGGCTGATTTTGAACAAGAAGGTTATCCCGTCGCGAATGCCATCGATGCCGATCCGAAATCTGGCTGGGCCGGTAATGGTCACAACGAGGCAAAGAATCGCGCAGCGATGTTCCTGTTTGCCGAGCCGGTTGATCTCGGTGAGGCAGGGGAATTGGTAGTGACGATGAAACATGAGTCGGGATTTGGCCAACATGCCATCGGCCGTTTCCGTCTTTCGACCACGACATCGGCGGCTCCCACTTTGACTGGCGGTTTGGATTTGCCTCTGGATGTTCAGGAGGCACTTCGGATCACGTCAGCCGAGCGCAACGTCAAGCAACAGCAACTGATCACGGCTCATTTTCAGTCGGTCTCTCCCGATCTGGCACCGCATCGCAAGGCGCTCGCGGATTGGAAGGCGAGACTCGAGGCCGTGGAGAAAGGTGTGCAAACGATGCTCGTGGCCGAGTCTTTGCCAGAGCCAAGGGTAACCCGGGTGCTCGCCCGAGGAAACTGGCTCGATGAATCGGGTGAAATCGTGGAACCCGCGGTGCCCGAGTTTCTCAGGCAGGAAGTCATCGAAGGACGCCGTGCCACCCGGCTCGATCTGGCTCAGTGGATTGTCAGTGGAGAAAATCCCCTGACCGCGCGAACCTTCGCCAATCGAGTGTGGAAGCTCTATTTCGGTGCGGGCATTTCGACGGATCTCACCGATCTGGGCGGTCAAGGCAAACCGCCGACCGATCCTGCCTTGCTCGATTGGCTCGCGGTCGAGTTTCGAGACAAAGGCTGGGACGTCAAAGCGCTGGTTCGTTTGATGGTCAGTTCGGGAGCCTATCAACAGAGTGCCATTCCCACTCCCGAGGCCAAGGAGGCTGATCCCGCCAACACTTGGCTGACGCGCCAGCGGCGTTGGCGTCTCCCGGCGGAGTTCGTTCGCGACACCGCGCTGGAGGTCAGTGGATTGTTGGTGAAGGAGACCATTGGAGGCAAAAGTGTAAAGCCCTATCAACCGGCGGGCTACTGGCAGCATCTCAACTTTCCCAAACGCGAATGGCAGGCCGACTCCGGCGAGGGTTTGTATCGGAGAGGTCTCTATACTTTCTGGTGTCGGACGTTCCCGCATCCGGCCATGACGGCCTTTGATGCACCGAGTCGCGAGGAATGCGCCGCCGAGCGTTCGCGTTCCAACACGCCGCAGCAAGCACTGGTCCTGTTGAACGATCCCCAGTTCGTCGAAGCGTCACGGGTGTTCGCGCAACACATCGTCAGTCAGCCAGCGGATGATGCCGGGAAAGTGGCTTGGGCTTGGAAAAAGGCAACCGGTCGTCAACCGAGTGCGGAAGAGCAGGGGATCCTGGCCAATCTGTTCACCCAGCAACAGGCGCGCTATGCTTCTGATCCTGAGTCGGCCAAGGCCTTGGTGGCGACAGGGCAGTTCCCGGTGCCTGACGCCCAAGATCCCATCGCTCTCGCAGCTTGGACGCAGGTCGCTCGGACCATCCTGAACGCTTACGAGACGACCTCCCGTTTTTAATCCGAAATTTCTTCATCTCTCATGTTTCACGATCCTGCTTCACTTTCCCGGCGCGCTTTTCTGAATCGCTCCACCGTCGGTATTGGTTCGCTCGCTTTGACCCAGCGGCTCATGGCCGAGTCCAGTGGCTCGGATCGATGGACGGGGGCCGTCGAACCTCACTTCGCGCCCAAGGCCAAGCGCGTCATTTTTCTCTGCATGGCGGGTGGTCCGTCGCATCTCGAAACCTTCGATCACAAACCGAAGCTGGCTGAGATGGATGGCCAGCCGATGCCCGAGTCCTTCACCAAGGGGCAACCCATTGCTCAACTTCAAAACAAGGAGCTGAAATGTCTGGGCCCGCAGCATCAGTTCCAGCGATTTGGAAAATCGGGCCAGATGATTTCCGATCAGTTTCCTCACATTGGCAAAGTGGCCGATGACATCGCCATCGTGCGTTCGATGACCACGATGCAGATCAATCACGATCCGGCTCACACTTTCATGAACTGTGGCACCCAGATTTCGGGTCGGCCCTGCATGGGTTCTTGGATTCAATACGGACTCGGGAGCGAATCGGAAGACCTGCCAGGATTCGTGGTGCTGACCTCGGTTGGCGGCGGTCAGTCTCAACCCATCGCCACCCGCCAGTGGCACAGTGGATTTCTACCGAGTCGATTTCAGGGAGTGCAGTTTCATTCCACCGGAGACCCGGTGCTGTATGTGGGAAACCCGAATGGCGTCAACCGAGATGATCAGCAGCAGGTCGTGAATGCCGTCAACGCGCTGAATCGGAAACGAAACGAACTGGTCGATGATCCCGAGATCGCGACCAAGATCACCCAATATGAAATGGCCTTTCGGATGCAGGCCAGTGTTCCTGAATTGACGGATCTTTCCGGCGAATCCCAGCAGGTGCTGGACATGTATGGGGCGAAACCGGGCGATGGCTCCTTCGCCAGCAACTGCCTCCTCGCCCGTCGTCTGGCCGAGCGGGGAGTGCGCTTCATCCACCTCTACCATCGCGGCTGGGATCACCATGGAAATGTGAAAGGCGGCGTCGAAACCACCGCCAAGCTGGTCGACCAGGGAACTTGGGCCTTGATCGAGGATTTGAAGCAGCGCGACATGTTGAAGGACACCCTCATCGTCTGGGGCGGAGAATTTGGTCGCACTCCCATGGCCCAGGGAACCGGGCGTGATCACCACATCAAAGGGTTCTCCATCTTCATGGCAGGCGGCGGCATCAAAGGAGGAACCAGCTACGGCGAGACCGATGAGCTTGGCTACAATGCGGTGATCGACAAGGTTTCGGT
>JAGROX010000177.1:4683-11739 GCA_020440025.1 Verrucomicrobiia bacterium
CGAGGTCGATTTGCGGAGAGACTTTCGGAAAAAGGGGTAGATTGAGCGGTGGCAACGACCGAATCCAAAACCTCCAACATGGCCGTGTTCTGCGACTTTGAAAATGTCGCGCTCGGGGCTCAGGATGCAAAGTACGACAAGTTCAACATTGGCAAGGTGCTCGAGCGTCTGTTGGTGAAGGGCAACATCGTGGTTCGCAAGGCCTACTGCGACTGGGGCCGCTACGGCACCTTCAAACGCAGTATGCACGAGACGAATTTCGAACTCATCGACATTCCTCACCTGCGACAGTCGGGGAAAAACTCGGCCGACATTCGCATGGTCGTTGATGCCCTCGATCTTTGCTACACCAAGACGCATCTCGATACTTTCGTGATCATCAGTGGCGACTCCGATTTCTCGCCGTTGGTCAGCAAGCTGCGGGAGAACAACAAAATCGTGATCGGGGTCGGAGTGAAGAACTCCACCTCAGATCTTTTCGTTTCGAACTGCGACGAGTTCATTTTTTACGACGATCTGGTTCGTGAGAAAAAGCGTCCGGCTCGCAAGCAGCCCGCCAAAAAAGCCGCTGATTCGTGTGCCAAACCGGCGAATGGTGAGCTGCCCGCCAATGGGAACGGTAACGCCATTGGGAAACAGGAAGAGGCGATCGAGTTGCTGGTCGAGACCGTCGAGCAACTGGTCGACGAACGCGGTGACGATCAGGTCATCTGGGGATCCATGATCAAGCAGGCGATCAAGCGTCGGCGGCCCGGTTTCAAGGAGAGCTATCACGGTTTCCGCAGTTTCAATGCGCTCCTCCTCGAGGCAGAGAAACTGGGTCATCTGAAAGTGACGCCCGGCGAGCAATCAGGGCAGTTTGTGGTGAGGTTGGCGGAGTGACGAGTTTCTCATTAACTCGCATCCGACACCGATGACAGATTGAAGTCTGACACGACGAGTGGCGGCACGTGACACGGCATGTCGCTCTCGCTGCCGAGAACCCGGACGGGTTGGCCGCTGGAGACGATGTTTTTGAGGACGTTCACCGGTGATTCGTTGAAGCGGAAATTCTTCACCGGATTGGCGATTTCGCCATTCCGAATGGCGAAGGTGCCGTCGCGGGTGAGTCCGGTGTAGAGCAGAGTTTGTGGTTGGACCATGCGGAGATACCAGAGGCGGGTGATGAGGACGCCGTCCTCGACCTGACCGATGAGTTCTTCCATCGATTTTCCTTCGCCGGGAATGATGAGATTGCCGGGGCCGGGTTGGGGAGCGATGCCTTTTTTCTGGGCCCAGTAGCGACTGACGTAGAGATCCTTGAGGACGCCATTCTCGATCCAGGTCTTTCGTGCCAACGGCAGGCCATGCGAATGAGTGCCGCAGGGAGCTGGTTGATAGAGGGGATCGGAAATCAGGTTGGCCTTGCTTCCGAGAAGGGCCTTGCCGATGGGGTCTTCACCTTCACCGACGAGACTGTTGAGAAAACTTCGCCCTTCGTCGAAGTCACGTCGATCCAAATTCCAGGAGAGGAGGCTGATCAAATCACGCACGGCGGCGGCTTCCAGCACGACGGTAGTTCGTCCGGGAGCGCGCTCTTCGGCGTTTCGCGAGGCGAGAGCCTTGTCGATGGCGCGCTCGCCGACGGGGATGAGATCGAAGTCTCCCGCATCGGTCACCTGGGTGCTGGCCCAGCCAGAGCCTCGACCTTCGGCGGTTCTCGCGGTCAGGGAAAAGCCAATGTCGGTGCTGCGCTGATACACAAAAAGCCCGCGACTGTTGGCGAGGGTCGAGGCACTCACGGAGCGTTGCAGGTAACCGGCGCTGTCGACGCCAGCGGCGCGGGCCTTTTCGATCACGGGACGAACTCGGGCGAGCGCTTCTTCCGGACTCATCGCGGCAGTCGCCTCGGAAAAAGTCAGCGGCTCGGCGTAGGTGGCGGGTTCCACCGGCGGGAGATGCTCGGGATCTTCTGGGGCCAATTTCGCCATGGCCTGAACCTTCTCCACGGCGGCGCGGAGCGTGGCATCATCGGTCTGGTTGATCGAGATCGATGCGGAGCGTTTGCCATAGCTCACGGAGAGACTGACGCTGGCGCGATCGATCAGTCCATTGGAAGTGATGTCGTTGTTGGCGTAACGAAGCTGAAGATCCTCGTTGTCGCTGATCCACAATTCAGCGTCGTCAGCTTTCACGAGGCCGAGGATTTTTGCGCTGAGCGATTCGGTTTCGGCTTTGGTCATGCCCATGATGTCAGTCCTCCTCCGCTGCAGGTGCAACAGGTGGTGTGGTTGGAAGGGGTGGCCGGATTCACTTCGGCGACTTTTTTCCCGCCTTCTTCGGCGGTGTTGAGAATGTTGATCTGGCGAAAGCGCGCCGGCACCGCGCCATGGGACACCGGGGCGACTTGTTGCGGTTGTCCCTTGCCGCAGTTGAAGGCACCACCGAGTTCGTAGGTGGGGGCGCCACCGAGTCCGTCGCAGGCATTCCAGAAATCGACCGAGTTGCCCTGATAGGCGACGTCGCGATACATCCCATCCAGTTTGCCGTTGCGGATGCGATGGAACACCTGACCGGTGAACTGAAAGTTGTAACGCTGCTGATCGATGCTCCAGCTGCCGTTGCCATCGATGTAGATCCCGTCCTCGACCCCGGCGATGAGGCTTTCGGCAGTCACCGAATCGTCCTTGCCGGGTTGCAGGGAAATGTTGGGCATCCGCTGAATGGGAAATGCATCGAAACTGTCCGAGTAGGCGCAACCGTTGGATCCGCCCTCGCGTCCGATTAGGGCGGCCTGTCCCAGAGCCATCTGGAAATTCCGGAACACGCCGTTCTTGATGATGGGAAACTCCTTGCCCGCTGTCTGCACGCCATCGTCGTCCCAACTCACGGTGGCCAGTCCTTGATCGGCGGTGCGGTCGGCGAAGATATTGACGATCTCGCTGCCATACTGAAGCGAGTCCAGCTTGTCAGGTGTGCAAAAGGAGGTGCCCGCAAAATTGGCCTCGTAGCCTAGCGAGCGATCCAATTCCGTGGGATGACCAACGGTTTCGTGAACCGTGAGCCAGAGATTACTTGGCGAAATGACGAGATCCATTTTGCCCGGCTTCACCGACGGGGACGCCATTTTCTCCCGGGCCTGCTCGACGGCCAGGGCAGCTTCCTCGGCCGCTCGCCAGTCGCGGAGGTGTTCGTAGCCCGCGCCGCGCGGGGGAGCGGTGCTGTTGCGCGAGGCAAATTCTCCTTTCTTCGGGTCGATGACGGTCACGCCAAAGCTCGGATGAATGCGCACGCGGCTCTGTTCGATGCGGGTGCCGAAGGTGTTGGCCAGCCACTTGCGTTCACGAACTGCCGAGACGTGGGAATGGCAATAATTGGCCCGATTGGCGAGCGCTGACCGGTTGATGTCGAGGAGTCGTTCGACTTTCTCCTCCAGTGGCACGGTAAAGGGATCGATCTCGATGGGTTGTTCCCATTTTCCGGTGAAGGCGGGAAGCGTCTCGATCTCGACCGGTTTTCCTCGCCAGCCCGCCTGACCTTTGGCGACGGCGATGGCGGACTCGACGAGTTGCTGAATTCGACTCTCAGAGACCGTCTCGCTGGCTGCAAATCCCCAAGCGCCGTTCACGAGCACTCGCACCGAGCATCCGAGGGAGCTTCCGGCATCGACTCCCTGAACCATTTCTTCGCGAACGAAGAGTGATTCTCTATCCATCTGCATGATGTGAAAATCCGCAAACGAGGCCCCGAGGGCGGTCGCCTTTGCCAGGGCGATGTCCGCCAGTTGGGGAAAGCGCTCCGAGACTCCGGCCGCTTCTTCCGCGGTGAGAGTCCATCTTTGAGAAATGAGCGCCAGTCCGGTGGCGGAGGTGCCTTTGAGCCAATCGCGTCGATGCATAGGGCACAGAAGCTACGGGGTTTCCCGCCCCGAATCAACAGGGTACCATCGGCGACTTGACCCTGTTGAGTCGATCATTCGATCCAGATCAATTTGCTCTCGGTGAAGGCTATCTCGACGACGTCCGGCCCTAGGCTGTTGATTTTGGAAACGACTCCGAACTTGTCGCTGCCCCAGGCAATCCATTTGCCGTCTTTCTTGCGGACAGCGGCGATGGCCCCCCCCCAGCCAGCGCGAATCAGGGTGATGTCTTTTTGAGCTGCGGGAGGAACGTTCAGTTGCCCGGCTTTATTGATGTCGCCCCAAGCAATCACCTTTCCTTTGTCGGTCAGCGCCAGACAGATGCCGGCGGCATCAGCGACTAAATCAACGATGGTTTCTTCGTTGATGCTTTTCGGAGGTTCGCTTTCTGGAGTGATCTGTGCACCAAACCAAACGATTCGCCCGTTGGCGCGTAAACCCCAGAGAGTCGAGTGCCAGCTGGCGATCTTGACGATATCAGTGGGACCGAGTGGCGGTGGGACTGCCACATAACGATCGGCGCCTCCCAAGCTGATCTGCCCATCGCTCGCGAGTCCGCTGAATTTCAGATAGCCGGCCGCCGTATCGACAAATGCATCGGGAGCGACGCCCGGCATGATGATCTGAGGTTTGCCGTGAGGCCGGAGGGTGCCATCCTGACGAAGGATGGGAATTTCGCCGGCGCTACCAATCGAAACTTTGGCAAACCGCTCTTTCTCATATCCTTGCCAATATCGATCAGGGCTGACGGGAGAGCCCCGGGATCGAAGTGCGACCCAGAAATCTGAGCTGATTTCGACATCGACGAAATCGTTGCCACGATCAAGCCCATCAAGAGTGAAGGGTTTGCCTTCGGCATCGACTCCGAAGGCGTTGAGTCGGCCTTTCGGCAATTGGGACAAGTCAGGAAGCGTTCTTTGAATCGCCTTCGGATCTTCGGGTGTCAGCTCCAGAGTGAGTGCATCCTTGTAGGGGCGGACCTGTATGTCTCGAAACCAAGTGGCTGCGGATTCGGGGAAGTGGCATTGCAGCGCAAAGGTGCCCTCATAGACTCTTCTTTGGGGAAACTCCTGCGGAGGCTGCCAGTCGGCAGGCTGTAGGTGATTCAGCACCTCTTTGCCGTCCACTTTGGCAATGATCTGGTTGCCGCGAACCGAAATTTCGAGATCGAACCAGGTGCGTTCCGGAATATCTACATCATCAGCCTTTGCGATCCCGACGAGGCTACCGGTTTTTTCGGGATCCTGATCGCCATTGTGAATTTGAATCTCATAGCCTTTCGCGGGATAGCCGGCTCCTGCATTTGCCGTGTGAAAAAAGACGCCGGAGTTGGCGCTGCCTTCGGTTTTGATCTGAGCTTTGAAATCGAAATCTCGGAATCGGGCGTCGTAGAAAGCATCGCCGGTGTAGTAAAGAAACCCAGGCTCGCCGCTCGCCTTGATGGCGTCTCCATCGATGGAGAAAGATCTCGTCGATCCGGTGGCCGTCCAATCTTTGAGAGTCCGGGAATCGAAGAGGGCGATCCATTCCCCTTCCTGCGATTGAGGAAAGGAGGTCTGGTTGGTGGTGGAAGTGAGGGAACTGGGATTAGGTGCGACTGAGTTCGTGTCGGCTTCCCCGATAAACTCGATCTGCAGCCTCGTAAGGAGATCACGGACTTTTTCAGAAAAAAAGGTGAGTCCCGCCTTGTCGAATTCGGTGATGGCTTGATTCAGAATCTGCGACTGAGTCGGCCAGAAGGTCTCGATGGTGGTTTGGCGGGTGGCGACCAGTTTCTCGTGTTGCTGACGCCAGGTCTTTCGGAGTTGGACGACGGCAGGGGGGAGATTTTCGTCGGAGTCGGGCATGGGATCACCGTTGGTGATTCGATCGAGTTCAGTCTTGAAAAAAGCCTGCTCCTGGCCCTGGGACGCGCCAACCCGCTGAGTGAGTGCGTTGCGGAATTGGTCGTTGAGTCTCTGGAGCGCGGCCTGATAGGGGATCTCCACCATGTCGGAAAAAGTGGCGCGGATCTCGGATTCGATTGCGGTCAGTTTCTCCGCCGCGGGATGCGGCGGCGTGACGCGCTTGATCTCGCGGTCTTCGGGCAGGGACGCTACCGTTGCGAGGCCGGGAAGGAGGACGCGGAAGCCGAGGTCGTGGGCGGCGGTGTTCCATTCGACGTCTCGCTGTTTCCAGGAAGCCCAGCTTTCACCACCAGAATCGCGGCGGAATCCTCCATTCCGGATAACGGGTTGGAATGACCTCCAGTCGCCCGAATCATTGCCATTGGCCCACTCGCGGACATTCCCCTGGATGTCGCGAAGGCCGAAGCCGTTTGGTAGCTTTTCACCGACGGGGTAAGTGCGGTCGCCGACGCGAGCAAAACGTTCGAGGGAGGGGGCGTTGAGTTCGGCGTTGCCATCGAGAAATACGGTTTCCGTCCCGGCCCGACAGGCGTATTCCCATTCCACCGAGGTGGGGAGTCGGTAGCCATCGGCGCCCTCGATGGCCGCGAGAGATTCGCTTTCAATTCGGTAGGCTGGGGCGAAACCGTCCCGTTCACTGAGTCGATTGCAGAATTCAGCGGCTTGAAGGAGGTTCACCCCTTCGACGGGATGACTTGCGGTGTCGATACCGGCTACCTGCTCCGCGTTGGCCCCGCCCTCGCGAAAGTTGCTGGGGTTATCTCCCATGATTTCGGCATACTCGGCCTGGGTGACTTCGAAAGTGCCGATATAGAAGGGGTGCGGGATGGGGGTGTCGGAATCGCTCTTGGCGCCCTTTTTGTAATTTCCGGCAGGTAGGAGCCGAAGTTTCATCCCGATGACACTTTCGTATTCCACCGGTACCCCGTAGAAATCCGCCCATTCTTCCTGAATCTTCAGGATGGTGTCGGCGTCGAAAGAGGCATTGACGAGGTTGGTGGGTTGGGTGCCCCGCCGAATCCAATCCGGCACGCCAGCGAGTCGAATATCGTGACCGTTCCTTGAGAGATCTTTGGCGATCTCGGCCTTTTCCTCTTCATTGAAATTGTAGAAGGCGAGGGTGTCCTCATCGGGTTGCAGGCGCTTTGGGGTGAAGGGGGCGTCGTAGCGAGCGATCGAGGAAAATCGCACCTCATCATATTCCCCCCTGACTCCGCCGAGGGTGAAAGGATCCCCGTTCCCGGGAGTCTG
>JAGROX010000177.1:11787-24132 GCA_020440025.1 Verrucomicrobiia bacterium
TTTCCATCGTGTTGAAATGCGAGGTGGACGCGCTTGTCTGCATTGAATCTGCCTCCATTGATGGGAATTCCGGCGACATGCCAGAAGGCGGGGCCTGGTTCGTGGTTCTGACAGAGGCTTACCTCGTCAAAACTGGCCACGGTTGTCATGCTGTCGCTCTCCGAGGGTCGAATCCAAAGTTCGACAGTCCAGAGATCGTTTCGCTGGTAGCTCAATGTCTGGACGGGAAATCGCGCTTCTGAACTGGTAAGGTAGAGCGTCTGATCCACCGGCAGGAGAGGTGTCGGTATTGGTGCGGTGACTGGTTCCGGATTGACATCAGGCACAGGGGCCGGGACTGCCGCGATTTTTGGCGGATCGGGGGTCGGCCTCGGTTCGCTTGGCTCTTTGACGGGCGTCTCTGGAAGGGGTTCCGCCAGCGTTGGAGCGGGTTGCGGCTTCGGTGAAATCGAAGGCGAGCTGCTTTCGGCGATTTTTCGCGACAGGTCATCGCTTTCCTTTTCTGTTCCTCCTTTGAGGAAAAGAAAGGAGGCGAACCCCACCACCACCAACACGGCGACAAGGCTGCCACCAACAATCAGGCCGGTGTTGGGCTTCCGGGGCGGCCGAGCGATTTCAGATGACGCTGCGCCTTCAGAGTTTGCCCCAGAGATCGTCCCGGAAGGCTTGGCTCCTGGTGAAAGGCCACTACTCCTTTTCGTCGCTCCAGTGTCATTGGCGAGGAGGTTGAGCTTTCTCCCCCCGGGGGTATCCACTTGGACCCCACGGGGGGTATTAAAGATCCGGCTGATTTCCGCCGTGATTTCCGAGGCATGTTGAAATCGAGAGCTGGGATCGGCATCCATTGCTCGGATGACCAAATCGTCGAATCGCGGATCAATCTCGGGTTTCAGGATTGAAGGAGGTCGCCAGGCGCCGCGGGGAACTTTTCCCGTCAGCATCTCGTAGAGCATGACTCCCACGGCATAGAGATCTGCGCGATGATCCGTTGCAACGCCGTCCTCAAGAGCCTCGGGGGCCACATAATCGGGCGTGCCCATGGCCACATTGGTCATGGTCAGGCGGGTGGTTTCCGAATCGTGGCTGGTGAGTTTGGCGAGACCAAAATCGGCGACTTTCACGACACCTTCCTTGTTGATCATGATGTTCGCCGGTTTGATGTCCCGGTGAACAATGCCCTGGGAATGGGCATATTGCATGGCTTCGCAGATCTGCGGCATCCAACCAAAAATGTGCTCGGTCGTGAGTTGGCCGGTTCGGATGAGGACGTGGAGATCGGTGCCCTCGACATACTCCATCACGATGTAGAGTTGTCCGTCCTTGGTCTGGCCGAAATCATAGACGCCAATGATGTTGGGATGGCTCAGCCGCCCCATGGCCTGGGCCTCGCGCTGAAAGCGTTCGGAAAAACGAAACTCGTCGTTCTCGTCATCCATGATCGGCAGGATCTTGATCGCGACGAGACGATCCAGCGTGATCTGACGGGCCTTGTAGACCGCTCCCATGCCGCCTCGGCCGAGGATGTCCAGAAATTGGTAGGAGTCGAGAACGGCGTCTAGGTCCTCGACAGTCGGCGGAACGAAATCACTGGGACTCGATCCCGATCCTTTTGATCCGGAAGATGATTGGCTCATGAGAGGTTCCTTCTCTGAGCAAGGAAGCTATCACTCGACTTTGAAGATGGGAAGCGGCAATCCGATCATTTTCAACTAAGCCAGTTTGCTCCTAATTTCCTTCCGCGCTGCCGGGTGCTCTCGGATCATGGGCGGGATGAAAGCTGACGGTCTTGGGATCGAAGGTAATGGCCTGGCTGACGCCGAGACCAGTGGTGGGGGCCACGTCGTGACCGAGGGATTTCAGTCCCTCGATGATCTGTGGAGCCATGGCTTTCTCCACTCTGAGGACATCGGGAGACCACTGGTGATGGATTCTGGGAGCGCCGATGGCATTCTCAACCTCCTGATCGAGGTCGAGGTGGTTGACGATGGCCTGCAGGGTCTGGGTGATGATGGTGGGACCACCCGCTGCGCCGACAGCCATGATGACGCGTCCCTCGGCCAACACCAGTGTGGGGCTCATGCTGGAGAGTGGGCGTTTGCCCGGTTCGATGGCGTTGGCTTCGGCCCCAACTAGTTTGAAGGCGTTGGGGACACCAGGTTGGGCGGAAAAATCGTCCATCTCATTGTTGAGGAGGATTCCGGTGCCAGGCACAACGACCTTGCTTCCAAAGCCCGTGTTGATGGTCGAGGTCATGGAAACCCAGTTCCCCTCGGCATCGGCGGTGCAGAGGTGCTGAGTGTGTTTTCGATCAAAATCGTCGAAGACATCGGTTTCGGCATCGGGAGGAGAGCCGTGGCCCGGCACCGTGGTCGCTTTGGAGAGGTCGATTTTTTCGGCGAGACTGGCACCATAGTCGGCATCGATGAGACCTCGGGGAACCGGTGCAAAATCGGGATCGCCCAACCAGAATGCGCGATCGGCAAAGGCCAGTTTCATGGTTTCGGCCAGGAGATGGGTTCGGGGTAATGGCTCCATTTTTTTCAGGTCGAAGTTTTCCAGAATGTTCAGCATTTGGGCGACGTGAACTCCTCCTGAACTGGGCGGAGGAAATCCGACGATCTCGTAACCCCGATAGTGCGTGATCAAAGGCTGGCGTTCCTTGACGACATAGTTGCGAAGATCGTCCCTGGTCATGATGCCGCCGTTCGCTTTCATCCACGTGTCGACGGATTCGGCAAAGGGACCTCCATAGAACCAATCACTTCCGTGCTCGGCGATGGCCCGGTAGCTGGCGGCGAGATCTTTTTGAGCAACGGTTTCGCCTTCGGTGAAAGGAGTGCCATCGGATTTCAGAAAGACGGCAGCCGATTCAGGGAACTTCGCGAGATTGGAGGAGGCCGCTGCCAGCTTGCGGGCGAAGACCTCGTCGATGGGGGAGCCGGCCTCGGCGAGATCGGCGGCAGGAAGCAGAAGATCGGCGAGGGTGAGTTTTCCGTGGTTTTTCAAGGCGTGCTCCCAGGCAGCGAGGGACCCGGGTACTCCAGAGGCGAGCGCGCCAGTTTGGCTGAGCGAGGTGTCGGCTTTGCCGTCGCGGAGAAACATGTCTCGAGTGGCGGCGGCGGGAGCCATCTCGCGACCGTCGATGGCGGTCACGGTGCCATCGGCGGTTCGGATCAGGATGAAGCACCCGCCTCCGATTCCCGAGTTGTGACCGTCGACGACGCCAAGGGTGACGGCAGCGGCAACGGCGGCGTCGATGGCATTTCCACCCTTTTCAAAAGCGGCGATAGCCGCAGCAGTGGCTAGCGGATGAACCGTGGCGGCGGCAAAGTGGGTGAGTGCAGGCGTTTCCTCAGGCGACTCTTGTGGATCTGTGGGAGATTGCGCCGTCAGCCAAGACGGAAGGATTGCGGCAAGAAGGAGAAAATAGGAGAGTCGGTTCATGATGGGAGTTCCCTGGCGATTCTAGCGGCGACGCAGGCGGACGTAAAGAGCTGCGAGATGGCGGTGACCGGCGACTGCCAAGTTTCTGCTTTCCGCCTTTGCGTATGGTGCTGGCTTTGCTAGCGTTCCCCGCCATGGAAACAGAAGTCAGCAGCTTTGAGCAATTTTTGAACGACCTGAGTGGTTGGCTCTGGGGAGGCATTCCTCTTCAGGTCGGAGAAAACGTCTGGACGATTCCTGTCCTGTTGATTCTCCTTGGGGGTACGGGCACCTACCTGACGATTCGGTTGAAGTTACTGCAACTGTTCCGATTGGGGTTTGCCCTCAGGTTGGGACTCGGCAAGCGGGGACGATCCAAGGAAGGTGAGGGTGATGTCTCTCAGTTTCAGTCACTGATGACCGCACTGGCCGCAACCATCGGAACGGGTAACATCGTCGGAGTTGCCACGGCGGTTTCCACCGGGGGACCGGGAGCCATCTTCTGGATGTGGGTGATCGCTTTCATCGGCATGGCCACGAAGTATGCCGAGGGCCTGCTGGCGGTGAAATATCGGGTCAAGGATGAGCTGGGAACCATGCAGGGCGGGCCCATGTATTACATCAGGTTGGGAATGGGTGAGAAATGGAAATGGCTCGCGGTGGCTTTTGCCATCTTTGGTTCCGTGGCGGCGTTTGGGATTGGCAACATGGTACAAGCGAACGCGGTCACCGGAAATTTGCGGAGTCTGGTGAACTCCGAAATTCTGGCGGGCGAGTGGAACTGGTCCATCGCCGGGTTGAAATTTGCCACCGGCAAATTGGAATTGGTCTCAGGAATTGCACTGGCCGCGGTCACTGGTCTGGTGATCATCGGAGGAATCAAATCCATTGCCCGCACTTCTTCGGTGCTGGTTCCCTTCATGGCAATTTTCTACATGGCGGGCTGCGTTTTCATCATTGGGCGATTCATCGGCGAAGTTCCGGCTGCTTTTGCCCTGATCTTTTCGGATGCCTTCACCGGAACGGCAGCGGCAGGCGGATTTACCGGAGCGACGGTCGCCATGGCGATTCGATTCGGGGTTGCTCGTGGGGTGTTTTCCAATGAGTCGGGACTCGGTAGCGCTCCCATCGCGGCTGCAGCGGCGAGGACCAAGGAGCCGGTCGAACAGGCACTCGTATCGATGACGGGTACCTTTATCGACAGCATCATCGTCTGCAGTCTCACCGGACTGGCTCTGGTGGTGACTGGAGTTTGGGTAGAGGGAAGGGATACGGCCGCCTTCATGACTCAGAATGCCTTCAGCCACGGTCTTCCGGGCAAGAGTGGGGGAATCATTGTGGGCATCGGGGTCATCACTTTTGCCTACTCATCGCTGCTGGGATGGTCATACTACGGCGAACGATGCACGGAGTATCTCTTCGGTCTGAAGGCGGTTCTGCCCTATCGGATTCTCTGGATTCTGGCGGTGGTGATTGGAAGTGTCGGCGGATTGCATCTGGTCTGGACGCTGGCGGATGTGCTGAATGCCATGATGGCCATTCCCAATCTGATCGCGCTCGTGGCCTTGTCGGGAGTGGTGGTCGCGGAGACTCGCGACTATTGGGCTCGAAACCAGGGCTGAGTCCAGCTCTGGGATGACGGATCGTTTCGGTATTTCCTGAGAGGCGGTTTTCAGGCACAGTGTCTGTTCAAGCCCCATGGAACCCCGCCAACGACTGAAGGAAGCACTCGACCCCCTGGTCATTCGACTGGGGGAGGTTTCCGAGGCGTTGCGACTGGCAGTTGGTGAAGGAGTCACTTCTGAAGATGCTGGGAAATTGTGCATCGCGGTGACGGCTTTTGGTGACACCCTGAGCGGGCGTTTTTCTGTCGAGCCGGAGTCTGATGAAGACGAATGGCTGCGTTCCTTACGGCACGATCTCAAAAACCATCTCAATCACATCGTCGGACCGGCCCAGTTCATCTCAATGGAATGCGGCGATGCTACGGCTCCTGAATCGCTTGGGGAGGTGCTTTCCGTTTGTCAGCAATGTCTCACGGTTCTCAATGGCGAAGGTTCGGTCGAGGATGCTGAATTGATCACCAGTGGGGCGATCGGGACCGCAGTGGCGCCGGGTTTGATCCTGGTGGCGGACGATGATTCCGAAAATCGGGAGCTTCTCTCTCGGCTGCTGGAATCAATGGGCCATGAGACGCTTCACGCCGCCAATGGTCGAGAAGCCCTCGAGATCATACGGGCGAACGAACGACTGGACGCGGTCCTCCTTGATATTCGCATGCCCGAGATGGACGGCTTCACGGTGCTGGAGCATCTGCGCGAGAGTGGGCATTTGCGACATACTCCGGTCATCGTGGTGACGGGACTTCAAGAGGAGCGCGACGCGGTGCGATGTATCGAAATCGGGGCTGAGGATTTCCTTTCCCGACCCATTCGGCCTGCTCTGTTGACGGCGAGGCTCAACGCCAGTCTCGAAAAAAAGCGGCTGAGGGAAAAGGTCTTTGAGCAGCACTTCACTCCTGAGCTGGCCCGCGAATTTGCCCGCAACGTGGATCCGATGAAAATGAAGGGCCGCAATGCCGAAGTGACGGTGTTGTTTTGCGACATTCGTGGATTTAGCACCGTGAGCGAGCGACTGGGGCCAGAGCAGACCATCGACTGGCTCGGGGCGGTGATGGGTGAGTTTTCAGGATGCGTCATCGATCACGGGGGGGTGCTCGTCGACTACACCGGAGACGAACTATTGGCGATGTGGGGGGCGCCGAGCGAGCAGCCCGATCATGCCGAACGTGCCTGTCGGGCAGCCATCGAGATGCTGGACGCGCTGCCGGCTCTCAACGAGCGCTGGCGTTCGGTGATCGATGCGGAAACTGCCATCGGGATCGGCATCAGCACCGGCCCTGCTCTCGTGGGTAATATCGGAACCCATCGAAAATTTAAATATGGTCCTCTGGGCACCACCGTGAACCTGGGGAGTCGGGTACAAGGGGCCACGAAGTATTTGAGAACGCCCCTGCTGGTCACGGGTGAAACGATTGAGCAATTGGCCACCGACAGCGATTTTCATCGACGTCGTCTCTGCCGGGTGCGGGTTCAGAATATCCGGGAACCCGTCGAACTCTGGGAGATCGTTTCCCAAGGGCGCGAAGGATGGTCAGGGCTGAAGGATCGCTATGAGGAAGCGCTGGCCTATTTTGAGAACTGTCAGTTTCATAAGGCCTCGGCTGTGTTGGGCGAACTGCTGGTTCGGTTCCCGGGCGACGGGCCATCACTGCTGCTGATGAGTCGGGTCGTTGACGCCATGCTCGAGAAAGGGGAACGGGGTGATGACACTGCCAGTTTCAATCCGGTCTGGGAATTGCAGGGGAAATAGTTTGCGATCAAGATCCACCTGATGGGATAGGCTGAGTTCGGTGGGGAGTTGATGGGTGGCGATCACAATGCCGACTCCCCGGTGGGTGGCACGAGACAGGCTCAGGATGACCAGCTGGAGTGATCCGGGGTCAAGCGCGGCAAAAGGTTCGTCCAGCAGGAGAAACGACCGATTCGACACCAGGGCTCGGCAAAGTGCGAGTCGGTAGCGCTGTCCTTCGCTGAGATTCAGGCCGCGATCGGTGAGCACGGCGTCGAGCCCACCCCGATCTTGTACCAACTCCCGAAGTCCGAGTTCATCGAGAGAACTCCAGAGGATACTGTCTTCGGGGGAGGCTTCGGAATAAAGGCCGAGTGTGAGATTCTGGCGAATCGTCCCGACGAACAGATAGGGGCGTTGTTCGACGTAAGCTGAGTGTTGGGTGGACAACGAAGGGCCGGCGGGATGTCCGTCGACTCGAAACTCACCTTCTTGAGGAGATCGAATTCCAGCCAGGACTTCGAGGAGGGTGGATTTTCCGCAACCCGAAGCCCCAGTGATGGCGATGAGATCCCCGGCAGTGAGGGTCATGGCGAACCTATCGAGCAGGGGAGGCGAATCCGCGAACCCGATCCTGAGTTCGGACACCGCAATCGTCTCGACCGACGTCGGAACGCTGGCGTTGGTGCTCATCGTTGGCATGTCTTTGGCATGCGCAAGAAGCTCGGCAAGTCGACCGCCCTCGACAAAAAAGCGGTTCCAATCATAGGCCGTTGCCGCGAGAACTCTGGTGTTCCCCAGTAGGACGTTGATGAAGAAAGGATACACCAGAACGTCGGTGACAGTGAGCGTGCCTTGTTTCACGGACCAGGCCAGTGTCGTGAGGACAGCGGTGACGATCAATTGGCTCGCAAATTCGTTCACGCTCATCAGACCGGCCATTGATCGGATGATACGCATGCCCGCATCGCGAACGGATTCGAGCCGTTGATTGAATCGGGTCATCACTGAAGCCTCCGCTCCGGCGCTACGAATGGTGCGAAGACCTTCATAGTTTTCCATGAGATCCTGAAACACCTCGCCCTCAAGTTCACGTGCCTCGGTGAGTACGGGAGCCACCCGTTGTTGCACTCGAAGATTGAGCCAAGCGAGAAAGATCGCTGCCACACAGGGAATCAAGGCAACCGGGCCGCTGTGAGAAAGGAACAGCATGGCGGATCCGATTACCAGAGTCAGACTCTGAATCTGGCGGGGAATCGAATCGGAGAGAAACTCCTCCACGTTGTGAAGATCTCCCGTGAGCCGGGTCATCCAATCTCCTCGGTGGGCCTGATCGAAAACGGCGAGCGGCGTTCCGTGCATGGCCCGCAACGAGTCTCGACGGAGGTTTAGGCTAACTTTTAGGCGAAGCCATTCCCGAAGGATTCCGCCCAGAAAGGTCGAGAGCCAAAGTGCCGCTGCCACGGCGATTCCGAAGCCGGCGAGTAAGCTCAGGAAAGTGGAAGCAGGAAGCCGCTCGAGTCGTTCCGTGCTCTCGGTGAAGTATTGAAGAAAGCGGGGCGGTAGGAGGAAGACCGCGGAAAGCACGATGACGGTCAGGACATAGAGTCCATAGCGCCAGCCGAGTTGACGGATCGTGGAACGGAGAAGGATGAGAGCGAGACGATGGCGAGGTGTTTGCGGTAGGGCTGATGGAGGTGTCCCTGCATTTTTCTCGAGCTCATTTGCATAAGTCGGTTTTGGCGTGCGTCTATCGGTCATGAGAGATGGACGACTGCCACCTCTCGCTCATGCAGAAAGAAAGCGCCTCCCCAAACCCCTCCACCCGATCCTCACATGGCCTCTCTCACTTTCCCCCGCCTCTCTGAACGAGTCTTCGCCGTTCGCGCTGCCTGGCGACGGCAGGTACCGCTCCGTATTCGCGTAGAGGCGGTTCGCAAAGCTTCGGCGGAAGCCGCGGCGCTAGCCGGAAACGACGTGCCAGTGAAATTGAACGCCGATGGAAGGGCTCCGCAAGAGAGGTCTTTTGGTGGGCCTCCGGTTCGCCTCGTCGATCTCAACTCCGCGGAAAGTCGAGTGGCTTGATCATCCCTTTTTCGTCCATCCTTTGGTCTCACCCCTAGCACCCACCTCATCGATGACTCCCAACGCTCCCGTCGCCTCCCTGTCGAATCCTCCGAAAACCGCCGAGCAGCTATTTCTCGGCGTGCTGGTGATTCAGCCCAGTCCCTTCTGCAATATCAACTGCGACTACTGTTACCTGCCCAATCGAACCTCCTCGCGCCGAATGGAGTTTTCGGTGTTGGAACAAACGATGGCGCGCGTCTTCGAATCGGGATTGGCGGGGCCACCTTTTGTCCTGCTCTGGCATGCGGGAGAGCCGCTGGCGGTTCCGGTAAGTTGGTACGAACAGGCCTTCGAGATCATCAATCGATTTCCGGGGGCGAAGGAGAAGGTGATGCACTCCTTTCAAACCAACGGAACCCTCATCGACGATCGCTGGTGCGAGTTTATCAAGAAACACGACGTCAGTATTGGTCTTAGTATTGATGGGCCGGAGTTCATCCATGATCGTCATCGGAAAACCCGAAGCGGTGCCGGAACCCATGCCAAGGCGATGCGCGGAGCGGCGAAACTCAAAGAGGCGGGAATCGACTTTGGTGTAGTCTCGGTCATTTCGGATTTCTCGCTCGATTATCCGGACGAGATCTATGAATACTTCCGCGATCTCGGTATCGAAGGAGTCGGATTCAACATTGAGGAGGTCGAAGGCATCAATGCCGAATCGTCCTTTGATCAGGTCGATCCCGCCACTGCCGAAAGTCGGGTAAGGCGGTTTCTCGAGCGTGTCTTTGCTCGCAATAAGGGGGATGGTTTTCCCCTGCGAATTCGCGAGTTCGAAAATGCTCGTGAGAACATTCTCGCCCCTGAACTGAATCGTGCACCCGACGGGCGATACTACAATCTCGAAGTCGACCCGCTGGCGATGCTCAACGTCGATTGCTTCGGCAATTTCTCGACCTTTTCGCCCGAGTTGCTGGGGCAGGCCACGGAGACCTATGGCAGTTTCACCTTTGGCAATGTGGCGGCGAATCAGTTTTTCGAGGCGACCGGGGTGGAATCCTTTCAGCAAGTGCTCGCCGACATCGAGAGTGGAAATCGCAAGTGTGCTCAATCCTGCCCCTACTGGGAACACTGCGGCGGTGCGTCTCCTTCGAACAAGTACTACGAGAACGGCACCTTCGATTCCGCTGAGACTCGGCACTGTCGCTGCATGATCCAGATGCCTCTGGACATCGTCCTCGCCGATCTGGAGGAGCGCCTCGGCGTCTCCTACGGCGAGCCTCCCCGACACGCAGCCTAGTTCATCCCTCTTCTTATTCTCCCTGCAATCCGTCAATCAAACTAACCCCAAAAAACAGAAAGGACCCAAACCAATGGCCATTCTCAGAAGTATGGACGGGAAGTTCTACAACATCCCGGATGACCAGCTCGATAGTCACCTCGTCCCCGCGGACGAAGTGAAATCGAAGCTGGATGCCGCAAAGCAATCGCGAGCCGACGTGAAGAAAGACGACGATGGCGCCGTCACTCCCCACGGCTATTGCTGGCGTAACTGCTGGCGTCGTAACTGCTGGCGAAATTGCTGGCACAACTGCTGGTAACCCTGCAGCCCATCGGCGTCCGGTTTCGGTTTTCGCAGGTGATTCTCATCGCGTTGACCGTGCCGGGCGATCCGGTTGCGAATCCAATCTTTCATTCCCTACGGCCACCCTCTCCTCGAACGCACATGACCGCCAGCAGACACGACCGCCCACGGGGCGCAGGCATTGCCTATCGCTACAGCATTCACGATGAGATCATGCAGCACCGCGATCGCATCGATCTGCTCGAAATCTCGACCGAAGACTACATCGTTCGCGAGCGCCGACTCGGTGCGGATGCGGAAATGCGTTTGCTTGGCGAGGCCCTCGATCAATTTCCCGGGGTTGCTCATGGGATCAGTCTTTCCCTGGGGACGGTGGAGCCGCCTCCGGAGTGGTATCTTCGCGCCACCAATCGGTTTCTCGAAGACTCCGGATTGAGAATCTTCAGTGAGCACCTCGCCTTTCACAGTGTCGATGGCAATGATCTGACGATGTTTCTGGGAATGCCGTTCACCGAGGAATCGGTGCGCTGGATTGCGAGTAAATACGAAGCGGTAAAGGCCTCGCTCGGGAGGCCATTTGCTTTGGAAAATGTGACCTATCTTTTTCCCGTTCCCCATTGCCCTCTGGATGAGGCGATCTTTTTCCGCAGGATCTGCGAGGAGACCGATGCCAGCCTGTTGCTTGATGTCACCAACCTATTCAATAATTCACAGAACCATGGCTATGACGTCGGGGAGTTTCTCGATCGCTATCCCTTGGAGCGGGTCAGTCAGATTCATCTGGCCGGCGGATTCCTGACCGATCAGGGAACCTGGGAAGACAGCCACAGTGAGCCGGTGATGGAGCCGGTCTGGGAACTGTATGAGGAAGTGATTCGACGTACGAACTGCGAGATCGTGATCCTGGAACGAGACAGCAAATTCCATCCCTTCGAAAAGGTGGTGGCCGATGTGGATCGGGCACGTGAAGTCTTCTGGCGTTGCCGAGATGCCGAGGCTGATTTTGTCCCCAAAGACCCTTTTCACGGAGTCGCAGATTCCTTGATCTCCCTGAATCCCGATGTGCCTGAGTTTGCCCAGTTGAAGGGATTTCAGCGGGCGATGATGGCCAGAATCACCAGCGGCGACTATCGCGCCTTTTATGCCGAGGATCCCCAGCGTGCTGCGGCGGATGTGGGGCTCACCGATGAGACTTGGCGAAAGCGTCTCGCCCATTGCGATCTCGGATCGATGGATCGATTGGCCAAAAGCTGGACCGCGATCCTGAAGCAGGAAGATGAAGTTCAGTCCGCCTACGAAAGCAGTGAATGGGCCGCTTGGGCGGAGCTTCTGGACGAGCCCGATACTGTCGCCAGCCAATGAGAACGCATCCCACCTGGTTGAATCGGATGCCGGATTCGAAAGAAGCGCGCTGGCGACGTCAGTTGCGTTTCGGAACGGGGCGAGGCGTTCGAATTGGTCTGCTCGATACCGGGGTGGCGGACTCCGTGCCTCAATTGGGCGGCGTGATACGAAGTCATCATAGCGTTACCAATACCGGATCGGTCATCTCGAATCGGAAAGGGGAGGACGCCATCGGCCACGGCACCGCCTGCGCCTGGATCGTGCATCAACACGCGCCGGAGGCCGAGCTTCACAGCGTTCGGGTCATCGGTGATTCGCCGAGAGAGCGGGGAGAGAAACTCATTGTCGGGCTCAAGTTCGCGATCGAGCAGAGGTGGGACGTGATCAATGTCAGCCTCGGCACCACGAAGTTTCAAGATGGGTTGGCAACCTTGGCCGATCAGGCCGCAGCCGGGGGCATCGTGATCGTGGCCGCCGCCAACAACGATCCTGAGTTGGTGAGTTTCCCCGCCGCCCTTTCCAACGTGATCGGAGTGGATGCGGGTTCTTTTGTTCGTTCGCTCGCCTTTCGCTATGAT
>JAGROX010000178.1:0-4923 GCA_020440025.1 Verrucomicrobiia bacterium
GGCCTTGCTGGAGGAGTTTGATCTCACCCATCGCGCTCACGAATTTCCGGCCCTCGACCTCGGGGGCAGCACCGATTCCGGAGTGGTCCAGTTTCTGTTCGGGCACTTCGACATCGCCATCGATCCCGAATCCGTCGAGCGATATTACCGTCGCTACCACGGCCATCTGCGCCACCAACTGCGCACCTGGGGACGACGCCACGGTCGCATTCTCCCGGGTGTCAGTCGGCTAATTGACCGATTACATCGCCACCAACCGACTTCCGAACGCCATGCCCTCGGCCTTTTGACCGGAAACGTCGCGCGCGGCGCCTGGACCAAGGTCGCCAGCTATGGGCTCGATGGCGTGTTCGGTTTCGGCGCCTTCGGTGATGATCATCACGATCGCAACAAACTCGGTCCCGTCGCCATCGACCGGGCCGAACATCACTTGGGTAAACGCTTCGAGCCCAGCCGCGTTTTCATCATCGGTGACACGCCCAAAGACATTCGCTGCGCCCGAGCTTGCGGCGCCTGGGCGATCGCCGTCGCCACGGGCGGCTTCACCATCGAACAACTCGCCGAACATTCGCCAGATGTGATCTTCGAAAACTTCGAAGACACCGACGGTTTTGTCGAAAAGATCGAACGGTTGGCTGCGATCTAACCCTGTTAGGTCGGCGATCTGACCCTGTTGAATCAGAGCAGCCCACCGTCATCGGGCGAGCGATCAATTTCTCTGGGACCACCGAGTCCCGTTCCAAACTGATCCTCCATGTCGCGAGCTTCTCTCAGCTCTTCGGGATCCGGATAGTAGGCTTTGCAGCCACTCAGGAAAATGAGAACGCCAAGCAGAATGAGCTGCGGCGAGAGTTTGGTTCGTCCTTTTTGAGATTTCATCTGATGATTATGGGCTGAAAATCGAGCGAGATTCAATCATTCGTCTCGCTAACGATGGTAGTCCAGAGGTCAATCCGTTCCACCAGAAACCAACGACTTCACTGCCTCGGCGGCGGCGGCGAATCCGATGACCCCGGTGACGAAGGCGGCGGTGCCGAAACCACTCTCGCAATTCAGCCGCAGGTCGGTGCCGGGTTCTGGCGTGCCGCAGACGGTGCCATCGGCCCAGGGGAACACGGTCTTTTCATCGCAAAACACCGCCGTCATTCCGAAATCTTCTTTGGTGGGTTCCGGGGGAAATCCGTACTCGCGACGCAACAACTTGCGGAGGCGTTTCAGCAGGCGGTCGTTGGTCGCCTTGGAAAGATCGGCGATGCCGAGATTCGAGGGATCCCTTTTCCCACCGGCACCACCTGACACGATGATGGGAATTCCCCGTTCGTGGCAGCGCGCAATGAGCAGGGCCTTGTGGGTGATGTTGTCGATGGCATCGACGACAACATCGAAGGCGGTTTCCAGGAGACGCTCGGAGGAAGCATCGGTGAAAAAATCAGAAATCGCCGTGACCTTGCAATGCGGGGAAATCAGGCGCAGCCGGTCTGCCATGGCGTCCACCTTTGGCCGACCGATCTGACCGTCGAGAGCGTGGACTTGTCGATTCACATTGGTGACACAAACGTCGTCGAGATCGATCAAGGTGATGGCACCGACCCCGCTGCGCGCCAGAGCCTCGGCGGTCCACGTGCCGACGCCACCGATCCCGATCACGGCGACATGGGCCCGGTTCAGCCGCGTGAGCGCGGACTCGCCATAGAGTCGACCGATGCCGGAGAAGCGATCGAGATAATCGGCAGGGAGAGAATCGTCAGCCATCGGAATCTCAGGCACAGGGGGTCGCCGGCTGGGCGGCATCGAAGCCGTATTGCTCGAGATTTCCCCGCAATAGATCAGTGAACTCTGGCAGGGAAAGGGTTTCCGCGATGGTCAGGGTGCAGCATTCCAAGTAGCCGAGCATGGCCTCGACCGGCCGAGCCGAGATCTCATGATCCCTGAGCCAAACGTCGAAAAAAGCGAAGGCATTCAACCAATCCGTCAGGGCATACGGGGAATTGTCGATGGTTTCAAACCAGCGGGTCCAATCCGCCTCTGCCATCAGCAGGGAGATTCGGTCTCGTTTGGCGGCATCGAAGCCAAGGCGATCGAGCGTGGTGTCTAGGATCTCGGTCTCTTTTCTCATGAGAAGGAGGAATAGAATACGACAAGGAAAGAGTCGCGCGAGGCGGAATCACCACATGCAGGATTCAACGTGGTGGCGTAGTCTCCCCTCATCACTCCGCCTCACTCGATGAAAGCTCCGCTTTTCACCCTGACACTCCTTATCGTCGCGCTCACCTTCGTTTCTCCAGCGATCGGCAGAGATCGTTCTGCCGTGATCAAGGATGGACCCAATGTCATTCTCCCCGGAGAGGGCGATTACCTGGTGATACTCCATGGCTGGACCATCGGAATCGACAACATGGGTGAAGCCCGTGACTTTTTCAGCGAAGCCGGATTTCACGTCATCGGACTGCACTACCCCACCCGCAAGGAGCGGCCCGATGAACTGATCGACGACTACATCAAACCGTCGATCGCCAAGTATTGCACGGATCCCGAAAAGAAAATCCACTTCCTCACCCACTCATTGGGAGGCGTGTTGCTGCGCCAGTATTTGCAAACTGATCGCCCCGACAATCTCGGCCGGGTCGTGATGCTGGCCCCGCCCAACAACGGGATCGAACTGGTGGATCAATTCAGCGATGTGCGCGCGTTCGTGCGTTTTTTTGGCCCAACCGCCCTGCAACTCCGGACGGACGAAAGCAGCTGGCCCAAGCGACTCGGCAAGGCAGACTATCCTCTCGGCATCATCATGGGAACCACCCGACACGAGATTCCCATCACCTCAAAAATCCTGCCCGGCGGAGATGACGGCATCGTTTCGGTCGACAGCGGCAAGGTGGAAGGCATGAGCCAATTGATCGCCCTCACCGGATTTCACACCGTTTTACCGGTGATGGATTCGGCTCTGGAGCAGGCCAATCATTTCATCGAGAGCGGGAAGTTTACCGACGAACCTCCTGCTCAGAAGACACCAACCTTGTCCACCCCAGGGAAACGGTTTGCACTTCGGAAACGCTGATCGGTGACTATGAGCGCTGACGCCCTTGAATCCCTGAATCGTAAGTTCGGTTTTCCAAACACGCTTTGTTTTGTCTCGGGAGAAGGTGGCCTGCCTTTCATCCTGATTCGCACGCCCACCGCCACTGCCGAGATCTGCCTGCACGGGGCGCAGCTGACCGCGTTTCATCCCGCCAGTGAGGAACAGCCGGTGATCTGGCTCAGTCCCACGGCCGTCTGGGATTCGTCGAAGGCGATTCGAGGCGGCATCCCCGTTTGCTGGCCTTGGTTTGGCGATCATCCGAGTGATCCCGAAAAACCCGCCCACGGCTTCGCCCGGACCTCGCTCTGGGAGGTGATCGCGACGTCCCAGCCTGAGTCCGACATCATCCGAGTCGAACTGAATCTGCCAGCCGATGCGGCGCCGACTGAGCTTTTCGCTCCGGCGTTTGAACTCACCCTGGTCATCACTGTCGCCGACACGCTTTCGCTGGAACTCACCACGACGAATCGATCTCCCGATCCCTTTGAAATCACCGAGGCGCTCCACACCTATCTGAACGTGGGCGCGATCGAAACAGTCCGTTGCGTGGGCCTGAATGGCATCGGCTACCGGGACAAGATGGATGGCTTTCAGTCAAAGCGGCAGTCGGGCGACATCCTCTTCGATTCTCCAGTCGACCGGGTTTATGAGGGCACTTCCGCCGAAGTTCTCGTTCACGATCCCGCTTTCGACCGAAAAATTCGGGTCAGCAAATCCGGATCAGATACCACCGTGATCTGGAATCCGTGGATCAGCGGTGCCGCCAGATTCGGCGACATGCCGGAAAAGGGCTATCGAACCATGGTCTGCGTAGAGGCCGCCAATGCCGGAGCCGACTCCCTCACCCTCCAACCGGGTGAAATCCATAGCCTTTCCACCACCATCGGTGTGGAAGCACCCTGAATCGGCGCGAAATCTGCTGATTCATCGCTATTACATGACCTCTGACCTTCTCCCTCTCAAGATTCTTTCCTCCACCGTCGGCGTAGGCGTGCTCACCGACGGCTGGAACCTCGCAGAACCCTACGAAGATGACGACGACGCCCGTTGTTTCACCACTCAGGTGACCTTTGCGACTCCTTTCGCAACACCGCCTGTCGTTCATCTGGGCCTCAGCGGATTCGATGTCGAGCAACACAGCAGCGCCCGCATCACCCTCAAAGCCGAGGAAATTTCCGATAGCGGATTTCTCGTTCGAATCTCCACCTGGCGCGCCAGCCGTATCTACTCCGCCGAATTTAACTGGCTGGCGATCGGCTCGTGAGGAACCAGATCACGCGTAGAGCGGGGTGAACAGAGCGGGTTCGGCGTTCGCCGAGCCTGTCATTCCCCGCTTGGCTCTTTACTTCTGAGTGCCAGGAGACGGTTGACATCAGGGAAAGCGTCCTCATTCTGACGCGCGCGGTCTGGAAGACCGTCGTGTCCCGGATTTCTCTTTTTTTCATGGAACGCATTCTCGCCATTCAGATCAAGCGCATCGGCGACCTGATCCTGACTGCCCCGGCCCTGTCCCGGCTTCGGCAGGCGCGACCGGACGCCCATATCACTCTGGTGACGATGGGAGCCGCCGGGCAGTTGGTGTCGGCGATTCCAGCAGTGGACACCCACTTCAGCTACCGATACCAGCGCCCCAATCTGCCGCTTTGGGGAAACCTGCTCACCGATCGCTACGACACGGTGCTCGACTTCAACGGCACCGATCGCTCTGCATTCATGACTTGGATGACCCGCGCGAACCAACGAGTGACCTACACCAAACGAGCGCAGGGTTTTTGGCGGGAACAGACCTACACCCAAACCAGTAACGCCAAGCTGCGGCCCTTCCACACCGTCGATCACATGTG
>JAGROX010000178.1:5056-7104 GCA_020440025.1 Verrucomicrobiia bacterium
TCGTTCATCCCGGCACCGCCCGCCTGGAAAAATACTGGAAAGCAGACCGCTGGGCCGAGGTCATTCGAGAATGCAGCGATGGAGGGCGCCAACTGAGCTGTGTCATCACCGGCGGAACCGATCCCGACGAAACCCGGCACTTGGATGAGATTATCGCCCACCTGAAGAGCACGGGAAGCAACGCCCCTCTGGTCCTGGCCGGGCAGCTGTCACTTCTCGAAACGGCCGCCGTGATCCGCAGAGCCACCTTGGCATTGGGTGTCGACACGGCGGCCATGCATCTCGCTTCCGCCTTTCAAATTCCTCAGGTAGTCCTCTTTGGCCCCACGAATCCCTTCCACTGGCGACCGCGCCATCCCGAGGCCCGTATCATCCTGTCCGGCCACGAGGGCGTCATGACAGACACTGACTACACCATGCGACTGGAGGAACGCTCCATGGACGCCATCCAGCTCGCTCAGGTCATTAAGGCGATCGACACTTTGGCGAAGTGATCTGGTCTCCACAACAAGGGCGCTCCCGAAAGAGCGCCTTTTCAGAAATGGGCTTTGGAAAGCTTTGCCGCCTCCCGATCAATCAAATTGATCAAAACGGAATGTCGTCGTCTTCCTCGCTGAAATCAGCACCGCCTCCATGGCTCGGTGCTCCTCCGCCACTCTCACTGGGAGCCGGTCGCGAGTCGTACTGAGGCTGTTGCTGCCTGTCGCCGCCGTCTTGGCCGCCGTACGACTGTTGGTGACCGCCGCCGCCGCCAGATCCTCCGCCGTCATCTTTGCCACCGAGGAACTGAAAGGCATCTCCGACGATCTTGAGCCGAGTACGGTTTTGCCCCGTCTGCTTATCCTGCCAGGTATCCATCTGCAGACGTCCCTCGATATAGATGGGACGCCCTTTTTTCATGTATTGCCCGGCGATCTCGGCTTGGCGGCCCCACAGGGTCACATCGACAAAAGTGGTCTCTTCCCGCTTTTCGCCGTTGTCGGTAGTGTAGTTGCGATTCACCGCCAGACCGATATCGGTCACAGCAGTCCCTTTTGGGGTATAGCGAACTTCGGGATCCCGAGTGAGATTCCCAATCAACATCACTTTGTTCAAACTGGCCATGGCTCTCGACTTTAGGATGAGGAATTCCGATTGGCGATCATTCTTTTCACGAGGACGCGCAACGACGAAGCCAATCGACGCAACCAGACCTCCTCATCATCTCGTCCCATCGTTTCTTCGATAGAAACGTGATGGGAGAAAACAGGAAAGCAATCAGCAGGCCCGGTAGTGCTGCAATTGAATATCGTCCTTGATGGCGAGTTTGCCGCGCACCTTGGCGATCACGCTCGGGTCGGCTTCGAAGTGGCACTTGATGTAGAAACCGTGCTTCTGCTTGGCGTGATTCATATGCGCGAACTCTTTGCGACCCAGACGGTCGACCTGCTCCAGCTTGGCGCCTTCTGCTTCGAGTTCGGTGGTGATGACGCTGACGAGTCCGTCAACGCCTTCTTCGTTGCCCTGAAGGTTCAGGACGTAGATGCCTTGGTATTTTCGATTCATGATTCTTGGGTTGGTTTCTGATCGGGCGAGACGGAGCCCCCGTCGGTCGTCCGGGAAAGATCGGGGAGGGTTTCTGTTTCGGGAAGTTTCCGGGGAGACTGAGTTTTTGGTTTGGGCGGTTTCTCCGGATTCTGGTTGAATCGGTTCATCGCCTCGGCCAGTCCGCCGGAGAGCGCACAATTTACCGCTTCTGTGGCGTCTGCCATGTTTTTTTCCAAGCTTTCGACTTCGTGGGCTTCGAACCGCCCGAGCACATGGCTGACCATGTCGCGCCGAGGATCGACTTCCGCCTTGGGATCTCGGCCGATCCCAAACTTCAGCCGGGGAAATTGATCGGTGCCGAAATGTTGAATCAAAGACTTCACACCATTGTGCCCGCCTGCCGATCCGGAAGGGCGAAACCTCAGTCGGCCGAGCGGCAGATCGGCATCATCATAGACCACCAGAACTTCTTTGGGCGGGATCTTGTAGAAGCTGCAAACCTTGATGACGGCTTCGCCGCT
>JAGROX010000178.1:7204-9993 GCA_020440025.1 Verrucomicrobiia bacterium
ACCGCGCTCCGACGCGAGGCGATCCACCAGATCGAATCCAACATTGTGCCGGGTTCCCGCATACTTCGAACCCGGATTCCCCAACCCCACGACCAGACGAATCATGGTTCCTTCACCCGAGGATGAGGTTTGGCGGTTGGCAGGGGCTGGCATGAGATCACCGTGGAAAAGCGTTTCCTCTCCCCCATCGCAATGGCCTCATCGATTCAGTGACCCCGGCCCGGCACTCAAGGTGCCGCGACCGTTTTCCACTCGATGCCTGCGAATCCCCAACGATCGGGATCAATCTTCGGCAGCGGCCGTCAGCACTTCGGGTTCGGCACCCTCTTCGCCACCTTCGGTTTCGGCTGCAGCAACCCGAGGCTCGGTGATGATCACGACCACAACCTCACCGTCGACATGGGTCTCGACGCCTTCCGGCATCACCAGATCGCTGACGTGTAGCGCATCGCCGATCTGCAAAGCAGAGATGTCCAACTCTAGGCGCTCAGGCAGGTTGGCCGGGCGACAATGAACTTCGATGGAGTGAAGCTGATGCTCGAGGACCCCGCCACCCTTGACCCCAACCGAGGTTCCGAGCAGTTCGACCGGCAAACTGGCGTGAATGGTTTCATTGGCCTTCACTGCCTGGAAATCGATGTGAATCAGATCGCCCGTGAGCGGATTCTTCTGAATGGACTGCACCATGGCGAGCTTTGTCTTTTCCTCGGCCCCTTCGATTTCGAGGTTCAGCAGGAAATTGCCGCTGCTTTGTTCGCGGAGGACGTCGCCAAACTGGCGAGCGTCCACTTGAACGGCATAGGTGCGCTGGGCGGCACCGTAGACCACCGCCGGGACGATGCCCTCACGGCGAAGGCGGCGCGACACATTGGTGCCGGATTCTTCACGCTTGTTGGCTTTGAGCGTCGGATGACTGGACATGACTGATGGGGTGGTGTGATCGGTTATCGGTGAAAGTTCGGTCTGGAACCCTGTCGGCGTGGACCTGCCAGATGACTGACCAAGGACCCAACGCGATCGGCGAGAGTTCCCACAGCCGAAAGGGCGCGAATTCTAATCGCGAGGTCAGGAAATGTCAAAAAGAGAAGTCACCGACTCGTCGTGGTGAATTCGGCGAATGCCTTCGCCCAGCAATTCCGCCACACTCACCACCGTGACTTTGTCCCCGATGGCGAACGGCGTGCTGTCCGTGCTGATGATTTCTTCGATCTCGGATTCCTGGAGACGTTGGCGCCCCTGATCGTTCAAAACCGCGTGAGAAATGCCCGCAAAAATCCGTTTGGCACCATGCTTTTTCAACAAGGCAGCAGCGGTTTTCAGCGTTCCAGCGGTTTCGGAGATGTCATCAACGATCAAAACATTGCAGCCATCCACTTCCCCAATCAGATCCAAAGCCTCCACTTCCGTGGCACTCACACGGTTTTTCGCCACGATCGCCAGCGGGGCTTTCAGCTCTTTGGCATAGGCGTGCGCCATCTTCATGCCACCAACATCGGGAGAGACCACCACGAGATCACCCTCCAAATGCTTCTGCTTGAAGTAACGGATCAGGACTGGCTTGGCGTAGAGGTGATCGACCGGGATATCGAAAAAGCCCTGAATCTGTCCGGCATGCAGGTCCATGGTGAGGACCCGATTCACCCCGGCAGCCACCAGCAGGTTGGCGATGAGCTTCGCCGTGATCGGCACCCGCGGCTGGTCCTTGCGATCCTGTCGGGCGTAGCCGAAAAAGGGAATGACGGCCGTGATCCGCTCGGCACTGGCGCGACGAGCGGCATCCACCATGATGAGCAGCTCCATCAGATTCTCATTCGTCGGAGGACAGGTTGGCTGAACAATGAAGACGTCTCGCCCGCGCACGTTCTCGTTGATCTTGACGAAAGTCTCGCCGTCCGGGAACTGGGTGACGGTCACGTCCGAACGCCGCACATGCAGATACTTGGCGATATCATCAGCCAACTGGGGATGCGCGGTGCCGCTGAAAATCTTCAACTCGTGTGCCATGGCCCCACCATTGCGAAAGCAGCGGAAAACGCCAGCGAAAACACCCGCAGAATTCACTTGGTACTTGGAAACTTCTTCAGACTTCTCCGCTGAGCGACATCTTGACATCAGCCGAATCATTTCCGACTGGTAGGTTTTCCCCTATAAAACGATGGCGGTTCTCAAAGTAGCGTGCCCAAAATGTGGCCAGCGTGTCTCTGGCGACGAAAGCTTTTACGGCACCTCGGTCGAGTGCCCCATCTGCACGTCGAAGATTCCTTTTCCGGCCAACCCGGCCGCGAGCCCTGCGTCACCCAAGCCGGACCCGATCCCGGCGCGTGACCTCCCCCCTTCGGAGCTACCGCCGAGCAAACAAGCTCCGCTTCCTTCGACCGCGCCGAATATCGAGACTTCCTCGATTCCCCTCCCTTCGAAATCTCCGGCTTCTGCCCCTGCTCCCGCCCCCATCGCATCCGGAGACGACGTGCCCTCCCCTGTGTTGGGCGTCGTCAGCATGGTGCTGGGACTCGTCGGCGTGGTGTTCTTCTGCCTGCCAGGAATCCTCTTTGGCCCCGCCTCCATCATCTGCGGCCACTTGGCTCGGTCCCGCGGCAAGCATAGTCCTATCCAACCACCTCCGGGCCATGGAGCCGCGCTGCTCGGGCTCATCCTAGGCTACCTCAGCCTCGCGGGATTCATCGTCGTCATGTATTTCCAGCCTGTTATCGTGGATTGGATTCGCTCGACCAAAGGCCCAGAGTAGATGCCCCCTTACGACCAACAAGGGATCGAGGTATTTTGATTGT
>JAGROX010000179.1:0-16273 GCA_020440025.1 Verrucomicrobiia bacterium
CATCGCCGCCGATCTCTGCGGCGACACCCGCGAAGAACTCGTCCTCTGGGACCCCACCGCGACCGAGGTCTTCCTCTACACACAGGATGAGCCCGACGAAAACGCCTACCGCGGATACCGGGCCGGTCCCCGTCAATACAACCCGCGCATCATGGATTGAAGCGATCGGAATCCTTCAGCGAAGATTCAAATCCTTTGGAACTGGATTCATGACAAAAACACTCCTTTTTCTCCTGGCCTTCCTCCTCCCGGCGACAGCGGACGCCCAGCTCGAACTGGCCCGGGACGGCGCGACCGATTATCGGATCGTCCCGTCCGAAAACCCGACCGAACCCGAAAAGTTCGCGGCCGGGGAACTGGCGCTGTTTCTCGAACGCGTGACTGGCGCGGACTTTCCCATCGTCACTACCGCGGAGGGAAAACGCATTCACGTCAGCTGGACGGAGTTCGCGAAACGGAATGGGATCGACTTCGAAACGCTCGGCGAGGAGGAGTGGGTGATCCGCACTGTGGGTGACGATCTCATCCTGACCGGCGGTCACCAGTTTCTCAAGGCGGCACCGCCGCTCATCGTGAAATTCTTCAAGCAGCACTGAGCCACGGCTCATCACTCCACGGCCCGCACCGTGAGGGTGTGGGTGTGGGTGACGGGCGTCACCGTGGCTCTGGCGGCTTGATGGAGTTCGTCATCTTTCGTCACCAGCTTCTGGGTGAGCATGGCAGCCGCCGACGCGACATCGGGATCTCCGGGTAGGAATGTCTCATACAAACGGAAACTGGTGATGGCATTCTTGATCGTGGGGGTCTCGAAAGCCTGTTTCTGCGCCACGGCATTCATGGTCGCATTGAAGGGGGCGTTGAAAGGTCCCTCGGTGAACTCGGCTGCCAGATTAATTCCCTTGGCTAATTGCTCACCGGTGCCCAGCCAAACTGAAATACTTGGACGTCCCATTGCGGGGTGCAGGCGAGCAGATAGGTTTCGATGAAATTGCTGTAGAGTTTTTGCTCCGTGATGGAATCGCCGACGATGGCGATGCGGTCGCCTTTTTCGATCACTGGGCCAACGACCGGATTCTGGGCCGATGCCTGATGAGAAAACGCGAGCGTGATGCCGACCAGAGTTGCCAAGTAGGAGAGAGTTTTCATGGAGAGAGATTGGAAGAGGGGCGAAGGCGCGCTGTCATCTGTTCAATTTCGGCGGGAATCCGGTATCTATCTTGAAAAAGACATCATTTTCTGGCAATCATCAGCAAGTCTGTTGTCAACGCTCCCATGAAACTACTCATTGTCACCGATCTGGAAGAGAATGCCGAGGCCTTCCTTTCGGAAGCGCGGGAGTGGGCGAAAAAATTCGCCGACTGGGTCTGGATCGTTCATGTGGAAGATCCCGACCCGGCTTTTATCGGTTTTGATGCCGGTCCGCAGGAAGTGCGGGACGCGGTGGCGAAGGAGATTCGCAGTCATCATCGGCGATTGGAGGAGGAGGCGGATCGCTGGCGGGAACACGGCCTCGATACCGTCGCCCTGACGATTCAGGGGCCCATCATCGAAACCATCCTCGAAGAAGCTGCCAAGGTGGAGGCCGACGCCATTGTCATGGGCGCTCCGTCCCACAGTCGCTGGCACGATCTACTGCTCGGCAATGTCGCGGACAGTCTCATTCGCCAGGCGACTTGTCCCGTGCTGGTGATTCCGGGCGGGAAATGAGGAGAGAGTTGAAGTCATTAGATTTTCCCCTGCTCGGCGAGTTGGGCATTGAGGCGGGCCTGGTAGGCTGCCTTGGCCCTTTCATCGATCTGGCAACGCGCCGCGAAATAGACGGCCCCGAGCGCTTGGCGGGCCTTGTCTCCCGATGTGTTGCCGTCAGCCCAATGAATCGTGAGTGAGTGATGGGCGATGACGTGTCCGGCCTTGCAGGGAAAACTTTTCGTGTTGTCGAGATCGTTGGGAATGCCGAAATCAAGAATGCCCTGGGAAAATCCCAGCGTTCCCGAGGCACCGTGAGCACGCATGCCGTAGTGATGCGATCCCTGGACATAGTTCACACATCCCTGCTCCGGCGCGACATCTTCCAGTGCGATCCACATCGTCACGGCCAGATTTGGTGTCAGGTGAAAGTAGTAGCCGTCCTGATGCGGCGGCGTGGGCGTGCTGGCGGTGGCGGACTTGTTGAAGTATTGCAGGTTTTTCGGCACCACGGCTTCGTCGAGACAGATTTCGGCGAGCATCGTGAGTTTGCTGTCGGGTTGAAGCATCGCCCCGAAAAACGTCGGGTCGTGCTTCTCCATGTTTTGAAGTTGTTTCAGGGTGTCGGGATCGTTCTTGTCGTCGTAGTAGACCTCCGTTTCCGGCATGGTGGGAACGATGTCCCGCACGTAGCGATCCTTGTTTTCTCGAATCCGCGTGATCTCTTCGCTGTCAAAGAAGTCGGGGATCGACACGTAGCCGTCGAGTTGAAACCCGCGATGCATTTGATCGCGTTGGCTCTTGAGGTCAGTGATCGTCATGCCGGCGAGTGGAAGGGTCGAGAACGTTAGTAACCTCTCGAAAACTGAATGTCCAAAGTCTGGATCTGAGTGTGGAGCGCGGCGTCTTGAACCGGCAGGACGATGGCGTCTTCCTCGGACTCGTTGTGATGCGAATGCCACCAGCCGGGCGGGGTCACAAAGACGGCACCGGGTTTCCACATCGCCTTGACGGGATCGATGATGTTTCCCTCACTATCGATTTTTCGACCAATCAGGGTGTAGGTGTCTGAACCGGCTGACACACAAAGATCCAGCGCGATCGAATTGTGTCGATGCGCCTTCTGCCGAGTTTGGCGAGGTAGAAGATTGTAGAGCGACCACATGGTGTGGGTCACCGTTTTCGTTCGCGGGCAATCGCGATTCGCGAGAAGGATGCCGTTTCGGTTTTTGTCCTTCCCCTCGTTTTCAGCGCGGACCTTCGCGAGTTCTTCCTCCAGGCATTCGTGACTGAAAAACACGGGACGAAACTGATCGCTATCGGCCTTGGCTCCGAGATAGCAGAAAAGCGGTTCGTCGTGGACCCAGTAGAAGGCCGTGTCCTCTTCGGCAACGTGGGTGAATGGCATGCCACCGGGAGCGGCAAAGTAATCTCCCGTCTTCCATATCAATCGACCGTCAGGTGTTTCGGAGTGACCCTTTCCCCGAATACAGAAGAAGACCTGCGAGGCCGCATTCGCTTCCGTGGCAAGCGATTCACCGGGATTGAGGTGAATGAAATTCGCCAGCAAACTCGGGCCGGTGCAGGGATAGGGCGACTCCAATGGCCCCGAGAGATCGAGCGGAATCACCCGACTCTCGTCGATCTGATGCAGAGCCGAGGGAAACACCTCGATCCCGATTTTCGGCATTCGCGGATTGGCGGCGGAGGTGTATTCGAAGTAGTCGGTGGCTTCAGCCCAGCGGGCATTGAGAGAGGAATCGCTCATGACAAACGGTGGATGCAACAGGGTAGGGGCGCCGACCTAACAGGGTAAGGTCACTTGGCGGCCAGGAGGGTTTTGACGAAATCCTTGCGACCGGCCAGCGCAACGAGGGCGAGAACGCCGAGCACGGCAGTCATGGGGTAGCCTTCCTTGGCCAGAAAGACGTGAAAGAGGGCGATGTTTACCACGATAGGGCCGAGCAAGGCCAAGCCGAGGTTCACGAAGCGCCCGGAGAGGAGCAGGAGGCCTCCGACCAGTTCGAGGACTTTCACCAAAGTGAGATAGCCTGAGCCATACATCGCGCCGCTAAAATTGGCGGCCGGAGTGCCTTCCGGCTGTGGGGGTATGGGGAGAAAGTGGAGCCAGAAGTTCAGGCTGAAGACCACAAAGATGAGGCCGAGGAGATAGCGGGCGATAGTAGGGAGATGTTTCATGAGAAGTGTTAAGGCGACAGGTTTCAGTTTTCAGATTGGGAAGCGTTTGGCGAGCTTATTTGAGATCGAAGAGGAGAGCTTCGACGGCTTGGTCGCCGGCACGGATCTGGAACTTGCCGGGATCTTCGGAGTGACCTGCGTCGCCTGAGGCGAGCTCGGTGTCGTTGAGGACCGCGGGGCCATGGATGACCTGCAGCCAGAGACCACGACCGGCTCCGAGATCGTGCTCGACGGTTTCGCCGGGGGCGAGTTTCAGCCTATAGACGTCGGCGTCCTGACGGATGATGGCGGAGTTTTCCCGTCCGTCGGGAGAGATGATGAGAACCTTGGGTTGCTTCTCGATCTCTGCGTTCGGATGCCATTCGGTGTAGGTGGGTTCCAGGCCGAGAGTGTGAGGCTGGATCCAGATCTGAAGCAGGTGCAACGCTTCGGTGCTGGAGGGATTGAATTCGCTGTGCGTCACTCCAGAACCGGCGCTCATCAGTTGGATTTGTCCGGGGAGTAGCGCGCGACCGTTGCCCATGCTGTCGCGATGTTGAAGGGAGCCTTCGAGGACATAGGTGAAGATCTCCATGTCCCGGTGAGGGTGGGTGGGAAAGCCACCACCGGCGGCGATGCGATCCTGATTGATGACGCGAAGGGAGCGAAAACCCATGTGGGCGGGATCATGGTAGCCCGCGAAACTGAAACTATGCTTGGCATTCAACCAACCGTGATTGGCGTGGCCACGATCTTCAGATTTGCGGATGGTGATTCTAGCTTGGTCAGTTTTCATGGAATAATGATGGCGTCCGGCGAAAGCGGATTCCAATACTTCCTTCTTTCCAAGTTCATGCATAGGAGTTATGAAGTGCGAATCGATCCATGGAATTTCACCAACTGCGTTATTTCGTCGCCGCGGCCGAGGAACTGAGTGTCACTGCCGCGGCCAAGCGTCTCCGCATTTCTCAGCCTGCCTTGAGTCGTCAGATCGCCTTGCTGGAGGAGGAACTTGGCGTTGCCCTGTTCGATCGCATTCGCCAGCGCATCCACCTCACCGATGCGGGGCGTTTTTTCCTGCCGAAGGCGCGACAGATCCTTTGTGACGCGGAGACCGGTGCCCAGCAGGTCAGCGAGCGATATGGCACGGCTCAGCGAACCATTCGGCTGGGATTTCTCACCGTCTTTCTCGACGACATTGTGACGCCGGCGGTGAAAGCACTGAAAAAGGAATCGTCCCGGGTGCAGGTCTCCCTTTTCGAACTCTCTCCTCGGGCGCAATTGGATCGGTTGAGAAACGACGAGTTGGACCTCGCCTTGGTGGGGAATCTCGATGCGGAAGATCGCGAGCGTTTTACGACCCGGTCGATCATGCGATCGAGAATGGCGGCGGTCTTGCCCGATGATCATCGATTGGCCGGGCGCAAACAGCTTTCTCTCCGCGAATTGTCCGGTGAAGCTTTCGTATCACTCTCCGATGCGATCTTTCCGGGACGTCGTCAATTCCTCAGGGAGATCTGTCAGTCCCAGGGCTTCGATCCGTCGATCGTCGAGGAAAGCGACTCGCTTTCCCTGATGCTGGGTGCAGTTTCGTCTGGAACGGGAGTGGCTTTGTTGCCGTCGCACAGCCGAAAACTTCCGCATGCTGGTTGTGTGTTTGTTCGCCTCAAAACGCCGGTGGTTTATGCCGAGACGATGGCCGTCTTTTTGGGAAACCCGGAAGCTCAGCCGCGAGCCAGTCTGCTGGCCCAGCTTCACGCAGTGGCAGAAAAGATCGGCGAAGATTGAGCGATCAAAAGGCCGCCTTCTTGACCCGTCCAAAGACCGCATAAAGTGCCGGCATGAGGAAGAGGTTCAGGGCGGTCGAGGTGACGAGTCCACCAAGGATGACGACGGCGAGGGGATGCTCGATCTCGTGTCCCGGTTTGTCTCCGTGAAGCACCAGAGGCAGCAAGGCGAGTCCGGCGGTGAGCGCGGTCATGAGGATGGGGGCGAGGCGTTCCTCGGCACCGCGCAACACGAGCGGAATGCCGAACGCCATGCCCTCCTCCAATTCGAGGTGCCGGTAGTGGCTGACCAGCATGATGGCATTGCGCGCCGAGATGCCGAGCACGGTGACGAAACCGACGAGGGAACCGAGCGAGAGAATTCCCGTGCTGAAGAAGACGGCGAAGACGCCACCGATGAGAGCAAAGGGCAGGGTGAGCGCGACCAGAAGCATGAGGCGAACCGATTGGAAGTCGACTTGGAGGAGGACAAGGATGCCAATGACGGCGGCGGCACCGAGAATGAGAAGTTGCCTTTGGGACGCCTCGCGGGCCGCATATTCACCGAGGAATTCGGGATGATACTCCCGGGGAAACTCAATGCCCTTCACCTTTTCCTCGATCTCCCGGGCGACGCTGCCGAGGTCACGTCCGTCCGAGACATTGCAGGTGACGTCGATGCGGCGGGAGGCTCCCTCGTGCTTGATGGTGTTTGGAGTGGGAACGATGATGACATCGGCCACGTCTTTCAGGGGAACGCGAGCGCCGGACGGGGTGTCGATGAGGATTTCGCGGAGCGACTGGATGCCGGCGCGAAGGTCGGGGATGCCGGTCACCACGACATCGAAGACTTTCTGCTGGTCGTAGATCTGTCCGACGGTGGTGCCTTGAATCAGGGTGGTGGCGGCGCGGCGAACCTGGCCCGGAGTGAGTCCGAAATTGGCGGCGGCCTCGGGGCGGAGTTTTACCTGGATGTGGGGCACCTGGACGATCTGCTCGACCTTGAGGTTGGTGACGCCCTCGATGTCGGTGATGGCTCCCTCGATTTCGTGGGCTTTTTCCCGCAGCGTCTCCAGATCGGGTCCAAATACGCGGACGACGATGGAGGCGCTGGCACCGGTGAGCACTTCCTTGATGCGTTCCTTCAGGTAGGTGAGGAGGTCGCGATAGATGCCGGGATAGCCGTCGACGACTTCCTGGACTTTGGCGACGGTCTCGTCATAATCGACCGAGGGATCGAGACTGATCCAGAGTTCGGTGAATTCCGGGCCGACCACCTCATCGGCGACCTCGGCGCGTCCGATGTGAGAGCCGAAATTCCGAACTCCGGGGATGGCGCGCATTTCCTTGCTGGCGAGTACGGTGGCGCGGGTCATGGCTTCCAATGAAGTGCCCGGCTTTTCCAGCCAGTGCATGAGGAAGTCGCGTTCCTTGAACTTGGGCAAAAACTCCTCCCCGAGTCGCGGGACGATCACTCCGGCTCCGATCAGGGCGCTCACCAGAATGATTCCGGCGATGATGGGGCGTTTCACCAATCCGGGCAAAACGGCGCGGTATCCGGCTTTCAGCAATCGCACCAGCGGCGGCTCCTTCTTTTGTTCCTTGGCTTGGGGCAGCAGCATCAGGCACATGGCCGGGGTCACGGTCAACGCGACGAAAAGCGAGGCCATGATGGCCAGCACGTAGGAAAATGCCAGGGGTCGGAAGAAGGTGCCGGACAGCCCTTCCAGAAAGAACACCGGCAGAAAGACCAGAGCCACGATGAGACTGGCGTAGACGACGGCGCTGCGAACTTCGAGCGAGGCGTCCAGAACGACCTTGAAGGCCGACTTCGGGTTGCCGGCGGCGCGATTCAATCGCAGGCGCCGAGTGATGTTTTCCACGTCGATGATGGCGTCGTCGACCACTTCGCCGACGGCGATGACGAGCCCGGCGATGACCATGGTGTTGAGCGTGCCACCGCGCAGGTAAAGAACCACGGCGGCGGCGAGCAGGGAGAGCGGAATTGCCAGCAGACTGATCAGAGCGGTGCGCCACTCGAAGAGAAAAAGGGCGAGAACGATGATCACGAGGACACAGCCAACGACGAGAGCACGCGAGAGATTGGCCAGGGAATCCTCGATGAAGGTGGCGGGGCGGAAGATGGTGGAATCGATCTCCATACCCGTCAGACCGGGCTTGAGGGTTTCGAGAGTGGCCTCGACTTCGCGAGTGACATCGAGAGTATTTCCCCAGGGTTGCTTCTCCACAATGAGGAGCAGTCCCGGCTGGTCGTTGATGATGGCGTCGCCAATGGGAGGCGGTGAGTCGATCTTCACGTCGGCGACATCGCCAATGCGGATCGGAGTGCCATTGGCATAGCGGACCACGACGAGGGCGAGATCTTCGGCGCTGCGAACCGCTCCGGCATGGCTAACGGGAAGTCGCTGATTGGGGGTGTCGATGAATCCGCCAGCGCCGAGTTCGGTGGCGTCTCGCGTGGCGATCAAGACTTCGTCCATGGTCACGCCAGCGGCACGCAGTCGCACCGGATCGATCTGGACCTGAAACTGCCGATCCCGCTGTCCCCAGATCGCGACATTGGCGACACCGGGCACGGCCATCAGACGAGGGCGGATGGTCCAGAGCGCGAGATCGGTCATCTCCATCTGCGACAGGGTTTCCGACCAGATCCCGATTTTCATTGCCCGGCTGGTCGATGACAGCGGCGGCAGAATGACCGGCTGATGAGCCACTGACGGCAGGCTGGAGGCCACGGTGGCGACGCGTTCCTGAACCAGTTGATGCGCGAGGATGCGGTCGGTGCCTTCTTCAAAAATCAGGACCACGGAGGAAAGACCGAGCACGGTTTTCGATCGGATGGTCTTCAGCCAAGAGGTGCCATTGAGGGCATTTTCCAACGGCACGGTGATGAGGTTTTCCACTTCTTCGGTGGAAAGCCCGGGTGCCTCGGTCTGGATTTCGACCAGCGGCGGGGCGAACTCCGGGAACACATCCAGCGGCGTGGTTCGGACCGTCTGCCACCCGGCGATGAGCAGGGTCGCCGCCAGCGCGACGACGAGCACCCGGAAATGGAGCGAGCTTTCGATCAACCAACGCATCATGATGGTGTCCTCATTTTCCGGTGCCGAACTCGGTGCCGAAGAGTTCGGCGGCGCCGTCAGTGACGACCATCACACCGGGTGCCGGTCCGCGGCCTAGCACCGCCAGGTCACCGACGACTCGGCTGATCTCGATTCGGGCTCGGACGTAGGTTTGCGGTCCGGTGTTTTGATAGACCCATGAGCCTCCGTTGACATCGTAGATCACCGCCGCATAGGGAATCACGAGACTCTCCGCTTCGCCCAGCAGGGGGAGGGTCACGCCCATTCTTTGGCCGGGCCGGAGGGAGCGATCGGGGTTTTCGATGGAGTAAAACAAGTCCACGGTGGCCGTTGCTGGATTGGCCGAGGGAGGGGCCGTGGTTACGGGGGAGACCTTCTTTGAGTTTGGATCGGGGCGTCCGCTCAGCGGACCTGCGATGGCGGGAGCGGAGAGATCGATCTGTCCCACTTCTCCCACATAGACGGCAACTTTGAGCCAGAGTTTTTCCGGCGGACGCGAGGCGAGCACGGGAGAACCGAGCAACTGGCGCTTGGCTTGAGCCGCTTTCATCGTGGACGCGGCCAAGTCGGCCCGAGCTTGAGCGAGGTCCACGGCTTTTTCACTGCCAACTTTCTGCTGTAGAAGTTGTTCCGCTCGTCTGACCTCAACTTCGGCGGCTTCGAGTTCGACTTTGGCCGCATCGACCACCCCGTCGGCGTCGATTTGCGATTCGGCGAGTCGGATCAGATCGCTAGGCGTCATTTGTGGAAGCAGCGAGAAAAGCGACTGGCCCTCGTCGCCTTCTGCTGGCGCTTCGTTGGGCAGCGTGAGTTCGCCGCCGTAGAGTCGGGAATCGGCCACCGGGCGTTTTTCCACGGCCACGGTCGCGATGGCGAGCCGTTTCACCGCCGCCTCGGTCAGGGTGACGGTGGAAAGAGAGGACTCCGAAACGCCGTTGGCGACTTTGGCCTCCTTTTCTTCCGCCGCTCGTGCGATCGCAAGACCGGCCAATGACAAAATCAGGGTGTATCTGAGCAGTGACGTCATGACGTTCATTTTCCAGAGGTCAGTGGCGAACCAAGGCTGCGCTCCAACTCGGCAGCGGCCTGTTGGGAGGTGGCCTCGGCCTCGACTTCGCGAGCGCGGCCTTCCTGCACACGACGGGAGGCTTCCAGCACGAAAAGGTAGGGGACCTCGCCTCCGCTCCAGGCGCGTTCGGCTTGCTCGATGCCTTGTTCAAGCGCGGGGAGCAATTCGTCGCGAAGGCTTTGGTGATTCTTGGTCGCCTGTCGATAGCGGGCCGAGGCCTGTCTCACTTCCATCGCAATCTGGTCGCGAAGCGCGGCATAGCGATGAGTTGCTTTGCGGAAGCGCGCGTCGGCCAGGGCGCGGGCGCCTTGGTTCTGGTGGAAAATGGGAAGCGCGAGTTCCAAGCCCGGGCCGGCTTCAAAATTACTGGCGTCGCCATTGGCATCGAACACGGCGGTGAGCGCCCAAATTTCCTTTTTCGCGAGACCGACCCGACGGCCTTCGCTTTCGATCGCGACCTCGGCAGCGCGCAGATCCGGTCTCGCGGCGAGGGCGCGCTGCACCAGTGCGTCGTCATCTTCGCGAAGCGGCTTCAACTGGGGAGCCGGACTGAGAGATAGAGCGGCAGCGGATTCGGACAGACTCAGGCCGAGGAGATTTCGCAATTTTTCCCGGGCGGCGGTGACGTCCCCGTGAGCGCGTTCGCGGTCGATCCTGCCCCGCAAGGAATCGGCTTCGGCGCTGTTGAGTTCCAGTTCGCTGATGTCCCCAGCCTTCAATCGGGCATCGGCCAACTTGGCGAGGCGCTCGAGCAGCTCCGCATCTGCTTTCGTCAGTTCGACCCGGCGCTCTGCCAATCGCAGGTCGGTGCATGCGATCTTCACATCGCGGCTCAGGTTCAGGCCGTCCTGCTCCAACCGGTGAATGACCGCGTCGGTGTTCAGCTTTGCGGCGGCTTCCCGTTCTGGACGGAGCCAAAGGGCCTCGACGGGAAACTTGCTCGAGAACTCCAACTGCTTCGGTCCAAGAGGGAAAAGGACCGCGAGGGTCGGATTTGTCAATTGGCTGGCCTGGATTCGCTCGGCCTCCGAGATATCCAAGTCAGAGAGCAGTTCCTGAAATCCGTGGTTGTTGGCGAGAGCGATGCTGACGGCTTCGTCGTCAGAGAGGGGGCCATCGATAGAGGTCGTCCCGGGAGAGCTTGAACCGGTAGAGTTGGAATCCAGCAGGGACGCGGTCTGGCATCCTCCCAGCAGTGCAGCGGCGCAGGCAATCGAGAAAAATTGAACAAGCTGACGAACGAAAAACGACATGACAGTTAAGGAAACCCATTAGAGCGCAAGGTTGGGGTTTGGACAGCCGATTCTTGTCCAAAAGCGGTCCGACGAAGAATTTCTTTGATAGATAATGAATCGATAATCTCCACGCCGTTAGCTACACTGCACTTGGCCGCTGGCGTTTGCGGCATCTATCAAATCATGAGGATTCTCTATGTCGAAGATTCCCGGTCTCTTCGTGAGACCGTCGGTCGTGGTTTGCAAAAAGCCGGATTCACCGTGGATCTGGTGGGCGACGGATTGGCTGGTTTGGACGCCGCTTTGGAAGGTGAGTATGCCGTGATTGTTTTGGACATCATGCTGCCGGGAAAGGACGGATTTGAGATCCTTCGCGAGATTCGGCAGGCGGGGGTTGAGAGCCCGATTCTCATGCTCTCAGCCAGAGTGGAAATCGAGGACAGGGTGCGCGGTTTGGATGGTGGTGCCGATGACTATTTGGTCAAGCCTTTTGCCTGGGAAGAGTTCCTCGCCCGAGTCAGAAATCTGGCGAGACGGCGATTCGATCATCACAGCGATGTCATCAACTTAGGTGATCTCCGAATCGAAACCCGATCGGGGAGAGCTTGGGTGAGGGATGCCGAGTTGACGCTGCGCCCGCGGGAATTCGGCATTCTGGAGTATCTGGCACTGAGAGCGGGAGAGATTGTGACTCGGAACGAAGTGCTGGAAGAGGTTTACGATCATTCCATCGATCTCAAGAGCAATGCGATCGATGCGGCCGTGTGCAATGTTCGTCGGGCGTTTGCCGAGCACGGAGTCGAAGAGGCGATCCGCACGGTTCCCCGGAGGGGGTATTTGCTTGAGAAGGAGATCTCGCGAAAACTCGAATGATGGGGGTTCCCGATTCCAATTCCATCCGGCGCCAACTTCAAGTGTCGGTGACCGTCGCCATGGCGGTTCTTTTCGTCGTGGGCTCTCTCGGGGTGTATCACTACGTGCGCTTCATTGAAGAAAAGGAATTCACCGAGTCGATCGAACGCTTTCTTCGGGAAAGTGTGGGAGAGGTTGAACTGGAGATGTCGGGAGTGGTTGACGCTGGATTTCATGAACTGGCATTGAATCGATTTGCCGAGTCGAATGACACAGATGACGCTCTCTACTATGTGCTTCGCGATCATCGGGGAGCCGTGATTTTTCAATCTCCCTGGCTGAAAGATGAGTCGAAGTTGCCTTTTCGACCTGAGACTCGAGATGGGGTGATCAGGTTCGGAAGATCCAATCTTTCCGACGGTGAGACCGTGCGCACAGCCTCGACGTCATGGCAACTGCCCGTGGAGGATCTAGATCCCGGGGAGTCGCCAACAGCGGCCAGCGATCGGGCGCGGAATCACGATCCCTCGGCTCCCGAGAATCGAGTACACATGACCGTGGCGACCAGCGATGAAAGTATGCGAGACATGCTGTTGATTCTGGCCATCGCGCTGTCGACGAATGGCATCCTCATCACCGTGGTCACCGCATTTTTAGTGATTTTTCTGGTCGGGCGAGCCTGTCGACCCATCGAGGCCTTGAGTGCAAGTTGTGCGCGGATCGAACCGGATCGACTGAGCGCCCGCCTGCCTGAGTCCGAGGTGCCGAATGAGTTGGCGCCTCTGGTCGCGCAATTCAATTCGCTTCTGGCCAGGGTTGAGCAGGCCTTCCTGCGTGAGCGCCGATTCTCCGTGGATATTGCCCACGAGTTGCGGACTCCGGTAGCCGAGCTTCGCTCGCTGGCCGAGGTGGCGTTGGTTCCGGCCGCAGAGGGCGGGGAGGAGGAGAATCCGAGGGAAATTTATCTCGAAACGGCGGCCATCGGCGAGCGAATCGGTCGGCTCATTGACGTGCTGTCCAAGCTCCATCGGAGCGAGCAATTGTCTCAGGCGATCGACTATCGCGAAGTCAATCTCGGTGAGAGTTTGGCAGAAGCCGTGGCTTCGCTTGACTGCAGAAGCGGGGGAGAGGTTCCCGGCGTCCGGGTTGAGTGCCACACTGATGCCCGAGTCTCGATCGATCCAGCGCTGTTTCGAGGAATTCTCGATAACTTGCTCAATAACGCGGTGTCCTACGCGCGTTCCGGGAGCGAAGTTCGATGTGTCGTGGAGGAATCTGGCTCCGGCGGCGATTCGATCGTGTTGGAGATTCGCAACTCGACCGACGGATTGAAATCGGAAGATCTGCATTACGTTCGCGAGCCTTTCTGGCGAAAAGATGCCGCCCGATCCGATTCCAATCATTTCGGTCTCGGGCTCTGCTCGGTGGAGGCCTACGCGAGATTGCTGAACATCGTTGTCGGCATCGAACTCGACGGTGATGAATTTGTGGTGACTCTCCGCATCCCGAAAATCTCGCAAGAGAGTCGGCTACTTGCGTAGGAGGACAAAGTCGCCCGCCTTTTGCAGGACGACCCATTCCCGATCGGCGAAATCTTTTTCGAAGCGGTGGGTTCGGGTGACCACAAAAATAAGCTCTTCTTTCGAGTCTGACGGTTTGAGCTTGGCCACGTCCAGCGGTCGTTCGTGGAGGATTGGGAATCCGGCGTCTCCATCGCCGAGGGGACGAATGACGTCGGCCTCGCCTCTGGTCATCTCGACGGGTTTTCCGAGGTAATAGGCAAGACCATGGGCGCGGATTTCGCACGAGATCACCCGATATGGGATTCTTCCGTCGCTGGTTTCCTTGAGAATACGATCGGCCAGAGGCTTGGTGCTCGCCTGTTGCTTGAGCATGTCGTTCCACGACGTGATCTGAGAGGGAAAGATGAGCAAGGCGAGTAGGGTGATCATGGCCGCAGAAATGACCGCGTTTCTTGCCGAGATCGACCATCGCAATCCCCAGAAGATGGCCAGAGAGACGATGAGAAGCATTGACCCGATCAGGAGGAAAGGCGGGGGCGTTCCCTCGACATCCAAGTATCGATTTGCCAAGAGGGGAATCGCGCCCATCAAGATGAGCAAGATGCTCACGGAAATCCGGATCACCTTGCCGACCGATTCGTCGTCTTTGGCGGCGATGAGCAATCGACCCGACAGGGCAACGGCAAGGCCGGGAAAGAGGGGCAATACGTAGGTCGGTAATTTCGAACCCGAAAGAGACAGCACCACGAAGGGAACGGCGATCCATCCCAGGAAAAATCCCAGACTGGCCGGGGCTGCTTGCCGGATTTTTGGCAGCCATCGGAGGGCGAAAACCGTCCAAGGGAGAAAGCCGCCGAGCAGGACAGGGATAAAGAACCAGACTGGTTTTGATCTCCCGTGATGCGAGGAGCTGAAGCGCTCGATCAGTTCATCGTGAAGGAAGTAGTTGGCCAGTCCGGGTTGCCGAATCGCCACCGTGATGAACCAGGACAGCCCGATGAGGAGCGCGAGGATCAAGCCGACTAGCCAGGGGATTCTCGGTGCCAAAGAGATTTCATCGCCGCGATTTCGCTGGATTCGCAGTCCGATGACGTGTCCGACGCCTGCCGAGAGCGGAACCAGAAAGGCGACGGGGCCTTTGGTAAGAAATCCCAGCCCCATGGCAACAAAGTAGAGCCAACCCCAATAGGCGGGACGCGGAGAGGTGTCGCCCGCTTTGGGGCAAGACTGGACAAAGGCAAAGATTGCAGCCGTGATCCAGAAGCACATGGACATGTCTGGAGTTAGTGTTCTGGCCAAAAACAGAAACAGTGGGGATGTGGCGAGGATCGCGAGTGTCAACCTGCCTGCCAGTGGTTCGCCGAAGAGTCGAACGGCAATTCCCGCCGCCAACAGGAGAGTACCGATCGCGGCGAGTGCGCTGGGGAGTCTGACGGCAAATTCGCTGCTCCCGAAAACCCGCATCGAAATCGCCGTGGCCCAATAGAGCATTGGTGGTTTCTGAAAATGGGGCACACCATTCAGTCGGGGAATGATCCAGTCGCCGCCGGGTTTGGCCATTTCCCGACCGATTTCCGCGTAGCGACCTTCGTCCGGCTCCAGAAGTGAGTAGGCGGAAAGCTGACTCAACAGTGCCGCCGCAAGGATGACAGGGAGCCAGACATTGCCAAATCGTGCCGATGAGGAAATCTCCAAGATGAGCTAGCGCAAGTTCCGGGTGGTAAAACTACGCCGGGTGAACCACCAGACGCCAATCATGTCCAGCGCGGGACGCCAGAGGAAAGGGCCGAGACCATAGTGAGAAATGCCTCCGTCACGGCTGCGGTGATCGACCGGACATTCGGTGACGACGTGACCGCCCGCTTTGGCCAGAGCAGGAATGAAAGAGTAGAGGGTTCGGATGGGAATCAACGAGTGAATCACCGATCGGCGGAAGGCTTTCAGGGCGCAGCCCGAATCGGTCACCCCATCGTTAAGAATGGATCCTCGAACTCGGTTCGCGAATCGGGAAAGAAATTTCCGCAGTCGGGAATCCTGTCGATTGGCCCGGACTCCCGATACCAAGTCGGCATCGGTTTCTTTGAGACGGGCGAGCAAGGCTGGAATGTCCGCGGGATTGTTCTGTCCGTCACCATCCAAGGTTACGACGATCTCGCCACTGGCGTGCTTCAGTCCATAGTAGAGTGCCGGGGCCTGACCTCGATTATGGGGAAAGTGGATCACTTCGATGCGTGCGTCCGCGCGGGATGCCGCTTTGAGAATCTCCAGCGTGCTGTCTTGACTGCCATCGTCAATGGCAATGATTTCAGCGCGAACCTTTGGGATCAATTCCAGAGCTGCGAGACACTCATCGATCAATTTTTTCGCGCAGGCTTCCTCGTTGTGGAAAGGAATCACGAGACTGAGGTCAAGAGGGGGGCGCAATTTCCCCGCGCCCGTTTCCGGAATGGATGGACTTGAGCCGTCAGCGCGAGAGAGTGACTTTGGCGGAGCGGTGGGTTCTGGCAAAATTCTGTGAGGAGGCACTCGATTACCATATCGCCCACGGATTACAAAGACATTAGGAAGGTGGTAGAAAAACCAGCGTCCTTTGGGGGAGGTGTATGGGAGAGGTATTGGTGGAATTGGGGTAAGCTCCAGCCACTCTTCTCGTCTGATTCTTCCATGAGAATTTCCGTCCCGACATTTTTCGCTCTGATCACCACGATCTTCTCTTTGCCCGGCGTTTCCCGCTCGGAAGAGGGCAGCCTCCAGAATCAGTTGCAGGCGATGAAGGAGAAATTCGCCACCATGGCTCCCGAGTCGAAAAAGAAAGCCTATGCCGAAGGGATCGAGTCGGTGGCGAAATCAGGCGTCGTTG
>JAGROX010000179.1:16334-21631 GCA_020440025.1 Verrucomicrobiia bacterium
GGTTTCGTTGAAGGGAGCTCTGGCGAAAGGACCCGTCGTTCTGATGTGGTATCGTGGCGGTTGGTGTCCCTATTGCAATCTTCAGCTTCGGGCCATGCAGTCGATCTTGCCCGAGATCGAAGCCGCTGGGGCACAATTGATCGCGCTGACTCCCGAGTTGCCGGACAAGTCACTCAGCACCCGGGAGAAGAACGAGCTCAAGTTCGAGGTGCTGACCGACATCGATCAAAAGGTGGCACGCGCCTACGGCCTGGTCTTCAAACTGACTCCCGAGGTGGCAGAACTCTACGCGGAGAATTTTGATCTCAAGGAGTTCAACGGAAAAGAAGCTCCCCGAGACGAGCTACCGTTGGCGGCGACCTATGTCATTGGGCAGGATGGAAAAGTCGCCTGGCATTTCCTCGACGCCGATTATAGGAAACGCGCCGAGCCTGCGGAAGTGCTCGCGGCCCTTGAAGGCATCAAATGAATGAGCCGAAAACAGGAAGGGGAAATCGTGGCGTGACTTGCGAGATCTTTCCTCCTAGAAGGATGGGCTGATCATCTCAATCAAAATGTTCTGATGAAACCTGTTCTTCGTTCTCTACTCACCGTTTTTGCGCTGATCCTTGGCGGAGCGGAAATTGGTATCGCCCAAGAACAAGGATCGCTTCGCACCTGGGCTTCTACCGATGGGCGTACTCTGGAGGCGAGAATGGTGAAAGGATCGGAAACGGCGGTTACGCTACGGCTGGCCGGTGGGCAGCAGTACGAATTGCCTCTGGAAAAACTCTCGGTAGATGACCGCCAATTCGTCACGAAGACGCTGAAAGCGGCTGCCGAAGATGAGCATCGTCGCCAGGGGCTCAAGGAAGGGCCATACGCCGATCATCTCTCAGGCGAATGGGAAAAAATGACCGCCGAAGATGGACTGCGTTTTCACTTTTTTGCCGGGAAGAACCTCAAAGCTGACCGGCAGTATCCGCTCTGCATCTATCTCCACGGATCGAGCAATACCGGATCCGACTTGGAGAAGCGCGAGCCCGGAGCCAATGGATTTGCGCGCCCTGAGGTGTATGATGATCACCCCTGTTTCATCATTGCTCCGGAGGCTCCTGCCGGAACGGGCGCGTTCAAACAGATTGCGCCGCGGATATTCGCCCTGATCGATCACTTGTCCGCGAACCTGCCGATTGATCGTGATCGCATCTACATCACCGGCTACTCCATGGGCGGTCGAGGTTCGTGGGCGCTGGTGTCGGCGGAGCCGGATCGTTTTGCCGCTGCTGCTCCCATTGCGGGTCCATTCGAAGGGAGTGATCAGATCGCATCTTTTCCAAAAATTCCCATCTGGCTTTTCTACGGCGAGCTTGATCGCGGAGAAGAATTTCGAAAGTTGGCAAAAACCTTGGAAACGCTCAATCCTCGTTTCAGATCGACGGAATTCCCTGGCGCGGATCACGTGAGCTTCCACAGCAAGGTGGCGAAAGATCCCGAGTTCTACGAGTGGCTGTTTTCCCAAAAGCGTGGCGCCGCCGAGGAGTGAGCGATTTCTGTTCCTACTCCGATCACGTTCTGTTCCGCATGGATCTCAAACAGGGTTGAGTCGCTGACCCAACAGGGTTGAGTGCGGGCTCGGGGAACTCGAAGAGAAAGGAAAATGGCGGACAGGGAGGGATTCGAACCCTCGGTACCGTTACCGGTACACACGCTTTCCAGGCGAGCCCATTCGACCACTCTGGCACCTGTCCTTGGGTGGCTGGTCTTCTCAGTCGAATTCCAGCCAAACATTAGCGAACGAGACTAGGGGGCAAAAATACCGCTCCCGCAAGTCGAAATGGCGGGGAAGGTAGGAGAATTAGTTAATATTTCCGAAATTCTCAAAAAAGAGATTGTCATGTGTCGGGGCGTTGCTATTCTAGCACCGTCAACCAACTACTCAGGAAACTACCATGAAAAAATTGCTGTCTACTCTATCAATCCTCTCTCTGACCGTGGGTCTCGCGACTGCTGGTGATTGGGGCAAAAATCCTGTCGAAAAAAATCCGATCGTCATCCCCGCCGGATGCGATTGCTTCGGCACCGGTTTCGAATTCAGTGGCTTCGTTGCGGGAGCGATTCCCGACTCCGGTAACGGCGAACTCGGTGGTGGTGCCTCTCTTGCCTACCTCTTCACCGAAAACGTCGGTGTCGAGCTCAGCTACACGGTGGCTGCTTTCGAAAGCGAGGAGCACGTCATCACGGCCAACCTCGTCTATCGCATGCCGATCAAAGATCTCTGCATCGCTCCCTACGTTCTCGCGGGTGGTGGTGTCCTGACCAACAGCGCGACGGACGGACTGTTCGACGTCGGTGCCGGTCTTGACTTCCGCTTCGATTCCCTCGGTTGCGTCGGTATCTTTGTTGATGCCACCTACAACTGGGTCGAAGACGATCGTGACTTCACCCTCATTCGTAGCGGTGTCCGCATCCCGTTTTGATCGGGACTTTTCGATCAACTTTTCTTATCTCTGAGAAAGTTTGACAAGGCCGGAGCAGTTCGCTGCTCCGGCTTCTTTTTTGTCCATGGGTTCCAAACATGGTGGCGAATCGTGGCCCGCGAGAATCTCTTCGCCTGAGCGCCGGAATCCGGTTGACGAAAAGGCGGTTCTCTGTTTCTTTTGCGCCCTCGTCTTCAGGGGCGGGATAACAGGCAATTCGATCTGCCCATTCCTCGATTTTTTTAAACGGTGAGGTGGCTGAGTGGTCGAAAGCACATCTTTGCTAAAGATGCGTACTCGCAAGGGTACCGTGGGTTCGAATCCCACCCTCACCGCCACTCATTTTCCAGCCCGGCTCTCCGGGCTTTCTTGGCCAAATGCGGAACCGGATTCAATCCGCGCCGAAGTTCGTTTGAGAGAATGTTTTCACCCAGCCATGAGTTTCTCTCGTTTCTTTTGTGGTCTGATTCTGCTGCCGGTCGTCTTTGGATTGTCGTCCTGTTTTTCCAATCTGGACGACGACGCCCTCCCGGTCCCTGACAATGAAAAGGAGGAGAAGGGACTGCTGCCGAAAATGGGAGGCTGGCTGGGCAAAGACAAGAAGAAGGAAAGGGAGGAGGCCGAGGCTGCCGAGAAGGCAAAATCGAGCCTGCCAACCCCACAGAAACTTCCCATCGGCAGTGTACATCTGGTTCACGAAAGCGGAGGGTTTGTGCTCATTCGCACGAGCCGGAACTCCGTCATTCCGCCGGAGGCTGATCTGCTCACCTACGATAGCGGGGGCCGTCCGACCGGCAAATTGCGTCTCAGTCCCGAGCGTAAGGGGGACTTTCTCACTGCCGACATCGTGGAGGGTCGACCGAATGCCAATGATCGCGTCGTAATGTTCAGCTATCTCGATGAAAAGGGGCAGATGCAGTTCGGCGGGCCCGATCCAGATCAGGGAGAGGTGTTGGAGTGAAAACGGAACTGTCGACGATGATCGAGGAATTTGATGCTCGCCGCCGAATTTTGGAGGGGACAAGCCGATCGACGAGAGAGGAGGTTCTGCCGTTGAGCGAGACCCTGGATCGAATCTTGGCGCGGGACATCTTCGGACAGGTGGATCTTCCCGGATTCGACAATTCGTCGATGGATGGCTATGCGGTTCGTGCGGCCGAGGCGTTCGACGACGCGGTGCTGACGCTGACGGGAGAAACGCAACCGGCTGGCGAAGACTGCGGGTTCGAACTGAAATCGGGCACGGCGATTCGCATTTTCACCGGCGCCCCTGTTCCGCGTGGCGCCGATGCCGTGGTGATGCAGGAGGACGTCTGCGTCGAAGACGATGGGCGCTGCCTGCGAATCGTAGAAGGCGTGGTCGTGGGAGAAAATATTCGACCTCGCGGCGCTGATGTTTGTGCCGGGCAGAAACTGATTTCGGCGGGAGCAATCATGACTCCGGCGCGGTTGGGATTGCTGGCTTCCCAGGGATACGTGGAGGTGGCGGTCCGTCCCCGGCCCCGAGTGGGCATTGTGACCACTGGCGATGAATTGGTCGAATCAGGCACGGTCGCGCCAGCCGATCTGAAGGCCGGTCATCTATTTAACTCCAACGGCCCCATGCTGGAGGCGCTGGTGCGGCATATCGGTGGCATCCCGCAGCGCTGGCATGCTCCCGATGAGCCAGACGCCTTGGGAGCGATTCTTTCGGAGGCGCTCGATACGAGCGACTTTCTGCTGGTAGCCGGAGGCGTCTCCGTGGGGGAAAAAGACTTCGTCAAAGAATCACTCGGCTCCCTTGGGGTGATCTCGGAATTTTGGCGAGTCAAAGTGAAACCGGGAAAGCCCTTTCTCTTTGGCCGGAGAGAGACAGAGGGAGTCCAGCCCTGTTACGTTTTCGGGTTGCCGGGAAATCCGGTGTCCGCCTTTGTTACCTGTCAGATTTTTGCCGCGCCAGCGATGGCTTGGTGGTCGGGAAGGGAAGATCTGGAGGGGGGAGCGTCACTGGCACTGACGCCGTTTCGCGCCCGGGTTTCCGGGGCACTGACCAATCCCGGCGATCGACCGCATTATCTGCGCATGGTAATCGATCCTCAGTCGGGGTTCCTGAAACCAACGGGGCTTCAGCAGTCTCACGCCCTATTCGGGCTCTCGAAGTCAGAGGCCTTGCTGCGTCTCGAAGGCGGGCAGGAGCTCGTTGATGGCGAGGAGGTCTCGGCGTGGCTCCTCTGAGAAACCGTTCGACACCTCTGGCCTTTGCCCCCATGAATTGGACCATTATGAATGGCCCCAAAGTCACGGACCTCCACATCCAATTTAATGTCCCTCTGCCGGCCCCGGCACTGGTGATGCATGAGATGCCTCGCACGGAATCTCAGGAGCATCTCGTCGTTGAGACCCGGCAACGGATCGAATCCATTCTCAGCGGAGAGAGCGATCGTTTCCTCGTCGTCGTTGGCCCCTGCTCGATTCACGACACGGAGGCCGGGTTGGAGTATGCCCGCAAGCTTGCGGCGCTGCGCGACGAACTTGGAGACACGCTTGAGCTGGTCATGCGCGTCTATTTTGAGAAGCCACGCACCTCGATCGGCTGGAAAGGGCTCATCATGGACCCGGATCTCGATGGCTCCGACAATCTTGCCAAAGGCTTACGCATGGCGCGTCAGTTGCTCTGCGGGGTGCTGGACCTCGGAGTGCCCGCTTCGACCGAGTTTCTTGATCCCATCACCCCACAATACATCGCCGATCTCATCAGTTGGGCGGCGATTGGTGCCCGCACTGTGGAATCTCAGACCCATCGTCAGATGGCGTCTGGCCTTTCGATGCCGGTAGGATTGAAGAACGCCACCAACGGTG
>JAGROX010000180.1:0-4646 GCA_020440025.1 Verrucomicrobiia bacterium
GGGCGCGTGTTGGAGCTTTCGGCGGTGCCGGGAATGCGGGTGACGAAGGGGCAGGTGCTCGCGAGATTGGATGTCGGGGAGCTTGATGCCGCGCTGGACCGGGCCAAGGCCGCGCTGGCTCAGGCGGATCGGGATCTGGCCCGCTTTCGCACGCTCAAGGAGAGTGGTGCCGTGGCTCTGTCCGAATTCGAGCAGACCGAATCCCGTCGACAGATGGCGCTGGCCACGGTCGAGGAGACCAAGGCCATGGTGGCAAATGCCACCGTCACGGCGCCCTTCGATGGCACCGTGACGCGAAAGTTTCTCGAACCCGGTGATCTGGCTTCGCCGGCGCGGGCATTGTTCTCGATGGAGGACGCCTCCCTGCTGCGTTTGGAAATCAATCTCGCAGAATCCCTGGCCGGTGGGCTGGCCATCGGAGACAGGTTTCGTGTTAAAGTCGCTGGCGCTGAAGTCGATCTGGAGGGAGTCGTCAGCGAGATCGCTCCCTCGGCTGATGTGGGTAGCCGGACCTTTTCCATCAAGCTGGATTTGCCGGATCAGGATGCGCTCCGCGCCGGGCAGTTTGGTCGGGCCTATGTGCCGCGTGGCAATCGCACTGCCCTGATGGTTCCCGCTGCCGCGTTGATCTCGCGAGGGCAGATGGATTACCTGTTCGTCGCCGCCGAGGGAATTGCCCGCCTCCAGATCGTCCGCACCGGGGAGGTCAGCGATAGCGAGATCGAGATTTTGGCCGGACTCGACGGCGGGGAGTCTATCATTCTCAACCCACCGACAGAATTGCGGGACGGCCAAGCACTGGCGGGAAACTGATATTTTTCTTCTGACCTGACAGGGTTGAGTCGCCGACCTGACCCTGTTGACTCGACCATGAGCAACGAAATTCAAGCGGATGAACCCCACGGGCTGGCCGGGAAACTGGCCGCGGGTTTCATCAATTCCAAACTCACGCCTCTCATCGTGGTGGCCTCGGTATTGATGGGGATCTTTGCCGTGATCATGCTGCCTCGCGAGGAGGAGCCTCAGATCAAGGTGCCGATGATCGATGTGATGGTCGCCATGCCGGGGGCCTCGGCCAAGGAGGTGGAGGAGCGGGTGACCAATCCCATGGAGAAGCTGCTGTGGGAGATCTCCGGGGTGGAATATGTCTACTCGACCTCGAGACCCGGCGAGAGCCTGGTCATCGTGCGCTTCGAGGTGGGCTATGATGTGGAGACGGCTCTGGTTCGACTGAATCAAAAATTGCAGTCGAATTATGACCGCATTCCTTCGGGAGTCACCACGCCTTTGATCAAAGCGAAGTCGATCGACGACGTGCCAATTCTGGCGCTCACGCTTCACAGCAATCGATACGATTCGGTGACTCTCCGACGTCTTGCGGCGGAGCTGGAGGACGCGGTGAAACAGGTGCCTGATGTCGCCGAGACCACGCTGATCGGTGGCCGGCAACGAACCATTCTCGCCTCCATCGATCCCGCCAAGCTGGCGGCTCGCAATCTCAGTCTCGGTGGCATTGTTCCGGTTCTGCAGCAGGCCAATCGGCAGTATCGCGCCGGGGAGATTACTTCGGGCAATGCTCAGGTGTTGATCGAAAGCGGAGCTTTTCTTCACTCGGCGGAGGAAGCAGAGAATGTGGTGCTGGGAGCCTTTGGCGGCCGACCGGTCTACCTGCGCGACGTTGCCAATGTGTCTGACGGGGCCGACGATCCCGATCACTACGTGTTGTTTGGTCACGGCGCGGCTTCGGGAGAGATTGGGGGAGACGAGAATGCGGTCACCCTGACCGTGGCGAAAAGACCGGGGACGAACGCGATTTCCCTCGCCGAGGAAATCATCGCCAAGGTCGATGCCTTGAAAGGATTGGTCATTCCCTCGGATGTCGAGGTGTCGGTGACGCGGCACTATGGCGAGACCGCTGCCGAGAAATCGAACGAGTTGCTTTACCACATGGGAATCGCCGTCCTCAGCGTGACGGTGCTGATTCTCCTGATGCTGGGATGGCGGGAATCTTTGGTCGTGGCGATTGCCATTCCGTCGACGCTGGCGCTGACCCTGCTGGTTTTCTACCTCTACGGGTTCACCCTGAATCGCATCACCCTGTTCGCCCTGATCTTCTCCATCGGGATTCTCGTCGATGATGCCATCGTGGTCGTCGAGAACATCGTGAGGCATTACCGACTTCCGGAGAATAAAGGAAAATCGACTTACGCTCTGGCGGTGGATGCGGTCGGCGAAGTGGGGAATCCCACGGTGCTGGCAACCTGGGCGGTGATCGCCGCCATTCTGCCGCTGGCCTTTGTCGGGGGGCTCATGGGGCCCTACATGCGCCCGATCCCTATCGGGGCCGGGGCCGCGATGATCTTTTCTCTTTTGATTGCCTTCATCGTGACGCCTTGGGCGGCGGTGCGGATCTTGAAACGATCAGAAGGGGGCGAGAAAGCCGGTGGTGATGGTCATGGCGGTCACGACAACGAAGGGATGATGACCCGATCGTATCGCCGCTACATGAACTGGCTCCTCAAGGGGCATCTCCACCAATGGGGATTCCTCTTGGTCATTGCCCTGCTGTTGGTCGGCAGCATGGCGCTGGTGGGAGTGGGGTGGGTAAAAGTGAAGATGTTGCCTTTCGATAACAAGAGCGAGTTTCAGGTCATCGTCGACATGCCGGAAGGTTCGACCTTGGAACAGACGATGCGGGCGACGCGTGAGATGGCTGCGGTGATCGCTGGTGAACCGGAGGTGACGGACTATCAGGTCTATGCCGGCACCGCATCGCCCTTCAATTTCAATGGGCTGGTGCGTCACTATTTCATGCGTCAGGGAGCCAATGTTGCCGACATTCAGGTGAATCTGTTGTCGAAGCATGATCGCGATGCCGACAGCCATGACATCGCCAAGCGGGTGCGCCCGAAGCTGCTGCCCATCGCCGAGAAATATGGTGCCGCCATCGCCGTGGCCGAAGTGCCTCCCGGCCCGCCGGTTTTACAAACCCTGGTCGCCGAGGTCTACGGGCACGATCGCAACCATCGCGAGGCGCTGGCTCGTGAAGTGAAACGGGTGTTCGAGGAAACGCCGGGCGTGGTCGATGTGGATTGGTATGGCGAAGAAGATCAAAAACGCTTCCGTTTTCACATCGATAAGGAAAAAGCCGCGCTCAATGGCATCACGGCGGAGTCCATCTCCCAGACGCTGAAGATGGCGGTCGATGGCATCGATGTCGACTTGGCTCACTTCCCGCGCGAGCGCGAGCCGGTGGTGGTGCGGGTCAAGTTGCCCCGCGATCTGCGGACGGATCCGCGTCAGTTGCTTGGTCTGAGGATACGCTCGGGGGATGCCAACGGTCTGCCTGAGCCGGGTGGGCAACCCGCCCCGCCAGCCCTGGTTCCGTTGGGCGAACTGGTGACGATCGAGGAAGACGTCATCGACAAGAGCATCTATCACAAGAACCTCCTTCCGGTCACCTATGTCACCGCCGACGTGGCGGGCGTGAAAGAGAGTCCGGTCTACGCGATTCTGGAGATGAATCAGAAGCTGGCCGAGATCGACATGACGAAATTCGGAGCCATCGATCCCAAGCTGAAGATCCTCAACGCGACTTTGCCATTCCTTGATGTGGAACCATCGATGAAGTGGGACGGTGAATGGCACATCACCATCGAAGTCTTTCGCGACCTCGGCATCGCCTTCGCGGCGGTGCTGGTACTGATCTACATCCTCATGGTCGGTTGGTTCAAATCCTTCGTCACGCCACTGATCGTGATGGTGGCGATTCCGTTTTCGCTGATCGGTGTGCTACCCGCCCACGGGATGATGGGCGCGTTTTTCTCGGCCACCTCGATGATTGGCTTCATGGCCGGAGGCGGCATCGTGGTGCGCAATTCCATCATTCTGGTGGATTTCATTCAACTGCGGCTGAAACAGGGGATGCCGATGCGCGAGGCGGTGGTCGATGCCGGTGCGGTGAGGTTTCGCCCCATGCTCCTGACCGCTCTCGCGGTGGTCGTCGGTGCCAGTGTGATCCTGATGGATCCCATCTTCCAAGGACTCGCCATCGCCCTGATGGCGGGAGAGATTGCATCGCTCTTCGTCAGCCGAATCGCGGTTCCGGTGATCTATTTCATGGTCAATCGGGAAGATTGAAGGAGGAACCGGAGATGGAAGATAGGAAAAACTCTAGAAGCCAAAAGCAAATACCCATGAAAATGAACGACTTTATTCGAGCCATCGCGGGGACTTTTGTTCTCGCGTCCCTCGCGCTCGCCCACTATGTGAATGACAACTGGCTGTGGTTTACTGCTTTTGTCGGGGCCAACCTGCTTCAGTCGGCTTTCACCAAGTGGTGTCTGATGGAGAAGATTCTGGCGAAGGTCGGGGTGAAACCCTGAGTGGTGGTGGCGACAGGCACCTTTTGCATTCGCATCTCGCTTGGTGTAAGGCCATGGCGTGAACGAAATCTCTGAAAGCCTCGGATTGATTGCCGGGAACGGCATCTATCCGGAAACCATGGTCCGCGCGGCGCGAAAGGCGGGCGTGGCCAAGTTGGCGGCCGCCGCCTTCACGGGTGAGACGGAAGCACACCTCGCTGACATGGTCGATGCCATCGAATGGATGCGCGTCGGGCAACTCGGCAAGATGATCAAGTTTTT
>JAGROX010000180.1:4697-13257 GCA_020440025.1 Verrucomicrobiia bacterium
TTCGATCTTCGTCCCGATCTGCGGACACTGAAGATGCTCAGCAGGGTGAAGGTCCGGAATGCCGAATCGCTCTTCGGGGCGATTGCCGACGAGTTGGGAAAAGACGGGATCACTCTGCTGCCAGCGACGACCTTTCTCGACGATCTCCTGCCTGGCGCCGGGCATGTCTGTGGCCCTGAGTTGACCGAGCGTCAGCTTGATGATGCCGATTATGGCTTTCGCATCGCCAAAGAGGTCAGCCGACTCGATATCGGTCAGACAGTGGTGGTGAAAAAAGGAACCGTTCTCGCGGTCGAAGCGTTTGAAGGCACCAACGAAGCCATCAAACGCGGTGGAGCGCTCGGAAAAGGGGAGGCGATGATGGTGAAGGTTTCGAAGCCGAACCAGGATCTCCGTTTCGACGTTCCCGTGGTCGGACCGGCGACGATCGAGACCGCTGCCGAATCGGGGGTGAATGCCATCGTGGTGGAGGCGGGAAAGACTCTCCTGTTGGGGAAAGACGAGGTGGTTCGGCTCTGTGGGGAGAAGGGCGTTTCGATTTTCGGGAAAGCGGACGTCTGAGAAGGCAGCTTTCTCAGCCGGGAAGAATCTCTGCCCTCGAAGACCACAAGGTTGACGCCACGCCAGTTGCAGGGATAGCTGACGATCATGAGTAGCGAGAAAGTCAGAGCAGGCGTGATCGGCGTGGGCGCGATGGGGCGCAACCATGCCCGCATCTATTCCGAACTGGAGAATGCGGAACTGACTGCAGTCTTCGATGCCGATACCGAAAGAGCTCGGGCGATCGCGGATGAATTTGGCGGAACCGTGGCTGGCACCATCGACGAGTTGATCGCCATGGTCGACGCTGCTTCGGTTTCGACGCCCACGGTCACCCACCGCGAGTACGGCACGGCTCTCCTCGAAGCGGGAAAACACATGCTCGTCGAGAAACCGATCGCCGATACGCTGGACGACGCCAAAGCCCTGATCAGCCTCGCCGCTGATCGCGGTTGTGTGCTGCAGGTCGGGCACATTGAGCGGTTCAATCCGGTGATGGCCCAGTTGGAGGCGCGGCTCAATCAGCCGAAATTTCTTGAGGTGCATCGACTCTCGCCTTTTCCGAATCGCAGCATCGATATCGGGGTGGTCCTGGATCTCATGATCCACGATCTCGAGATCATTCTTCACCTGGTCGATTCGCCCCTCGTTCAGATCGACGCCGTGGGCATTGCAGTGCTGACCCGACGGGAAGACATCGCCAATGCCCGTCTCCGATTCGAGAATGGGGCGGTTGCCAATGTGACCGCCAGTCGGATCTCGCCAGAGCGGATGCGGAAGATCAGGGTGTTTCAGTCCGATGCGTATTTGTCGCTGGATTACCAGGACCAGAGTGGATGGATTTATCGAAAAGACGGCATGGAGATTGCACGGGAGGAGGTCGAGGTGGAAAAAGACGAACCCCTGAAGTGTGAGCTGGCGGCTTTCATTGAATGCGCTGCCAAAGGGGCGGCCCCCAAAGTCTCGGGCGAACACGGTGCCGCGGCACTCGACGTGGCATTGGAGATCACCCGGTTGATCGAGGAGGCGAACGAACGTGGCTGAGGAGCAATTTTTTCCGAACTCAACGGTATTACTCTATTTGATGAGTCATCCTGAGGCATTTCGGATCTCATGAAAAAGAAGCATCTCTTTCTCGTTTCCGGCGAAGTCAGTGGCGATACCCACGGCGCGGCCCTCATGCGGGCGCTGCCCGAGGCAGAGTTCGCGCTGTCGGGCTTGGGCGGTCCGCAGATGACAAAGCTTTCTGGCGAGATCGAAAATTGGCTGGAGGAAGCCGCAGTACTTGGACTCTGGGAAGTACTCAAGAAATACGGGTATTTCCGCACCAAGATGGAAGAGACCGTCGCCCGAGTTTTGGAGCAAAAACCCGACGGATTGGTGCTGATCGACTATCCCGGATTCAATCTGCGTCTGGCAAAGCGACTGAGAAAGGAAGGTTATGCCGGCAAACTGATCTACTACATTTCGCCTCAGGTTTGGGCGTGGAAGAAAGGACGCATCAAGACCATGGCCGAGTTGTTGGACTTGATGATTTGTATTTTTCCTTTCGAGAAACCTCTCTACGAAAACTCCGGTCTATCGACCGTTTTTTCGGGACATCCTCTGGTGGATTCGCTGTCGCGGGTCAAGCAAGAGGGTTTGACCCGGGAGCCAGATCTCGTGGCCCTACTCCCCGGAAGTCGGGAGCGAGAAGTGGAGGCCCTTTTCCCCGTCATGGCAGAGGCGGCGGTGAGGCTGAAACAGCAGTATCCCCTGATGCGTTTCGAGGCGGCTGCGGTTTCAGATCGGCTCGCCGAGCGAATGCGGGAAATTGCCAACGAGGTTCGCCTGCATCCTTCCTGTCTCGAGATCGGAGTGGGCAATGTTCACGACGTGATGCAGCGGGCCGCGGTAGGCGTGGTGGCCTCGGGCACGGCGACGCTGGAGGCGGCCTATTTTGGTTTGCCCTATTGCCTGGTCTATAAAGTGGCCTGGCTGACCTACGTGGTGGGAAGGATGGTGGTCGAGGTCGACTTTCTCGGCATCGTCAATGTCATCGCCAATCGTGAAGTCGTTCGCGAGTTGCTTCAGGCCGATGCGACAGGGGAAAAGATCGCAGATGAACTGGGGAGTTTACTGGCCGACGAGGAAGCTCGCGCAGCATTGCAAAAGGAACTGCAGAAGGTGGTCGATCAACTGGGGGGGGGCGGAGCCCATGAAAATGCGGCAAATGCGGTTCGCGAGGCACTTGGGATCACTGATTGAGCGTAACTTGCTTTGCCACTACGCTGGCAAACGACATTCACATGGATCAGGGAAAAATTATTCGCTTCTGTCTCGTGGCCTTGCCGGGGGGGATACTCCTGCTCGGCGTCGCTTCCGTCTTCGTGACACACTTTGTCGGAGGAAAGGACGTGGAAACCGAAAAGGCGAAAGCAAAACAGGAGCAGGCGGCTGAGATCATGCGCAAACCTGTCACTCAGGAAGATTTGGAGAAATATGTGAAGACGCTGGCCGGAGATATCGGCGAGCGAAATATGTCCAACTACAAATCACTGAGAGCCGCCGCGTTCTGGATCGAGTCGACCATCGGACCAAGCAACATGGGCTATGTGGTCGACCGACAAAATTACGAAGTCGATGGGCAGATGGTCTGGAATGTGGTCGCGGAGTTGCCGGGATCGACTCACGCCAATGAGATCGTGATCATCGGTGCTCATTATGACACCGTGGAGGGATCCCCTGGTGCGAACGACAATGGCACTGGAGTGGCTGCTTTGCTGAGTCTTGCGAATGCTTTTTCAGGCAGCAATCCCGCGCGCACGCTCCGCTTTGTGGCATTCGTGAATGAGGAGCCTCCGCATTCTCACACCGAGTTCATGGGCAGCGTGGTCTACGCGAAATATCTTGAAAAACAAGGCGTCAAGGTGGTTGCCATGGTCAGCCTCGATACGATCGGCTCCTTTTCAAACGAGCCGGGTAGCCAAAAAATACCCGAAGGGCTGCCGGGAGAGACATTTCCCTCGACGGGAAGTTTTGTCGCCCTGGTAGGTAATCCCGAGAACGAATCGCTGGTTGAGAAGGTGGAGAAAGCCTATGAAAGCGCTGGCGCGAAAGTGCCGGCATTGGCCGTAGCCTTGCCAGAAACGATCGAAGGTTGGGGCGGGTCAGATCACTGGTCGTTCTGGCGATCCGGGTATCCGGCCCTAATGGTGACCGATACCGCGCCCTATCGCTATCCACACTATCGTCAGCCAAGTGACACGCCCGAGCAGATCGATTTTCCCCGATTCACTGAAGTGGTGAAGGGGCTCCGAGCAGTCGTCGAGTCGTTGGCGAATCCGTGAGATTTTGCCTCAGAGATCGATCACGTAGAAGTAATCCTGCGAGACCTGAGCAGCTTCCGGCAGTGAGATCCAACGTTCGGTGAAGCGCTCGCCCCAGCTGTCAGAAAAGGCGATTTCGTTCGTGGTTTCATTGTAACCAATGATGATCACGATGTGGCTGCGGGAAGTATCCTTGGGCAGGCTGGCAGTCTCTGACTCGCTTTTTACCTGGGCAGCATAGCTGGCGAATTCGGTGCCTTTCAGCTCCTTGCGGGCTTCGCTCCGGCGATTGGCGATGTCGTTGAACTCCTCGGTGCTGAACAGTCCCCACATGATGGGAATGCCGTCGTCGATGTATTTCTTGATGGTGCGGATTTTCAATTCATCGCGCCAAGAGTCGAACTTGCGGCCCTTTCGTTTGATGTCTTGACCGATGTTCTCCAAGAGGAGGCTGGTATTGGTGCCGCCACCAATGCTGGTTTCGCCCACCATCGCCAAAAGATACATGTCGGCTGGAATGCCGAGATAGCGCATACAGCGTTCCACGGTGGCGGGGGCGCAATAACCCTTGGGTCCCTGATCCACCATGGGCAGGTTGGAGAGAATGATGTCGCCATTCTCGCGTTGTTCGATCCCGTCCTTGGCTCGCTGGCGGATGATTGATTCAGGGACTCGGGAAGTACGGCCTTTTTTGTCGGCAAATTCGGTGGTTTGAATAGTGAGTCCCACATACTCATCTTCGACATTGGAGAGGAGAAACGCGTGTCCGTTCCAGTCCCAGCGTTGAACCTGAGTTCGGGTTTCACCATCACCAAAACGTTGTGTCTCGCTTTCTCCGAACAGGCCGGTGAGGGCGGTGCTGATGAGTTCCGCGTCGTTTGCCATCAGCATGCGAAATCCATCGATGCCGCCGGGAACGGGTTTCCCTTTGATGAAATGTTCTTCTCCCGCTCCCGCGGCGCCGAAAGAGTCGCCCTTGTTGGCGAATACCAGCGAAATGCCGGAAACTTTGCCCTCTTCACCATAGAGGGCGGCGGAATAAGGACGGGCACCAAAGAAACGATAGTCGCTCTTGGGATAGGCGCGGTAGCTTTCGGCATAGGAGGTCTCCGATTCCCGAGGCCATGAAAGGCGCTCGGCGACTTCTTTCGGATTGCTGTCCCAGAGTGAAATATTGGCAAAGAGGGGATTTCCGATCACCTCATTGAGTTTTTCCGAGGAAACTCCGTTGTCTGCGGCCAAGGTCGCGGCTTCCGCCATGGCGGGCTTCCATTCCTTGATGAAGGTCTGATCGGCTGCTGACAGCGTATTGGCGGCGATGGTGAATTCCTGCCCGGATTCCAGTTGGATAGTGACTTGGGCTCCCTCCACTTTGATCAACTTGGCGCGGAGTGACTTGCCAGCAGTATTGGTGAAGTCTCGATAGTCATCAGCAAAGGCTGAACCGACGAGAAACAGGGCAGCCAGACCAAGGGGCGATGCCAGAGACAAGAGACGGGAGGCTTTCATGAGAAATCGCTTTCTTAGAATGTAACGACGCTGGATATTATCAGGTTGAGGGGCGGAGACAAGCTCAAGTAAATCAGTCGCAGAAAATTGGTTGCCGATTTCCGGATTGTGTCCTAATTTCCGCCTCGCTCAGCCCGAGAGGGTTCAGCAAATCAAGTATTTCGCGGGGCATTAGCTCAGTTGGTAGAGCGCCTCAATGGCATTGAGGAGGTCAGCGGTTCGAATCCGCTATGCTCCACCACTTGAAACCAGATCAGGTCTTCGGTTTCCAAGTTGGTGGCACACCGCCCGCCGCGATATCATACTGGGGCCTGAGTTTCGTCCTTTCCCCAATTGCTGGGCGGGCGCTCTCATTTGATCGGCAGGATGATGCGCGAGAGTGCGCCCGGCTTGTGATGCACTTGCTCGTTCGCAATGGCGGTCTTGCTGCCGGCGATGCCTTCGGCAGTGTTTGGGTTTCGATCGTAAAGGGGGAAATCGGCACCGCTGATATCTACGCGGAGTTGATGGCCTTTGGCGATGGTGGCGGCGACGGGACCGAGATCGACGGTGATTTCGTAGACCTCACCCGGCTGCATGAGTTCCGGTTCGAGCAGGGAGTCGCGATAGCGGCCTCGCAGGATGCCGCGGGCGATGTTTTGCGCAAAACCATCGGGATGCACGTCAATGAGTTTAACGGCCCAGTCGGCATCGGGTGTGTCGGTGCTGACGTGGAGCTTTGCCTCGGCGTTGCCGGCGAAGGTGAGCGGCTCTGTCATCGGCTTGCTGGTGTAAACGAGTAAGTCGTCGCGGTCTTCGGTCGCGCCCTGGTCGACCGGTCCCCACACGGCGGCTTTGATCGGCCGCGTTTCGGTGATGGGGGTGGAGGGTGTGGGATTGGCAGGATCGGCGCGGAAGGTGTCGGCGGGCTGGTCGCTAGTGGGGGCCTTATCGGTGAGGCGACCATTGCCTTGGCGGGTGTTTGCCTTGCCATCGGAGTGCAGGTAGAACGAGGTCGCGGTGAAGCCTGCCGGCGGCCAGGTTTGCGCATCTTTCCAACTGTTGTCGCCCATGGAGAAGTAGCGTACGGGCGGGAAAGGTTTGGCAAGCGCGGCGGCATCCTGCTTGAGATAGCGGTCAAACCAGTCGAGCTGGAGAGCGATATCATCCACTGTCGCATCCGGACCGAATTCGACATCGGCGACCTTGGTTTTCCCGATGCTTCCGTGGTCCCATGGACCGAGGACGAGCCTTTGCTGACGGCGTGTCTCAGGATCGGTGGCCTGCTTCTGCATGATCATGAAATTTCCGACCGACTCGCGGGAAAAGAAATCGTAGTAGCCGACGACGTGGAGCACGGGTAGTCGCAAGTCCGGCAGGCTGGGTGTGAGATCGAGCCGGGTCCAGAAACCGGTTGGCTCGGAATGAGTCAGGTAGGCATCGAGCCACGGCATGGGCCAGCCGATGGCCTCGTCCACATCGCTGAGCGGCAAGTGCAGGAGTGCCTCGCTCATGTCCGCGGGAGCGGCCCCTTCCGGCTTGGGGGTGTTACCCGCGAGCCAATTGGAGATCAGCGCAAGCCGCACCGCTCCCCCGAGATAGAGATTTCGGTAAAAGCTGCTCCACGTCGCCCGCGGAGCAATCGCGGCAAGTCCGGGAGGATTCTCTACCGCCGCCTGCCACTGGACGGCACCGACATAGGAGCCACCCGTCATCCCGACACGACCGCTACACCAGGGCTGGCGCGTGATCCACTCGATGGTGTCGTATCCGTCCTGGCCTTCGTTGTTGTAGGGAGCCATCACGCCTTCGGATTCCTTCGTCCCCCGGCAGTCCTGCGCCACAAAGATGTAACCTGCTTTGGCCCAGCGTTCCCCGGCACCTTTCTGTTTCGTGCGATCATATGGCGTTCGCATCAGGATCACGGGAGCCTTCTGCAGCGCATCATCGCGATAGATGTCGGTGGCGAGCTTGATACCATCGCGCATGGGAACGCTGACCGTGTTGGTTTTAACGTCGGCGAAGACCGAGGTGGAAGTGGCGAGCAGAAGGGAGATGAAGAGGTGTTTCATGAGATGATTGGTGAAAAAATGGGAGATAAAAAGGTGATGTTTCGGCCCCGTCTCATTGTTGCTTATCTTTTGAGATCATGACGCGATGATCTTCTTCATCGCTTCAACATACCCGTTGTGCAGTCGGAAAACCCCAACCGAGATTGCGGGTCGCGCGCACCATGAAATCGATGCACCTGCGCTGAATGGCTTTGTTCTCGAAGACGTTGCGCAGGTTTTTGAGGGGTAGAGTCCTGCTGGCGATCGGCAAAGTGAACTCGTTGCCTTCATCGATCGCTGTGAGCCAGCGTTCACCCTTTCCCGACGGGTGCCACGACTCAATTTCGCCAGCTGCCGACCAACTGATCCCACCGGAGAAGCGGGGCGCGCGAAGGTGGTGGCTTTCATGACCTTGGATTTCGATTTAGACGAGGGAGTTGACCACGTTTTCGAGAGGCTGACCGAGGACCGCTGCCAGGGCGATGCGGGCCGAGGTCGATCGCATTTCAATTTTGGATTCGACGCTGCAAAACGCGGCGTGACAGGTCACGATGAGATTCGGTGCCGAGGCCTCTTCCGCGCTTTTTAGTGGCTCGTCCTCGACGACATCGAGTCCCGCGCCGGCGATGTGGCCGTCCCTCAGGGCAGTGAGGATTGCCTCTTTTCTGATGATCCCTCCGCGAGCTGTGTTGATCACGAAGGCGCCAGGTTTGAGCATCGCTAGTTCGCGCTCGGCGATGAGGTGTCGCGTCTCTTCGTTCAGCGGGCAATGCAACGACAGTACATCGCAGCGTGCGAGCAGTTCATCCAGTGTTTGAACACGCTCGATCCCCACCGCTTTGTCGACTCCGTTCGGAAGATAGGGGTCATGGAAAATGACTTTGAACCCCAGTGCTTTCGCTCGCAGCGCCGTGGCCGTGCCGATGCGTCCGAGTCCGACGATGCCGAGTGTCAATTCACGTAGGCGCCGCAGCTTCGGTTCCACCCGAATGACCCAACCGAGTTGCTTCGCTTCCTGATCGAGCGGAAACAACTGACGGCAGAGCGCCATGATCAGCGCGATGGCATGGTCGGCCACTTCCTCTGTGCCATAGTCCGGCACATTGCAGACATCAATCCCGCACCTTCTCGCCGCATCAATGTCGACAGAGTCAAACCCGACCCCGTTGCGAA
>JAGROX010000181.1 GCA_020440025.1 Verrucomicrobiia bacterium
CAAATGTACACCAAACAGGGTCAAGTCGATGACCTGACCCTGTTGAGTGGAGCCCCTCGGGCCCTGTAAATTTGCCGAATCAGTGCGACATGCAGAACTCTTCAAAACGATCGAGACCGTTTTTGATGATGTCCAGACTGGTCGCGTAGCTGAAGCGGATGGACTTGTCGTTGCCGAAGGCGACCCCGGGAACGGCAGCCACTTTGTAACGACTGAGCAGTTTCTCGGCGATGTTCGTGGAGCTCATCTGCATCACCGAGGTATCGACCAGGAAGTAGAAGGCACCTTCGGGTTCGACGACACTGATGTTCCGAATGTTCTTGAGACGGCTCATCATGTACTGACGACGCATGTCGTATTCGTCCACCATGTCCTGCACAAAGGCCTGATCACCCTTCAGCGCCGCAAGAGCGCCGTATTGGGCGAAGCTGGTGACATTCGAGGTGGTGTGGCTCTGAATGGTGTCGATGGCTTCGGCGCGGCGGTGTAGCCAATGCGCCAACCGGTCATCGAGTAAAGCTTGCTGAACCCGTTGATGGTGATGGTCAGGTCACGCACTTCTTGGCTCAACGAAGCGATGCTGATGTGCTTGCGATCGTTGTAGATGAGTTTTTCGTAAATCTCATCAGACAGGATGATGACATCCTCGGAGAGAGCGACTTCGGCGAGTGCTTCCAATTCTTCCTTGCTGTAGACGGCTCCGGTCGGGTTGTTGGGGCTGTTCAGGATGACCATGCGAGTGCGACCACTGATGGCGTCCTCGAATTCTTCGGCGGTCATTTTCCAACCGTTCTCAGCCTTGGTCTGGACGACGTAGGGATCGGCATGGGCCATTTTCACCATCTCGGGATAGCTGGTCCAATAGGGAGCTGGAATGATGACTTCGTCGCCGGGGTTACAGCAGGCGAGAATAGCCTGGTAACAGGAGTGCTTGGCACCGCAGTTGACGATGATTTCACTCGCCGCGTACTCGACGTTGTTATCGAGGAGCAGTTTTTCGTGAAGCGCCTCGCGCAGCGGCATGATACCGGCCGACGGGGTGTATTTGGTCTTGCCGTCCTGAAGGGCTTGAATGGCGGCTTCCTTGATGAAGTCCGGAGTATCCAGATCGGGCTCACCGGCACCGAAACTGCAAACATCCTCGCCCTGTTCGATCATTTTCTTGGCCTGGCTCGTGATGGCGAGGGTGATCGAGGGCTCGAGATTCGCGATGTGGGAGGCTACAAGGTCCGTGTCCATAGTCGTGCTTCGGGGAAGAGGGTGCTTGAGAGAAATTGGGAATGTGGAAACAACGTTTCGGACGCCTAACGGGTCCCCAAAATCTCACCCGGCCTCGGCACGCGCCGCCAAGCGGGGACACGGTCCGGGATCGGGCCGAAAATCGAGAAATCTGATTCGGCGTCCAAAGGTCCCGCGCTCTCGGGAATCTAGGACTGGCTCGGCCGAAACTCCTGAAAAAGGCGGTCTGTTGCGATAACCGCATCAGCTCGGGATTCAAGCGAAAAGGCGGAATCGCCTATCGTTTCCCCCGGAAAAGGAAGTTGCGCCGGGAAGTCTCCGACTCGGGTTCATCGTCATCCGCTCCTTCGTCGGAACCGCTCCCTCCCGACTTGTTTTTGGGATATCCGAGAATGCCATAGCGGTCGAGTTTGTCGATGAAGCTCTCGAGATCCTGCCGAATCCCAGTGTCGGAAATCAGGGCGGCGGCCACGCCATCTCCCTCAGTGATGCGGGAGATCGCGGCGTTGGCATTTTCGATCGTAGCCCGCAACTCCACCAAGGTCGGCTCCAGCTCTTCCATGGCTGGCTCGGCTTTCCCGATCACTTCTTCGGCCTTGTCAAAAGTGCTACCCGCCTTGGTCATGGCCGTCTTGGCTTCGCCGACGGTGGATTTGACGTCGTCCATCAGCGGATCCAGCTTCTTGGTGGCGGCATTGAGGTTCTCGCCGGTCTGGCGAAATTCGGCAAAGGTGCCCTTGAGATTAGCCAGGTTCTCGTCTGACAGAATCCCGGTCTCGATCTTGGTGAAAACGCTGTCCAGACTCTGCAAGGCGGAGCGAATGTCCTGAACGGCCACCCGGATATCGGCCATGACGAGGCCGGCATCGTTCTGGAGCGATTCCAGACCGGAACTGGTCTCGCCGCTGACTTTTTCGCCGTCGACCAGATAATCGGCCTTAGGATCGTCCGGCATGATGATGCGGATGTAGGTGTCGCCCATCAATCCGCTGGTACCGATGGAGAATTTCGACCCTTTTGGAATCCGTTTTTCTCCGTAAATGTCCATTTCCACGGTAACGCCGGTGAAGTCCATGTTCAGCTCGGGCTCGGCCGAGACGAATCCGATCTTCTGACCCGCAAGCTTGACCGGGGAACCGACCCGGATATCGCTGGCGTCGGGAAACGTGACCTCGATCCGGTATTTTTCCTGCAAACGATCACTAAAACGTCCGAATTGGACAATGAGCGTCCCCATGATGGCGAGTCCGAAAAAGACGAACAGTCCCACCAGCAATTCGGTTCGTTCTTTGCGTATTGCGCTCATCATCAAATTCTCAACCGGCTCTCCAGCGCCGATATCTCCTAGGAAAGGATGGGAATCTACTCCGTTTTCGCCTTTACCGCCAAAGCTTCTGTCCGAGCAATGCCTTCCTCTTCTTTTCTGAATGACTCGTCGGACCGTCCCTGAATGAAATTCTGGATCGCCGGATCCTCACTTTTCCTGATTTCCTCGGGCGTGCCGAGAAAATAGATACGTCCCCCGCGCAGGTAGGCGACTCGATCGGCGATGTGAAACATGCTTTTCATGTCGTGAGTGACGACGATGGAGGTCACCTGAAATTTTCGCTGCAGACGGCGAATGAGATGATCGATGCTGTCGGCCACAATGGGGTCGAGTCCAGCGGTGGGCTCATCGTAGAGGATGCAACGCGGCTGGGTCACGATGGCCCGTGCGAGGGCCACACGCTTGCGCATCCCGCCGGAAATGTTGATGGGCATTTTCTCCATGTGCTTTTCCAGCCCCACCACCTCGAGAGCTGCTCGCGCCTTTTCCAACAGGGTATCGATGTCGCGAGTCCCGAGTTCGCGGAGCGGAAAGGCCACATTTTCGGCAACCGTCATGGAATCGAAGAGTGCGCCATCCTGAAACAACACCCCTAGCTTTCGCCGAACAGGACTGAGCCGCCGCTCGGAAAGGCCGACGATTTCGTCTCCATCGATTTCGATACTTCCCGAGTCGGGAGTGATCAGGCCAACGAGGTGCTTCAGCAGAACGCTTTTCCCTTCACCGCTCTGACCGAGAACCACGAGGCATTCTCCACGGCGAATCTTCAGATCGACACCTCGAAGCACCGGCTGGTTGCCCAGCGTTTTGTACAGATCTCGCACTTCGACGAAATACTCGCCTTCTTCGCGGTCGCCAGATTCCTTGGTTTTGGGCTGTGAGGCGGAGTCAGACATGGAAGAAGACAAAAAAAGAACCGGCTCTCACAAACTACCTCCCAGAGGGGAGAAGTAGTTCAGGAGAAGACTGAGGAAGAAATTCGAAATCAAAACGGCCAAGCTGGAAATGACCACTGCTGCCGTGGTGCTTTTTCCCACACCGACCGCGCCGTTGGTCGTATTCAGGCCTTGGTGACAGGAAACCAAGACAATGATCGCCCCAAAAACGCAGCCTTTGATCATTCCGATGCTGATGTCAGTGAGATCCGTGAAGGCTCGTATCTGGGTGTCATAGTAAGCGAAAGGAACCTTAAATCCGTGAACCGTAATCACATAGGACGACAAAATTCCAAAACCTGTCGCCTCAGCCACCAGCAATGGCATCGAAAAAAACATGCCCACCGCCCGAGGCACCACTAGATAATCCAAGGGATGCACTCCCATGGCGCGGAGGGCATCGACTTGTTCGGTGACTTTCATCGTACCGATTTCGGCTGCCATTGAGGCACCCACCCGCCCCGCCACCATCAATGCCGTCAACACCGGGCCGAGTTCGCGACACATCGCGATGGACACCACCGGACCAACAGCGGACTCCAGCCCCATGTCGCTGAACATGAAATAGGTCTGCGCCGCAAAGACCGCTCCGGTGAAGGCTCCGGTGACGACGACCACCAATTGGGAACCAAAACCGATGGACACAATCTGCCGTCCCACCAGACCCAAACGCCGAACCCCAATGAATAGGGCCAGCGTGGTGTCGGAAAACAAATGCGCGAGCTGCCCGAGGTATCCCAGGAAACCCAACACTCCCCTGCCGAGAGACTGGATGGCGTTGGTCATGAAAGAATGGCCCTGATGAAACTCCCCAAGATGAAAAAACGGTTCCGCGAAACGAGATCTACGTTAATTCGATCAGACCCGTTGCGCAAACGCCGGTGCCGGTCAGGTCCCCGCTTTACAGACTGCATCGCCGATGCAAGTAATGGGACGCCCAGACACTTAATTTTTCACGCAAATCGGAAGGTCATCCATCATGCCTCGCGACGAATCCATCCACAAGATCCTCCTCATCGGCTCCGGTCCCATTGTCATTGGCCAAGGCTGTGAATTCGACTACTCCGGCGTCCAAGCCTGTAAATCGCTGCAGGAGGAAGGTTACGAGGTCGTCCTCGTGAATTCGAATCCGGCGACCATCATGACGGATCCGGAGTTTGCCAACCGGACCTACATCGAGCCCATCACGGCCGAGATCGTCCAGAAGATCATCGAAAAGGAAAAGCCGGATGCCCTGCTGCCAACCCTCGGCGGCCAGACCGCTCTGAACACGGCGATGGAACTGGTTCGCAGTGGCTATCTCGAAAAATCCGGCGTCCGCCTCATCGGAGCCAATGCCGATGCCATCGAAAAAGGCGAAGACCGACTCCTGTTCAAGGACGCCATGATCAAGATCGGGCTCGATCTGCCGCATTCGGGGGTCGCCCACACCATGGATGACGCCAACGCGATCCGGGACGAGATCGGTCGTTTTCCTCTCATCATTCGCCCTGCCTACACTCTCGGCGGTAGCGGAGGAGGCATCGCCTACAATCGCGAGGAGTTCGAAACCATCGTCACCCGAGGCATCGACATGTCGCCGGTGAACGAAGTCCTGATCGAGGAATCGCTCCTCGGTTGGAAGGAATACGAGATGGAGGTCATGCGTGACCGGGCGGACAACTGTGTCGTCATTTGCTCCATTGAAAATCTCGATCCCATGGGCGTCCACACTGGCGACTCCATCACCGTGGCCCCGGCTCAGACGCTGACGGACAAGGAATACCAGTGGATGCGTGACGCCTCCTTTGCCGTCATTCGCGAGATTGGCGTCGAGACGGGCGGCTCGAACATTCAGTTCGCCATCGATCCCAAGACTGGGCGCATGATCGTCATTGAGATGAATCCCCGCGTGTCGCGGTCTTCGGCCCTCGCATCAAAAGCCACCGGATTCCCCATCGCCAAGATCGCGGCCAAGCTCGCCGTCGGTTACACTCTCGACGAGATCCGGAACGATATCACCCGGGAGACACCGGCCAGTTTCGAGCCCACCATCGACTACTGCGTCGTCAAAGTGCCGCGCTTTACCTTCGAGAAATTCTCGGGAGCTGACGCCACCCTGACCACCCAGATGAAAAGTGTGGGCGAGGCCATGTCGATTGGCCGTACGTTCAAGGAAGCGATGCAGAAAGCCCTGCGCTCTCTCGAAATCGGTCGCTTTGGTTTCGGCGCGGACGGCAAGGACATCACTCCTAGCGACGAAGACCTGCGCCACAACCTTTCGACGCCCAACGCGGAACGCATTTTCTACCTTCGCTATGCCTTTGAGGCCGGGCTTTCTCTCGAAGAAATATTTGAACTGACGGGTATCGATCCCTGGTTCCTGCAAAATCTCCATGACCTCTGGAATGAGGAAGCCGACTTCCGTGGCGATCTCGACAGCATCGATCTCCGTCGCGCCAAGCGGCTCGGCTATTCGGATCGCCAACTCGGCTGGCTCACCGGCACCCACGAAGAC
>JAGROX010000182.1:0-2762 GCA_020440025.1 Verrucomicrobiia bacterium
AAACCGAAAAGTGGGTGTTTCTGAACGGAAGCGAAAATATGGTCCAGTCGCGAACACTAGCACATGGGGCCTGAGATTGGTCCCTCTAAGACGAAAATCAGAAAATTATAAATATTATGAAAAATATTGAAAATATTGAAAAATATGTTAAGCTTCGTAGAATTTCTGAAAACTTTCATGAAAACGATCGCAAAACACTTAAGGATTACGGCCTTTCTCCTTTTTTCGATATCCCTAGGAGGGTGTCAGAAAGGGGAAGAAGTCTTGACGTCAGATTCCTCGGAGAGCCCTTCAGAGGAAGTGCAGGAGGTGGTTGTCTACTCTTGGGAAGAATACTTCAACCCTGAGGTTATTGCGAAATTTGAAACGGAGACTGGGATAAGGGTTCGTTTTGAGTATTACGACAGTTTGGGAGCACTGGCAGGAGGGCTTCAATCCCAGCCTGACGCTTTTGATGTGGTTGTCGTAGATGACGTGACATTGTTAGAGTTGAAGGATATTCGGATGGTGAGGCCACTTGATCACAAATTGCTGGCCAATCTGGGGAATTTCTATGCCCGCTACGTGGATCAAGAATTTGACCCCGGTAACGAATACTCAATTCCATATCTTTGGGGAACCACTCTAATTGCCTATCGGCGAGATCGACTCCCGGATCCTGAGAAAAGTTGGAAATTGCTGTTCAACCCAGACTTAAAAGGAAGAGTTGCCTTAATGGAGGAGAAGGAAGATCTCTACGCAGCAGCCCTAATGTCTCTGGGGCTTAGAATGGATTCAGAAGAGATCGAGGACCTTGAGAGGGCGACGGAATTTCTTTCAGAGCGGGTCGCGATGGTGCGACCAAAGTTTTCGGCCTTGGAAGGGATCAAAGATCTGATTGCAACTGGGAAATGTGATGTTGCATGTCTTTACAGCGGTGATGCCGCCATTCTTGCAGAAGAAGATGAAGGTATTTCCTATTTCATTCCTGAAGAAGGCGCGCCGATTTGGATGGATAATCTGGCAATCGCTCGTGAGTCAAAAAATGTGGAGAATGCACATCTGTTTTTGGATTTTATCTCTCGAGGCGATATCGCCGCAGAAAATGCCAATTTTCTCTGGTATGCGACTCCGAACAAAACAGCGGAACCATTCTTGAGTGATGATCTTCTTGCGGATGAAGCGATTTATCCACCCGCTGAAGTGATGAGTCGATGCGCTTTTCACGCCAATCCCAGTCTAGAACGTCTCGAAGCCATCAATCGAGGAATGAAGAGAATCTTTGATCAAGCGCGCAGTGAAATCGTTCAGAGTGCTCCTATCACTGAAGAGGAGTCCAATTCTGACTCAGAGTAGCCAGTATATTCTCATTCCCTTTTCGTTGACCTTTTAGGAAGCAACTTCGGTCGCGAATCGAACTTGGCAAAAATGACTACCATTCGCCATCGAGTCTTGTTTGCGTTGGTCATTACGGGGATTGTGCCTCTGACAGCGCTCCTGTTGCTGACCGATTTCATGATCGGTTCTGCGATTCGACAATCGGAAGAAGAGAAGATCGCCAATTTGAATGAGGCGGTTGCGGCTCACGTTTCGGCATTGATGGAGAGCGCTGCGGAGGATTTGCGGGCCATGCAATCCAATCGCTTTCTCAGCGACCCGAAGGTGGACAGCAGCGAAAGGCTTCAGGAGATGACTCGGTTAGTTACCGTTTATGACTTCATTTCGGACCTCTCCGTCTACGACAAGAAAGGTTTCCTGATGTCTTCGACGACCGAAGACTTTCCTCGCTATCGTGATCATTCGTTCACTTTCAAGCAGGCGATGGAGAAACGGGAAATCGAGTTCTCGCGGCCATATCGCGAAGTGGGGCGCGCCGATGATCAGTTGTTTCTTTCTGTCTATCTTCCGATCACCAACGAAGAATCGGGCGCGCTTGAGCATTTGGTTGTGGCGAGGCTCAATTATTCTCGAGTGATCAATCTGGTGCAGAACGTCAGACCAGGAAGCGAAGGTCGCATCGTTCTCTTGGATGCCTGGGGCAACGTGCTCTCGTCTACCAACATCAAAGACAGCTTGGCCAAGTTCAATGACAGTCTGAAAGTGGAAAAGTGGGTCGAGTCTCCAGAAGGCATCTATGAAGATGAGAGGGGAAAGCGCTTCCTCTATCATGCCAATGTGATCGGAGCAGACAAAACCCAAGTTCAAGCTCCCTGGGTGCTCGTGTCTCTGCTTCCTGAAGAGGAAATCAATGCCCTTTTAAGCAGATCGCAGATGGGGGTTCTGGTGGTCGCGTTAGGAACTTTAGCGATGGCAGGCTTGATCGGATGGGTGATCTCCGTTCGGCTGTCGCGGCCTTTGGTCAATCTCAATGAAGCAGCGCAGAAAGTGGCGGAGGGAGATCTTAGCGTTAGGGCGGTTGCTGCCGGTTCGGTGGAAACGACTCAACTGGCTGGATCGTTCAATCAGATGGTAGAAGAGTTGGCCGAACACCGTGACGGATTGGAGAGGCTGGTGCTCTCTCGAACGGAAAGTCTTCGTCGTAGTCAATCCGAATTGGAGCGGACCAGTGCCAGGCTCCAATCAGCGATCGACAGCACCAACAACGGGTTCCTTGTCGAGGATCTTGAAGGCGGCGTGGCGGTGGTGAATCAATTGTTTCTTGATCTGATCGGTTTTGAGGGGGCGAAGTCTTCCGTCCAATCAGCCGAGGCAGTTCTGAGTATTTTCGGTGATCATGGCGAGGTGCTGGATGGGGAATTTTCATCATGGAACGAAGCCCGCAA
>JAGROX010000182.1:2873-8763 GCA_020440025.1 Verrucomicrobiia bacterium
CAGGATCTCTCGGAGCAACGAAACCTTGAGGATAGCCTCCGCCAATCCCAGAAGATGGAGGCGGTGGGCCAGCTTGCCGGCGGAATCGCACATGATTTCAACAACCTCCTGACCGGTATTCTGGGCAACCTGGCGCTGGTTTCCCTCGAGATGGAAAAGAATCCCAAATCGTTTTCGGGAGAGGAAAACCTGGAATTCGCGATCAAGGCGGGAGAGCGGGCTGCGGAATTGGTGAAGCAACTGCTTGGATTCTCCCGACGGAGCCAAATGAATCTAAAAGCTTGTGACTCCAATCACGTGTTGACCGAAGTGCGTGACATTTTGTTGGCCACTGTTGATCGCCGGATCAAGATCAATCTCGATCTGGAGCCGCAGCCTTGGAAGATCATGGCGGACTTGGGGCTTCTGAGTCAGGTCATCATCAACATGGCCGTGAACGCAAAAGATGCGATGCCACAAGGCGGCAATCTTTATCTGCGTTCCGAGAACCACAAACTCGACGAGGATGACGCGCAATCTCACGCCGAAGCGTTGCCGGGTGATTACATTCGACTGACGATTGAAGATGACGGGGAGGGGATTCCTCTTGATGTGCAAAAAAGGATCTTTGAACCCTTCTTCACCACCAAGGGACAAGGGAAAGGGACCGGGCTGGGCTTGGCGACATCCTTCGGGATCATCAAGCAGTTGGGTGGCTGGATCGAAATGGATTCCACGCCGGGTGAAGGAACTCGTTTTGAAATCTTTCTCCCAAGAAGCGCAGCAGCAGAGGCCCAACCCTCAGAAGAGATCGAAAAGAAGGCGCTCATCAAACCGCTGGAGAGAGCGATGGATAAGCGTGAAACCATTCTAATCGTCGATGATGAGGACGTTGTCAGGCGAGTTGCGCAGACTCTGCTCGTCAAATTGGGTTACCATGTGATTGAGGCTCGGGATGGACTTGAGGCGATCGAACTTTACGAAGCCCATGGGGATGAAATCGATCTCGTCCTGCTGGACCTCACCATGCCGAATTTGTCGGGTCGTGAAACCTTCAGTCGCCTGCGCGCCGATTATCCAGACGTCCCCGTTCTCATCTGCAGCGGCTATCTGGTCGATGTAAATGAGTTTGCGGAAGAGTGCAGTTCAGTTCCGAATGGATTCGTTCAAAAGCCCTATCATTTCGAAGACATGTCCGATGCGGTGCGCAGGACTCTGGATGGCAAACAGCGGGCGGCGTGATTGAGAAGACGCAAGCACGTCCGAGATTCGTCTCGCCATCGCAGTCGTGAAGGCTACGATGCGATCAATGAATTCAAGAATCCTCTCCGTAGTTTCAGCGTTGGTTGTCTTCACCTTTGTTGGTCAATTTTCTAGTTCAGCCGCCGACAGCGATGATGGATGGATCTCCCTCTTCAACGGCAAAGACTTGAAGGGCTGGACCGCTCCCGATGGCAGTAACCCGAAGGGATGGGACGTGGCAGATGGTGCCATTCATCGCGCCGAAAAAGGAACGAATCTGCATTCAGTCGAAAACTTCCTGAACTTTGAATTGGAATTTGAGTGGAAGGTCGCCAAAGGCGTGAACAGCGGGCTGAAGTATCGTTTTCATGACGGTGTTGGCCCAGAGTACCAGGTGCTGGATGATGCCAATGCCACCCACGAAACCAAACCGCTGGGGCAGGCTGCCGCGCTCTATGTGATCAAGGAAGCCACCGGGAAAAAGCTGAACCCCACCGGCGAGTGGAATCAGGCTCGCATTGTTGCCAAGGGCAACCACATCGAGCACTGGCTCAACGGGGTAAAGGTCGTGGAGATCGAGATCGATACCGAGGAGTGGAAGACTCGCAAAGCGGCCAGTAAGTTCAAGGACCGCGTTGGATTTGGCACTTTCGAGGGGCCGATCCATCTTCAGGATCACGGCGGCGAGGCCTGGTTCCGGAATCTGAGAATCCGTCGACTCGACTAAGTTCTCAACCTCGACTCAACAGGGTATGGTCAGGGACTCAACAGGGTTAGGTCGAGTTCGCTGGTTCCTTGGTTTCGTGATCTTCGGGCTGGTTGTCAGTGGTCTGACCGCCTTTCCCCTCCGCCATGAACTTGAGATTTTGGCGGAATTGGTGACGGATTCGGATGGCCTCAGTCCGAGATTCCCGGCTTTTCCTGGATTGACGGAGTGGGTGGTAAAGGTTCGAGATGGATTGATCGCTACGGATGAGACCTATCCCTTTGTTGCCTACGGGACAGATTGGTTGGCGTTTGGTCACCTCATTATTGCCCTTTTCTTCATCCTTCCTTTTCGAGATCCGGTTCGCTACTCTGGAGTGCTTTGGATCGGAGTCGTCGCTTGTGTGCTGGTCATCCCGACCGCACTGATCTGCGGACCGATCCGGGGAATCCCGTTTTTCTGGCAATTGATCGACTGCAGCTTTGGGATTCTCTGTTTACCACCTCTGCTTTGGGCGCTGCGAGAGATTCGCAGGATCGAATCAACTAGCGCGCAGTGACAGGCTCGTCGCGAGTGAAGACCCAAGTGTTTCCTTTGCTCAGATCCTCGTTGAAAGCGTAGCCGGCGCTGGTGAATTTCTTCAAATCATCGGGCTTCTTCAGTCGATTCCGAATCAGGTAATCGCACATCATGCCACGGGCCTTTTTGGCGAAAAAACTGATGATCTTGTATTTCCCGTTCTTCAGATCCTGGAACACGGGAGTCACCACTTCGGCATCCAGTTTGTCTTTGCGGACCGAGCTGTAGTATTCGTTGGAGGCCAGATTGACGAGGATCTTGGACTTCGATTCTGCCAGGGCCTGATTCAGTGCGTGGGTGATTTTATCATCCCAGAATGCGTAGAGGTCTTTGCCCCGCGCTGTTTTCAGGGAGGTGCCCATTTCCAGCCGATAAGGCTGCATGAGGTCCAGTGGACGGAGAAGGCCGTAAAGACCGGAAAGGATGCGCAAGTGCTGCTGGGCAAAAGCAAAATCGCGCTTCGTGTATTCATCGAGAGAAAATCCGGTGTAGACATCTCCTTTGAATGCCAACAGGGCGGGGCGGGCGTTGTCTTCGTTGAAAGGGAGGTTCCAGTCCTGATAGCGCTCGTAATTGAGATCTGCCAGGTTCTCGCTGAGGCTCATGAGTTCTCTCAATTCTGGACGCCGCTTTTTCCGAAGTACCGCGATCAGCTTGGCGGAATCATCCAGAAAATCCGGCTGAGTCACGGAAACCGATGGGCAAAGGCTTTCGAAGTCGAGGGTTTTGGCAGGGGAAATGACAGCAAGCATTGGGAGGGGATACGTTGCCGGGCAGGGTCAGGGTGTCAACCGAGGGTGGTGATGACAGCAAAGAAAACGGCTCTCGGAAATCCGAGGGCCGTCTTGCAAGGTTTACTTTGTGAGGTGGAAGGCGAATGGCTCAGCGAGAGAAGGTGATCCGGAAACCGCCCCGAGAATATCCGCGACCTTCGTAGAAATCACCGCCGCGACCACTGGAGTGATGGTAGTCATGGTGATCATCGTGCCCGCCGTGGCCGTGGCTGATGTCGTCGATCTCGTCTTCGAGGGCGTGAAGGACACCGGTAAGGGCATCCATCAGTTCGTGAACGTGCCGCGAGTCTCCGTGGACATGACCATAGCGTCCGCGATCGGTGGCATCGACCAAGTCATGGAGGTGATGGGCCAACTCATCGAGTTCCGCAACATCGGTCCTGAGATGGCGAAGGGAAGCGTAGGGATCGTGAGCGAGGCGATGAATGTGATCAGCTTCGCCTTCGATTTTTGCCGCATCCGAGAGAAGGTAGCGATAGGCAGAGGTGTGAGAGTAGTGCTCACGAAACTCGACGCGCAGATCGGAGGCAAGATCCTCCAAGCGATGCGTCAGGCGAACGAGGTCATCTTCGTGACCAGCATTGGCGTTCGGAGCGGAGAAGCCAACCAGAGCAAGTGCGAGGCTGGCAGTGACAAGTGCGATTTTGGAAGATGGATTCTTCATGGTCAGGGACTGAGCAAATGGTTCAGGGATCTGACGCGTGAATCGGCGGCTTATGCGCACTCGGCGATAAAAGTTGAGAAATTCAGCTTTTCTCCAGGCGAATTAATGTTATAATTTCCATAATTGATCACTTTCTGAAACTATGGGCACCATCTTCATCATGATCGTCTCCACCGTTGGCAGCGGCATTGGCTGGTGGATCGGTGATTTCTGGGGCATGGCAGGTGCCCTCGCCCTGAGCACGGCAGGGAGCATCATCGGATTCTACTATGGATGGAAGTGGAACCGCGATCTGTTCTGCGAGTGACCGGTTCGAGATCCTCGCACCCGTCAAGCTCCGCTAGGTGAATGGAGGCTGATTGCCTACTTCGCGAAAACCTCTCTTGGCAGTGTGGCCGCCTCCGGCACCTGACGCCCGGGTTCATCGAGAACCTTCTCGATATCCACGGCACTGACTTTGTATTCCGGGCAGAGCGTATCATCGCAATGCACGTCTGAAGTGACATTGTTCACGAGATGCTCGGGAAAGTGGAAGGTGGTGTAGAGAATGCCGGGCTTCACCTCGGTGGAGACATGGGCTTCGAGTGTCACTTCGCCTCGTGCGGAGAAAATTCTCACGTGATCGCCGGTTTCGATGCCCTTTTTGGAGGCGTCATCGGGATGAATGGCGAGGACGTCTTTGGTGACGATCCGACCATTGCCGGTTCGGCGAGTCATGGTGCCACAATTGTAGTGCTCCAGCAGGCGACCGGTGGTGAGGATGAATGGATACTCGGCCCCGTGTTCGAGGAGCTCGCTGGATTCCTTGAACTCGAAGAAGTGAAACTTGCCGAGGCCGCGTTTGAAGCCGTCCACATGCATGATGGGGGTGCCGACATTGCCTTCTTTGATCGGCCACTGTTTGCCCTGATCCCCGAGACCTTCCCAAGTGGCTCCTTTGAAAAAGGGCACCACTTGAGCGATCTCCGCCAGCATGCCTTCGGGCGTGTAGTCGGGCTGGGCGTAGCCCATCCGGTTCATGATGTCGACGATGATTTGTCCATCGGGTTTGGTGCCGGAAAGCGGTTCCACAGCGGCCTGAACGCGTTGAACCCGACGCTCGCCGTTGGTGAAGGTTCCCGATTTCTCGAGGAAACTTGATGCTGGTAGAACCACGTCGGCGTAGGTGGACGTCTCGGTTTGGAAAATCTCCTGAACCACGAGGAAATCGAGGGCATTCATCGCCGCTTTGACCGCTTCGGAATTCGGGTCGGTCTGGACCACGTCCTCACCCATGAGCCACAGGGCTTTCAGTTTGCCTTCGCGGGCGGCTTCGAACATTTGAGGAATCTTATATCCGATCTCATCGGACAGCGGCATGCCATAGAATTTCTCATAGAGGGCGTGCATCTCGGGATCGATCACGGACATGTAGCCGGCTCCCTGATGCGGCTGACAGCCCATGTCGGCGGCTCCTTGCACGTTGTTCTGGCCACGGAGCGGGTTCACTCCGACACCGGGACGGCCGATGTTTCCGGTCATCATCGCCAGGTTGGCGATCAGCATGATGGATTTCGCTCCCTGAGTGTGTTCGGTCACCCCGAGGCCATGAAACTCCATGGCGGCTTCGGCGTTGGCGTATTCCAAGGCAGCCTCCTTGACCAGTTCGCGATCAACTCCGTGGATGCGCTCCAACTCGTCGAGATCGAGCGCTTTCAATCCGTCTTCGAACTCTTCCCAGTTTTCGCAGCGTTTTTCGATGAATTCGCGATCCACCAAGCCCGCCTCCCAGATGTAGTAAGCGAACATGTTCAGACAGGCGACATTGGTGCCGGGACGGACTTGCAGGTGATACTTGGCGTAGGGCACCAGTTCGATCTCGCGCGGATCGATGATGATGCCGGGAACGCCCTTCATGAGGCGCTGCTTGATGCGGGCTCCGGTGAC
>JAGROX010000025.1:0-4080 GCA_020440025.1 Verrucomicrobiia bacterium
ATGTTCAACGACAAAGCTGAGAAAAGCTGGTCGGTAGCCATCAATCAGGCACCCAAGGTCGGCGGCCATGAGGTCTATCACCCGCGCTGGAGCAATCACGTCCGCTTCATGACCATGACCGGCCCCTACGTCGGCGAATCCATCGGCCGCTCGGATGCCGCCGCCGTGGAGGCCTACCTCGGCCGCTTCGATGAAAAAATGCAAAGCATCGAGGCGTGGCTCCAGATTACCGACGACGCCAAGGGCGACTTTTTCCCTGATCTCTGGGTGAAATACGTGGAGCCAACCGAGCCAACTTCGACCAAGGAAAAAGCCGAAAAGAAGAAAGCCGTCGCCAAAACGCCTGAGCGCGAGTGGCCCGTGACTGGACTGCCTCTGCTGTTCGTCTGGGAAGATCGCAACACCGACAATCGCGCCGGAGAAGGTGCCAGCCGCGAAGTGAGCGTAGAAGCTCGCGAAGCGGCTCGGTTCGGCGCTCACTTCGACATGCGACTGGATGGCGGGTATTTCGAAGCCGACGACGAGTCAGCAAAAGCGGTCCAGAAATACTTCGGCACCAGCCAATCCCCTTTCACCCTCGAAGTTCTCGCCACCCCACTTGCGGCCACCCAAGACGGCATCATCATGGGCAACGAGCACTTCCAACTCAAGCAACGTGGTACCGAGTGGGTCTTCGTTGCCAACAAACCCAGCCCGATCAAGCTCTGGATCGGCAACGCCGAGGTCGGGGTGCCCAACCATCTCGTCGTCGCCTTTGACGGGGCCAGCTACCTCGTCATGCACAACGGCAAAACCGTGAACCAAGGTGCCACCGACGTCTCCGATGTTGAAATGCTGGCCGGTAGACGTGGATTCACCTTCGGCACCGGTTGGGCAGGAGCCGTCGAGGCCGTCTCAATTGCTCCCGGACGTCTCGACGAGGCCAGGATCGAGGCGAGCTGGAAATACCTTCAGGCAAAACTCAAGGCGCGGGATGCCATTCCCCGGATCCGGCTGAAAGCCAAGCTCGTCGAGATGACTGCCGATCGACCCGTGGAAGCGCTGGACACCTATCCCCGCGGACTCTTGGGATATCTCTACGAAGTGGAAGAAGTGCTGGAGGGAAGCTACGAAGCGGATAAAGTGTTGGTCATGCACTGGACCATTCTCGATCGGACCCCGCTCCAGAGTTTTCCGCGCAAACTGGGAGAGTCCTACGAACTTCTTCTGGAACCCTACACCGCCCACCGTGAGCTGATCAGCGAGCGGCAGTGGAATGACGTTTTCGAACCCCTCGATCCCTACTACGATGTTGAGACCCCAAAGCCCTGAGACCGTTGCCAATGCAGACCTAACCCTGTTGGGTCGCACACTCAACCCTGTTGGGTCCCTGCTCATTGCGCTCGCTCTGATGACACTGGGCGTCGGTTGCGAAGAATCGGGTGGAGATGGAGGGGCTGCGGTGGCCAATGCCGGAAACACCCCGGCGACCGCTCCCGCCGAAGGCACGGGCATTCCGGAAGTCATCGGTGCCCCGGCCATCGCCGATCCTGCCACCGGAAAAGCTGGCAGCGAAGAGCGCGCCGCCACTTTCCTCGCCGCCGCCGAGAAGCGGGTGGCCGAAAAACCCAACGTGCAGGGAGACGATCCCGCGTGGTTTTTCCTCGTCCGCGAACTGAAGCAGATGGCGCTCGGTAAGTTCTGGGAAAAGGACTGGGCCAAGATCGCGCAGAACCAGACGGACCCGGTTCCCTCCATGGTCGAGTTTCGCGACCTGCTCAAGGCCAAGGGCGTTGAACTCATCATCGTCCCGGTTCCGGCCAAAGCTTCGATCTATCCCGACAAGCTCGATGCGAGTTTCGCTCCGGGCGATCCCTATGCGCTCACGCCTTTCCTCGATCAGATGAAAGCCAAGGGGCTCAACGTCATTGATGTGGAGCCGCTCCTGCGCCAGCATCGCGAGGCCCAGCCCAACGAAAAACTATGGTGCGCTCAGGACGCCCACTACACGCCGCAGACCTGTCAGATCGTTGCTGGCCTCATCAAGACCGAGATCGAGAAAGGCGATTGGTTTGCCGGGCAGCCGAAAGAGGAATTGAAGCGCTCCGATCCTGCGGAACTCGAAATCGAAGGCGATCAGATCAAAGGCAGCGAATGGGAAGGCAAAGTCCCCAAGGAGAAAATCACGATTCAGTATGCCGGTCGCGACAATGGCGGTCGCATCGAGCCCGTGGAACCCAACCGCGACAGCCCGGTGCTGCTACTCGGCGACAGCCACACCCTCGTCTTTCAGGAAGGAGCCAGCGGGGGCATGCACGCGAAAGGCGCGGGACTTTTTGATCAGCTCAGCTACGAGCTCGGATTTCCTCTCGACCTGGTCGGAGTCCGGGGCTCCGGTCTCGTTCAGGCTCGTAAGCAATTGTTTTTCACCGCTTCGCCTATTGAAGGCTATTGGGAAAAGAAGAAGGCCGTCGTCTGGGTTTTCAGCGTCCGCGAGTTCACCCAGAGTTTCGACAAGATCATCCCCATCCCGATCGAGAAGCCCTGAGCAGGTTCCCTTTCTCAGAACGACCCGTTCCCTTTCGATTGTCCTGATGCCGCCTCCGCGCTAGAGTCGCGGCCATGGCCGACAACGACACGACTCCCTCCGCAGATTCCGATCACCGTCTGTTTCTGCTCGACGGAATGGCGCTGATCTACCGGGCGCACTTTGCCCTGATCCGCAGCCCGATCATGACTTCGGGTGGCGTCAATGCCTCGGCCGTTTTTGGCTTCGCGAATACGTTGCTGGATCTGATCGAAAATCAGAAGCCAACCCACATCGCGGTCGCCTTTGACACCGCCGATCCCACGCCGCGCCACGTGCTGTATCCGGAATACAAAGCCCAACGCGAAGCGATGCCGGAGGACATCGGGCGGGCCATCCCGGCGGTAAAAAAACTGATCCAGGCGCTCGATATCCCCGTTCTTGAGTATCCGGGCTACGAGGCCGACGACATCATCGGCACGCTGGCAAAGCGGGCGGAAGCCGAGGGCATCTACACGACCTACATGGTCACGCCGGACAAGGACTTTGCCCAATTGGTCAGCGACAAGACGCTCATCTACAAACCCGGCCGCCAGGGCAGCGCGCCGGAGATTCTCGATGTCGCCAAGATCTGCGAACAGTGGGAAATCGATTCTCCCGAACAGGTCATCGACATTCTCGGGCTCTGGGGCGACGCCTCGGACAACATACCCGGCGTGCCCGGCATTGGCGAAAAGACGGCCAAAAAACTCGTCGGTCAATTCGGAGGGGTGGAGGGGCTGCTCGCCAATATCGACAAGCTGAAAGGGAAGCAGAAAGAGAACGTCGAGAACCATCAGGAACAGGCCAGACTTTCGCGAAAGCTGGCCGAGATCATTCTCGACGTTCCCATGGAGGTCGACTTTCACCAACTCTCCATCGGCGGCAAACGCGACGACGAGGCGTTGCGCAGTTTGTTTGTGGAATGGGAATTCAACGCGCTCGGCAAACGGGTGTTCGGTGAGGATTTCGCCGCCGGTCGGGGGCATTCCACCGCCTCGACCGAAACTGGTGAACTGGTCGCGGAATTGAAGACGATCACCGACATCGAAAAGGACTATCGCCGGATTCCGGCCGACAACGCCAAGGCTCGTGCCGCTTTGATCGCCGATCTCGGGAAACTGTCAGTCTTCTGTTTCGACGTGGAAACCACCGGACTCGATGAGAAAACCGCCCGCCTGTTGGGCATCGCCTTTTCCTGGAAAAAGGACGCCGGATTTTACGTGGAAATGCCCACTGATCCCAAGGCGGCAGCGGGAGTGCTGGAAGAGTTTCGGGGAATTTTTGAAAATGCGGCGATCGAGAAAATTGGCCACAATCTCAAGTTCGACATCAGCATCCTGCACTGGCATGGCTTGCCTGTGGTGGGAGTGTTGTTCGACACCATGCTGGCGCATTCTCTGATCGAACCCGATCAGCGGCATCGCATGGATTACCTCTCGGAGACCTATCTCGGCTACACGCCGATCTCTTACGAGGAAGCCTTCGGCGCGAAAGTCGAGAAGAGTGGGCAACTCACGATGTTCGATGACGAA
>JAGROX010000025.1:4129-5450 GCA_020440025.1 Verrucomicrobiia bacterium
GCCGATGTCACTTGGCAACTCGGAGAGATCCTGAGAGCGAAATTGGCGGAAGCCGGTCAGGAACGGGTCTTTTTCGAAATCGAATCGCCCCTGCTGCCGGTGCTGGTCCGGATGGAGAGCGAAGGGGTTCGCATCGACACAGGGGCGCTCCGCGAAATCGGCGACAGTCTTGCCGCCAGCATGGCCGAGCTGCAATCCAAGGTCTACGCGGCAGCCGGGTCGGAGTTCAATCTCAACTCGCCCAAGCAGGTCGGTGAAATCCTTTTTGATCGACTGAACCTGGTCGAGAAACCGAAGAAGACCAAGACCGGTCAATACAAGACCGATGAGCAGACGCTGACCTCGCTGGCAGCAACCCAACCCATCGTGGCAGACCTGCTGGCCTATCGCGAAGCCTCAAAACTGAAGGGCACCTATGTGGATACCCTGCCGACGGCGATCTTTGAGCGGACGGGGCGGGTTCACACCACCTTTCACCAGCTCATGACGGCGACAGGGCGATTGGCATCGAACAATCCAAACCTGCAGAACATTCCCATCCGTACCGAGCAGGGCCGCGAAATCCGGAAAGCCTTCGTGCCGCGTGATGCCGATCACCTGCTACTGGCAGCGGACTATTCCCAGATCGAGTTGCGGGTCATGGCGTCGCTGAGTGGCGATCCCGGCATGATGGAAGCCTTCGAGGCCGGACACGACATTCACAGCATCACCGCGGCGCGTGTTTTCGGCGTGGAACTTGAGGACGTGATTCCCGACATGCGGCGCACCGCCAAGATGGTGAACTTTGGCATCATCTACGGCATTTCCGCCTTCGGCCTTTCGCAGAGACTCGGCACGATTTCGCGCAGCGAAGCCTCCGACATCATCGAAGAATACTGGCGTCAGTATCCCAAGGTGAAGGAATACATGGAATCGACGATCACCTACGCTCAGGAACATGGCTATGTCGAAACCGTGACCGGTCGACGGCGCTATCTGCGGGACATCAACAGCCGCAATGGCACCGTGCGCAGCGCCGCCGAGCGCACCGCCATCAACACCCCGATCCAGGGTTCCGCCGCCGACATGATCAAGATCGCCATGGTCACGATCGACAAGGAACTGCGCGAGGGTGGCTATCGCAGCCGCATGATCCTGCAGGTTCACGATGAACTCGTCTTCGATCTGCATCGGGACGAGCACGACACGGTGATTCCGCTGGTCGAGCGTGGTATGCGTGAAGCCCTTCCGCTGAAAGTCCCCATCGTCGTGGAAACCGGCACCGGCGAGAACTGGCTCGCAGCACACTAACCCGACTGGAGCGCGAGCATCCCTGCTCGCC
>JAGROX010000183.1 GCA_020440025.1 Verrucomicrobiia bacterium
CTCAAAGGCGTCGCCAATCTGATTCGTCACGTCGTCCCCGCCATGATCGCCCGCGGCTCCGGAGTCATCGTGAATTTCTCCTCCGGCTGGGGACGCTCCACCTCGCCCGAAGTCGCCCCCTACTGCGCCACCAAATGGGGCATCGAAGGCCTCACCGCCGCCCTCGCCCAGGAACTCCCCTCCGGCCTCGCCGCCGTCGCCCTGAATCCCGGCATCATCGATACCGACATGCTCCGCACCTCCTTCGGCCCCAGCGCCGCCCACTATGGCGACGCCGAAGACTGGGCCAGCCGGGCCGTGCCTTTTCTTGATCAGTTGAGCGCTCGAGACAACGGCAAAGCGCTCACCGCGCCTTGATGCTGGGTCCAGACCCGTTTCCCGACCTGGGCTTTTCTCAGTCCCTTTCGTTTTAGTCGGACCTCCAAAAGTGCCGTCTACAAATAATGTGGTTCAACAGAGTATGATCTCGACCTAACTCGGATGATTCAAAAATAAAATATAGCTTTCTGTAGTTTGGCCACGAACGCTACAAAATGCTACCGGACGCTCAACAGTGCTCACCAAATCACACTATTCGCTTAATCACTCGACCATCAATCTTATGAAGGCTATGGGGAATTCCTGTAAGAGCTCTCTGCAGTTCGACAAATTTCTCACTGGTCGCGAGAATTACTTGTTGATTGTGATCAATTGAATTCGAAGCCCTTTTCAAAAATCCGGTAAAACTAAAATCAGAAGTCTCCTGTTGACGCGGTTCGTCAAAAATCACCAATCCAGGGTGATGAGTTGTGTGGTTTCGGGAGATCTCTAGAAACGCCACCAAATACGCCCAAATCGATCTAATATTATCACTCGCCGAAAGATCGAAACCCAAATTAAATCCCTCTCTTATTGGGCGATAACTTTCTCTGGAAATTGTTATTGTGGTCGGCTGAACGCTTCTAAGCCTATACTCTTTGAGTTGCGCCACGTAATTTGCCTCTAGCGAAGACAACTTGCTTTCATCCTCTATAGTTAGTCCCGAATTATTTCGAATCTTGTTTTTCTTCGCAATGACTTGGCTAAGCTCTCGAGAGAGCCCGGTGAAAGTTTCGACAAGTTCGTCGATTCTTGCGTTCGCCTTTTCCAAAGTTTCCACTAATTGCTCCTTCGAAAGCTGTTTTCGAATTGCCGAAACTGATGGAACCCGCGAATCAGAAACAAGAGTGGCCCGTAGAGATCTAATAGTGGATTTTGTGTCGACAATATCTCTTCTAAGCGCACTCGATGTAAGAGCTTTTTCTTCAATAAGTTTTTCTGAATTTGCTAACATTGCAACAAATGCATCTTTCTGTGATTCAATAAACTTAATATTATCCTCTACGCTCATCGGTGTATCTACCTCACAATCAGGGAGCAGAATATCCGTCAACTTACGGTGGCAGGCAGGACAATTTTTGTCTGCGACAGAGATTCCAAGTTTAGAACCCAAGTTTTGAAGTTTTAAATGATCTCGATTCTTTCGAATATCTTCGTCGAGCGCTTCCAGCCGAACTAACAACTTGTTATTTAGGTGCCGCTCAATCTGCAATTCACGCTCAACTTCCTGGAAAGTAGATTCAAGAGATCGCAATTGAGCAAATTGCTGATCGAGTTCATCCTGATTGGCCGGAGCTGCCTCACCGGCCGTTGGTATTCCCGCAGTATCAAACTTTTCGATTTCTGACTTAAGTTCCAGAATATAAGAATCAATCAACACGCGCTTCCCACCAACAGAAAGTTCAATCGTTGGTCGAACCAGAGTAGGCCAATCTGTGGTCGGATAATCCGGTATGTTCACAATTTTCCCCCCAAGCCCTTCAATGTAAACGCCAGCAATCTCTAATGAATCTACCCACCGCTGACGAATCCTCTCCTCTTCGAACTTCAGTTCTTGAATCAAGTGCGCAACTCCAGAAGCGTCTAGATCTGCCAAAAATTCGATCGCCCTCTTATTCACATCTCGAATTCCGAAATACGTTGGCATGTTTGCCTGAATCCCACCCCAGCCTCGCTTTTGCTCAACAATCAACAGTGGAAATATGCATTCTAGATATAGAAGCACATCATCACCATTACTTCGCTTCACAATCGGCAACTCCCAACCCATAAACTCTGCAAGAAACCTATGAAAACCCGCCTTGCGGGAGGCCGCCCCAGGGTCCCGAACGAAAAAATCTTCACCTTCGTAGGATGAATCACCATCCCTGAGAACCGAGCCCCTCCAAACCGTCACAAGTTTTGCATCGCGCTGTCCTACTACAGTTCGACGAATCGTGATTACCTCTCCTTTGTTATTCTCTAATTCTAGATATACATCTGAATTTAAAACGGCATGATTTTTCGCGCCATTTTCTTCAACATATTGAGTCATCACGTAAGGAAGAGGAATCACCCCTTGAGGGCTGAGCATTCGCTCAAGGCCAAGAGCAAAAATGATCCCTTGCACCGATGTGGATTTCCCCATTGAGTTATCAGCCCAGAACACATTGAGACCTTTTGAGAAAGGGATAGAGGCACCAAATTCTCCCGAATCGGTGGTCACTCTTAAGTCAAGCTGTCGAAGTAAAATTCCCATTATTTGAATGCGGTTTTTAAAAGTTCGGCTATGTGCTTTTCCAAGAAATATGGCTTAATCGCCTTTAGAAACTCCTTCTCTTTTACAAAGCAGTCCGACTCACTTGAAATTAACTGGGCAAACTGAATTCCAGCCTTTGTCAACTCAAGAATATTCCCTCCTTTATTCTCGAACAACCCCTCGTGAATACCCAGATCCAGGGCGATCAAAAAGGCGGGATCGAACCGAATAAGTACTTCCTCCGATGAAACCTGCCCTTTGAGGAAACTACTAAGGGTTCTCATCCCGTTCTCGGTCCTAATCGCCCAGTTTGTTATCTGAAGTTTTCGGATCGAAGCCCGATTCGCTCTTGAGAAGCTTAAGATGAGCACGAAGGCGGACACCCGCCAAAGTGGACGCAGATCAGCCGGGAGCGAAGCGGGGGTTTCGCGAAAACAAAAAGGCGCATCTAAGACATCTTTAGTAATTCCGGTCATTTTTTCTCAATGAAATCTAGGGGGCAATGCAACAGCCAACCGGCTAGAGTTCCCCAGCTAAGCGCTTCAATTGTATCGATTGATACGCCACCCAAGCGCTCGATCAGAGTTTCTTTAAAAGCCCTGAGAGTTGCCTGCAAATGTTCAGCCGGCTGGGATGGAGTTAATCTTGATTCCATTGAAAGATACATCTCTTGATTTTCTTTCGCGGCCCTCGCATCGGCATAAAGCAGGGGATAGTTTGAATGTAACTGGTCAAATACACTTTCTCCGTTTAAATAGAACTCCAAAAATTCTCTTTCGGCATCGTTTCGAACTTTGTCGTTACCGGCAGGCATTAGAACTTTTATTTTTCTTCGTAGGTTCGAAATAAATTCCGGTTGCGGTTGATCGTTCGGCTTGGTTGAACTACGGGCGGCTGAAATTCTGATTGAAGCGAGCCTGGATCGAGTCAACTCTGCACGCTCGAAAGCCCAGACGCTTGCGTTCACGATCCCGATAGAGAAATCCGGACCAACATAAGGAAGCAATTGTCTCTGAACTTCCTTTGCCTTTCGGTTTGCATGTTTTATTAGTTCAGAACTTTCGAATCTCGGGACGACGAGAAGCCATGTTTTTATGACGGTAGTTCCAAATATTTTTTGGAGCTCTCTCCTATTTCCGATAAATTTATTTATATCGGCAGTAAGCTTGTCTCGCTGCTTTTCGTAAAGAAGCGCAGTTGAAAGGGGTTCCTCCGCAGCATAGCACTGATACGCGGTGCAGTCATCGGTCGTAAATGATTCAATACCTCCGTCACCTCCGTCGCGATCTGGGACTTTTCGAAATGCGGGTCCGTGTTTACGCATTAGCAGAGCATCAATCAATTGCTCCCATTCTTCAGGAGTGCCTTCCCATATCTCACCATTCATAGTCGGGTCTGTTTTTCATTTTTGGCACTTTGTGAATTCAACCATAACGGATAATTAATGCAAGGAAATCGATTTTGCGGATCTTAGGTAACTTAGAGAAGCCATGCCCGACACTCGCCATGCCTGGGGTCACATTGGGCTTTAGGCTGGCGCTGACACGCATAAATTGGGGTGCTCCAGGGTTACTTATGCATGGAATCGGCACGTCGACGCAATCGGACCCGGCTGTGGGCGTTGCTTCGAATACCCTCACCATCTGGCCAACAGCATGATTCGCTAGCCGTTGGGGATGCGGAGAGAGTGATCCAGCGGGCGCATGCTGACCGCAGGGGCATCTTTCAAAGCACCGATGGAAAGGAATCCGATTGTCTCGCTGCGCTACTCAGGATCCTCGATTTGCTCGTCGAGGAAGGATGGGCCGGAACTCGGCAACTAACGCTCCGTTTAGAGGAGATTTACAGGTGGCTTAAATGTGTTCCCCCAACCCGGGTTGGCGCTAGGCTTTCTTCATCATCTTGAGACGGTCGAGAAGCTGAGCAAACCATTGCGTCACTACTAGACCAGCGTGATGGCCACGACCGTGAGCCCCGCCAGCATCGAATTTTTTGCGAGAGGTTCGTTGAGTTGGACCCGATGCAGGCGGAATGGCCCTGCTCAGACCGGAAGGAGCAAGAGAATGCCGAATTGCCCCGACCCAACAGGGTTGAATCGCCGACCTAACCCTGTTGAATCGGGGGACTGGCAGCGGGGAGAGTGCCGAAAGGCCTCCATTTTGGGCTCTCCTGCGAGTAATTCATCGTAAGTCACTGACCTTCAATGAGTCAATGGACATGGCGCCGCGAGATCCGTCTGAATTCGCGAGGGATTTCGGGGTCAATCACGGAGAAACGACGCTTTCGAATTCTCGGAGGAGGAAGTTTCATTCTCCTTTGACGCTTTTGCATTCCTATTAAAAGCCGTTTTATTCCTGTAGTAAGCAATTGAAGGTGATGCGTGCGCTGTTGAATTCTTGGATGCGGCAATTGCATTCTTTCTTGCCTCCATTGAATTCTGGCGGAGCGCGATTTCATTCCTGCTGAGAGAAGATGCATTCTCGGCGGAATCCATTGCACTCCTGCTCGAAGCGATTGCATTCTCCTACGAGGCGTTTGTCTTCCTCGGAGACGTGATTTTGGCGCGAGCGCTGCGCCTATCGCGGATCAATGCGGGTGGTCCAGCAGGTGCTGACGGAGAAGATCCTTGCCGTAGTCGTTGCCATTCGGCGTGCGAATGGTGGCGTGGATGTGCTGGCGGGTGGCGGCGCTGCCGCGACCGAGTGCGATGGGGCGCTGATGATCGAACTCAATCATCACGACGGGGCTGTGAATGCGGTAGTAGAAGACGGAGTCGGCCTGCATGTCTCCGATCCAGGCGAATCGGGTCCGGTCGAGCTGCGCCTTCACTTCCTCCATTTTGACCCGGGCATGGCCCTCTGCCATGTGGGTGATCCAATGTTCGATGAGGCTCACGAGTCCTTTTTGTTGTTCGGGGTTCAAGTCCCCGTAGGCGATTCCGGCGTAGGGGATGATCTCGTTGTCATGAAAGGCATCGGTCTGCAGGTTGGTGCCGTCCTTGTCCTTCTGAATCACGGCTTTTTCCCGCTGGGCTGCGGTGAGCGATAGGGCAAAGGCGAGGCCGGCATTTTGCTCGTCCTGCAGCACCACGGTGCCTTCGAATTTGCCGCTCTCGGCGCGCACCGGTTCCGAACCGAGGAAGTGCGGTGTCATCACGACTTGATCCCCGAGGACGAAGTAGTTGATGACACAGTGATGGCCGTCGAACTGCCAGCCCCAGGGCTCGGTGTCCGATGGCTCCCCCATCACGGTCAGGTAGTAGGCCCACTGCCCGTAGCCTTCCTCGCCGAGGCGGCCGGACATTTCGCCGATGGTGTGATTCAGCTTCATGATGTCCCGGGTGGTCTTGAGGCCTTTGGCACTGAGACCGGCGCCGATCATCGCAAAAGCCAGTTTCCGCTGCGCTTCGCTCATGGCGGCGAAGGACATTCCCTGGCGGGGATAGGAGTGCTGATTGGCCCACTTGCGCCATTCGTCGTCGCCGATGGGAAAGGTGGTCTTTGCCCGGTCACTCTCGCTGAGGCTATCGAGAAAGGCGAGGGTCGCCGACTGCACCGGCTGGGTGGACACGCCGCTGGGGGTGATTTTGAAAAGGTCCGGGTCGATCTTGCCATCGGCCGTGATGCCGACAAAGGCTTCGGCGAGGGCTTTCTGCTCCATCTGCACGAAACGGTTCTGCCCGTTGCCAGGCGGGCGTGGCGGGCCGGGTTGCTGGGCGACGGCCAGAGCGGTCGAGAGAGCGAGGGCGGCGAGAGAGAGGACGAATCGTTTCATGGGGTTCAAAGCGGGAGGCAGAAGGATACACCCAGGCAGGCCCGGCCTGCCACTGGCGATTCCCCGGGCGACTGAGCGCCCGGTATCACGGGAACGCGCTGACCACGCCGTGATTGTATTCCGGCTCCCCATCTGTCACTCTCAGGAATGCCCCCAATCGGGACAGACGGGAAAACACCATGAGCAGCTTCTTCGAGAATTTGGGACGCAAGTTGGGACGCGCCGCCGTGCCGACCTATCGCAAGAGCAAATGGATTTGGGACGGACTCACCGGAACCGAGGAAGAGGCGCAGCAGGCGGAGAAACACCTGGGAAAAACGCTCGCCGCGGAACTCCGTCTGGCGACGAAAATTCCCGACAATCCAGCACAACTGAACTGGCTCCGGGGAATCTGCCATCGCTTGGAAGCCTCCGTCGATCAACCCGGATTTGCCTATCATTGCGAATTGATGGAGAACGATCGCCCGAGCACGATCGGCCTGCCGGGAGGTTACCTGTTTGTGAGCGAATCCCTGATCGATTTCTGTGACCGCAACGCGGACGAAGTGGCCTTTGTCATCGCCCACGAAACCGCTCACGTCGTCCGCCGTCACACCTGGGATCGGATGATTCAACAATCGGCGCTCCGAGCCGCCTCGTTTGCGGCGGGAAGCGCGGGCATTCTCTCCGGCTGGGTGCGGCAGCAGGGCTTGCCCCTGTTGCGAAGTGCCCACTCGAAGGAATTCGAATTCGATGCCGATCAGGACGGCATCGCCCTCGTTCGCAAGGCGGGATTCGATCCCAACGGCGCGATTTCCTTTTTAAATCGAATCGAGCAAATGGGAAACGATCCGGAGGTGCTCGGCGAATATTTTGCCTCCCATCCCGCTCCCGAAGAGCGGATCGCGAAACTGAAGAGCTAGGGTGCTGAGCGCCAAGTCGATTGCCTAAAGTACCAAGCCCGTCACTTCTCCCTCGAAAACCATCTTCCCATCGACAAAGCCCTGGGCTTCGAAGACTGCCATTCTCGATCTCAGGGCTTTCGCTCTGACGACCATGATGAAATCGCTTCCGGGTTCGACGCTGCCGCGGAACTTCACATTATTGACCCCACCGAAGCCAAAGAACTTCTTCCCGGCGGTGTTGAATTTCAGATGATAGATGACGGAACTCACCTGAGCCGCCATTTCGATCATGAGAACTCCCGGCATGAGGGGACGCCCGGGGATGTGCCCCCGGGTCCAGAATTCGTCGGGCGTCTGGGCTTTGATCCCCACGGCGAGGCCCTGCTCAAGATCAAGGGAGATGAGTCGGTCCAATTGCTCAAACTCGTCGCGCTGTGCATTCACGTTGAGAATCTCCTCTTTGGAAACGGCGGTTTCCTCGAGATTGAGCGTCGCGAGGTCCAGAATCGGTGCTGATGCCATAGTGTCTAAGTCAATTAAGCCGGTGTAAAAATGGCCCCTGAAAGGCGGGCCGTGAACGAGGGCCAAAGGACCCACTCGCCTCTCCCTTACAATCCGCCTCCGGTTCCTGCGAGAAAATTCCGCCTGCAACCTCGCCCCTCCATTGGCCTCTTCGCCTGCTGCTATGGCAAGCCTGGCGTTGCCGCGCCTCGATCCCGTCACGAGAAACAGCTTGCGTCGTCAGGACAGACTTCTTACTCTGATTGGCAATCTCAATTTTGGAAGGCCCGACCATGAACACGAAGACCCCAATCATTTGGCGAGCACGTGCGGCTCTCCTCACCGCCTTGCTGAGCCTCACCGCCACTCTTGTGATGGGCGAATCAGAGTTCCGAGAGTTCGCCAACTCCGAGGGCAAAGTCATCAAGGCACGCCTCGTGGCCGCGACAGCCGACACCGCCAAGTTGCAGATGGAGAACGGTCGCGAAGTCGAAGCCGGGGTGGCCTATTTTTCCAAAGCGGACCAGGATTACATCGCGGAATGGCGGAAGACCAATAAGCCCGCCATCGATTACCAATTCGAAGTCGACTACACCAAGAAACGCGCCTCCCGAGAAGTTCGCAATGAGGGACCGGTCGAGGTCACCTACGAAAAATGGTTCTACGATGTCGAAGTGGAAAACCTGAGCAAGGTGGAACTGGATGGGTTGGAACTGCACTTCAAGATCTACAAGACCGCCAAAGCCGACGCCAACGAAGCCGCCTATCGGGCGGAAGGCATCGTCCTGGAAGGACCGTTTCTCGTCCGAAAGGGGAAAGTCGACCTGAAGCCCATCCCTCATTTGAAATCCGTAAAGGCGGAAACGGAAACGATGACCACCTCGAAGAGCCAACTCGACGCGAACTACATCTACATCGACGGCGAAGACAGCAACAAGAAGGATGATCTGGACGGACTCTGGCTAAAGTTGTTTCACAACGGAAAGGAAGTCTACGAAGTGAAATCCAGCCACGCGGCCGTGAAGAACGCGAAATGGTGAGGTGTGAGAGGTTCGGTTCGGAACTCCGCGCCCCTTTTTGCCTCCCACGGATAGTCCCGGACGGGAAGGCGCGGGACTTAGGTGACCTGATTGCTTGCACAATGCCATCCGGCATTGTTTAATCCTGCCCCTATGAAAATCGGATTCAATCTGCTCCTCTGGACCGGTCACGTGACCGAAGAGAACTTCCCCGTCCTCGAAAAACTGAAGGCCACCGGCTATGACGGCGTCGAGATTCCGATTTTCGATCCCAGTGATCCGGCCCACTATGCCAGGATCGGGCAGGCACTGAAAGACAACGGACTGGAGTCCTGCGCCGTCACCGTCTGCCCCGACCAGGCCCACAGCCTGATCAGCCCGAACGAAGCCGATCGCCGTGCCGGGGTGGAACACCTGAAGCGCGTCATTGAGTGCGGACACAACGCCGGCATCAACAACATCTGCGGTCCCTACTATCAGGAACTCGGCAACTTCACCGGCGAAGCTCCCACCGACACCGAGCGCGCCCACGCCGCAGAATGCCATCGCGAACTCGCCGAAGTCGCCCAACAGGCTGGCATCCGCCTGACGATCGAATCTCTCAACCGGTTCGAGTGCCACTTCCTCAACACCATGGCGCAGGCCAACGCCTACGTGAAGCAGGTGAATCACCCGAACTTCGCGACCATGTATGACACCTTCCACGCCAACATTGAGGAAAAGGATCCCCTCGGTGTCATCGTGCCGAATCTCGATGTCATCCAGCACGTCCACATTTCCGCCAACGACCGCGGCACTCCCGGCAAGGATCACACTCCGATCAAGGAAACGATCCGCATTTTCAAAGAGAACGGCTACGACAACTGGATGGTGATCGAAGCCTTCGGTCGCGGTCTCCCGGAACTCGCCGCCGCCACCCGTGTCTGGCGCGACTTTTTCCCGAACGTCGAGGAAGTCTACGAGTTCGGCTACCAGTACATTGTCGACGCCTGGAACGCGGAGTGATCCGCAGGCAGCGATGACTGGCAGGAAAAGCCTTTTGCGCTCCTTCCCCACCCGAGTTCGGAGAAGGAGTCATCGCTGTTGGTAAGCGGGAGGATTTCGAGAAGCAAAGGCAGACTACCCTGGCCAGTCCCCATTTTGCAGATTGGGCCACTGGGAGCAGAGATCAGACCTGCGAACGGTTTGCCAATGCCGACGGCGTCTGGCAACCGACGATGGCGGGGGCTTCGTGGACGAGTTCATCGTTTTCCAGAGCCGCAACCATGAAGAGCGCGAAATCCACCCGCCGGGTCAGATTGCTCTCGAGAATGGGATCTCCCACATGCCTGCTCCACACCGGGAGGCCCTCGCTCTCTCCCTCTTCGAGATCGCTGCCACGCACGACGGTCCATCGGGTATCACTGGCGAAAATTCGACGGCAGGCTTCGACTTGATCCTCCAGATCGGCAAACCGGAATAGCCGCGCCAGCCAGCCGAAGACTTTGACGAAGGTCTTCAGTTTCCACGAATAGATGTCCTTGCCGTCGCGTGTGATGTGCCAGCCACAGGAGAACACCAGGCGCGCACCGGGGGGAGCGAAATCAAGCACAGCCTGCGCCGTGCCGGTGGCATACTGCTCAACTCCCCACGGGGCCAGCACGGTGAGAATCCCATCACATCCCGCAACCGCCTTGCGAATGACCTCCCGCTCGTTGGTTCGACCCGGAACGATCGTGATTCGATCTCTGTAGGCATCGAGTTTACCCACGCTCTCCGGCCTGCAAACGCCCACCACGTCGTAATTTCGCTCCAGCGCATGACGGATCAGATACTGCCCCAGTTTCCCCGAGGCGCCCACGATACCAATCTTTTTCATCACTTGTTTTTCTCCCTCGATTGTAGTGCCCCGTCTTCCAGATCGCTTTGGATCCAGCGATCCGACAGATGAATATCGGTAGTCTCCAGTCTTCCAGGTCCCAGATTGTGGAACTTATGCGGGATGTTTGCGGGACCAAGGAGAATATCTCCCTCGCTCGCTTGAACCATTTGGTCGCCGATCGTGAAGAACGCCCGACCTTTTCTCACGATGAAAACCTCATCGTAGGGATGAACATGCCAGCGCGGCCCTTTCCCAATTTCATCAGTAGAGAAGAAGATTACGGTAATCCCTGTCCCGATTTTCCGGCCCTCGAAACTCCCTCTCCAGATCTGATCGTGCGAAGCCCAATCGTCTCGATGGAGGACGACCGATGTCTCCTCCCCGGAATGGCAAAACATATCCTTCATGATTTCCTTCTTTCGAATCTTCAGACGATTGGCGATCAGCTCTGGCACCCTTTCTCACCGACAAAAACGGAAGCAGAAGAACCAATCTGATACTCCAGCCACTCCGGTTCCCCGGCATACCAGCGCATCGGGAATGGGTCCGCACTTTCCTCCCCAACATCGAATTTCCGGACCGGAACTCTCACCACGAGCGGATCCAGATCGAAGGGATAGGGATCCAGCACGACCCGATTCTCAGAGACCGGTCGGACGTCGATCGTGACTCGATCTTCCCAGCTCGCCCGGGGAACCTCTCGCAATTCGAAAGTGTCCCGACCGAGGCCGCGACTTGGACCGGAGCGTGACGGAATCAGGGCTGAGGTGAGGCCCAACGAAAGCCCATCAAGGATCTGTAGCATGCGCACGTGCGGCTTCAGCGTTTCTGGCTCGATCCAGCCCCGCGTTTCCTCGTCCACGGAGAGGGTCTCTTTCCAGTCGGCTTGCAGCACCCGCAACTCCTCGAGAAAGGCATCCACCCTTTCCTCGCTCCCCGGCAGAAGCGGTTCGGGACGTTCTTTCCAGAAAAGCGGATGGACCTCGCAGGGTTCCGGATTTTCGGTAATTCGAATTCCATACAACAATCGCGGATGCTCGCTGATGAGCAGATTCGCATAGGAAGCTTCGGGAAAACGCCGCAAACCGATCCGCCAGCGATTCATCCCATCCTCCTGATCGCGCACCATCTCGGAAAGATCGGCAGGCAGCTGATCGGAAGCCGAAAGCTTCGGTTCCGCCTCCCACTCGATCCAACCGTTGTCGTGCTGGGCGATGGCAAACACCGTTTCCGTGCGCAAACGTGATGGATTGGAAACCGTGGAGTAACTTCCCAGTTGCCGGAATGCTTCATTCCCCCAGTGAGCGGCGAGCGTTCCCGCCAGATGGCCGTGGTCCGGTTGAGTGACCAACCAGAGTTGATGGTTCTTTTCTGTTTTCAACATGGTCTTTCAGGTTTTGGTTTTTGGTGACACCAGATCCGCTTTCAGCGACCGACGCGGCATCCCCGCGCGAGTTCCGGCGATGGAGAGATGATCGGACCCGAAATTCCCGCTGACCAATACCCGGACGTTGCCAGCGTTATGCATTTTCCGTATAATGCTGTCCATGTTGGACCGCATTCGTTCCATTCTCGTCATCATGGAAGAGGGCAGCATCAACCGGGCAGCCGCCCGGCTAGGTGTCTCCCAGCCCACCCTGACCCGACAACTACAATCCCTCGAGATGGAGATCGGGGCGTCACTTTTCGAGCGAGGTTCAGGGGGCGTCCGCCCCACAGACCTGGCCTACCAGCTTCGGAAAAAAATGCTGCCGGTCCTGCGGTCCTGCGATCTGGCTTGGGCCGAGATCACCGCGCACGCCCGAGGGCGCACGACTCAGATTCGGATCGGATACCTGGGACTGTCGGCAGCGAGATTCCTCACTCCTGTCTTGGCGAAATTCCAAGAAGCCTACCCTGAGATCAGGCTATGGCTGTTGGACCAGACTCCGCAGGAGCAACTGGATGGCCTGCGGAGCGGCAACCTCGACCTTGCCCTGATCGGCCAGGAAGGAGGCTCTCTTGGTGACGAGTTTTACCGTCAAAGAATTGCCAGGATTGGCATTCGCGTCGCCCTCCCATCGAATCACCCTCTCGCAGGCCGGGATGCGATCTCGCTATCCGAGTTGAAGAGAGAAGCCTTCATTGTTCCCTCCGACGCGTCGGTTCCGGGACGCAGGCACTGGGTCGCCCAACTATGCAAGGAGGCGGGCTTCCGTCCGCGCTGGCTCGCCGAGACAGAGACGGTGGGGGAAACCTTTGCCAGAACTGTCGGCGAACGAGGTGTCAGCCTCCTCCCCGACTACATGGAAAAGACCCCTCCGCCTGGAGTTGCCTTGATCCCTATCTCCGATCGTTCTGCGGTCTGGGATTTCATGTTGCTTCGACAGCGCGGCAAATTGTCGACTCCCCTCCGTGACCTCATCCGCTGGATTGCGGAGACGGCGGGCAACGACTAGAAACCGGATCCCACACCCACAGCCTTGATCACGCTTGGGATACTTTGTCCCCAGATTCATTCGCTTTCCCAAGGGAGGAGAGAAGGAGGTCGGAGAAAAAGCAATTTCCCAACAGTCAGTAGAAATTCGCAACTGACAAGCCTACCCTACCCGAGGGTCTCAAGCACCGCTCCAGGAACTGTAGATCGTCACCGAGGTGCCGTGCTTGGTGTTGTCGTAGATCATCTGAGCTGCTTCGCGGGGAAGCCGCACACAACCGGCCGAGGCCGGGTAACCTGGCAGGTAACCGGCATGGACGCCGTATACCGAGCCACTCAGTCGCATCCAGTAGGGCATGCCAACACCGTAGATGGTGGAGATTTTGCCACTCCGAACCCGCTCAGTGATGCGGAAGCTGCCACGCGGCGTGTATTTCCCGGACCGGGCAGTTGAGACGGGTGTTTCGATGGCCACTTCGCCGCCAATCAGGAGAAACGCCTTCTGGCGAGCGATATCGATGACGATGCGGGTATTGGCGGAATTGCTGCGAGCCAGCACGCCGGAGTTCACTTTGACGGGAGGAATCACCGGACCAGCTGGCTTGGTCGCTGCCGGTGTTTTCTTCTTGGGCGTCCCACCTTCCGTGGCGAAAAGCCAGGCAAAAAAGTTCTCCCGTGTGGTCTCTTCCACCCCGGAGGTATTGGCAGCCTGGCGGAAACTGGAGCCGCCGTATTTCTGACGTACACTGTAGGCAGTGGCAGCGCCACGGGTGGTCGGGTACGCCGTGGACGTGGACGATGACGAGTCAGTGGTGGAGACAGAACCCGGAACCGCACAGGATGCGAGACAGAGCGCCGCCCCAGCCAAGATAACGGCGGGCAAGGTCGTGAAGGTGACCCGAGGCAGTTGGAACATGGTAGTTTGAAGCGTTGATACTGGTCAAAAATGCCGGCGGGCTTCCCAAGAACACTCGCCAAGCATAATTTTAATAATAGAAATATTGATTAAGAAAAGTAAAAAGTATGGAAATTTTCACAAAAATGAAATTCTTTCCCTGACTCACGCGAAATGCTAGGGTCACCGCGCATCTTTTTCTGACGTCAGATCCTCCGTTTTTCCGCCATGCGACCGCTCGGGCCACTTCGTTTTTTTCCCACTCGGTGGATGGTGATTTTTGCCATCATCATCGGCAGCGCGTTTGCCGCCTTTTGCCAGCCTTCGAGTTTGGCGGCCGGCTACGACACACCGAGTTTCTCCCGCCCCATTGTTGAAGTGGACGCCCTGTCCCTCGACTCGGCGGCGACAGACGAATTGGCCACCGCCCTCACCGCGCTGGCCAGCAATTTCGCCGATGAGCCTCAGGTGGATTTTGATGTGCAGGAAAAGGCCCTCATTCTGGCCCTGACGCTCAGGCCACTCGATCCGGACGCGCGCTCAGCCCATGCGAGACTGTCCCGGGGTCAAAAGCCAAATGTCGTGAATTCCCTCTCCAACATCGGTGCCGTGTCGGAGGTGCTCTGGAACCATGCTGAAAAACTCGCCGCCCGCAATTCCGAGCCCGAAGATCAGCGGCTCGCGCCCATGCTGATGGAACTCGCGCTCCTGGCCCACCCCGGAAAAGCGCCAGATCATCAGCGACTCCTTTTTCAACGCGCCTGCGAAATGGCGCCACTGAACTGGAATCAGTTTCTGACGCTTCAGCCGGACGTGAATCCCAGCAACGCGAAGTCCATCTCGTTGTTCCGCCCCGTCAAGGTGACGCCGCCTGAACCCAAGGTCGCGAACGCAAAACCTCCAAAAACGAGCACCACTCCCCCGCCGCCGACAAATGGAGCTGTCCCGGCAATGACGACACCGCCGGACCCCGATGACAAGGGGCCCGCCGTCTCTGAGATCAAGCTGCCCGAAGTCCAGATCACCTACTTGGCTCTTGACGAAGCCACCAATCAACCCGTCGGCGGAACCGCCAGTCTGAAAGTCCGCGACCCCAGCGAAGACGAGAGCAGCCTCTTCGGTCTCTTCGTTACGGCCGCTTCCGCCCAGTCGTTCGAGATGCGACTCACCTACGACCGCGAGGGACCCGTCGTTGCCGGAACAGATCGGGTGGAAAACTTGATCCGAAAATCCTTTCCTCGCTGGCCTTCAAAGAAGCTGGCCGAATTCTCCTTCTCTGCCTCCGCCGTGGGATCGGCACCCGCCGGGGTGAATCTGAGTCTCCCTGCCCTGGTGATGCTCGGCTCCGCCTTTTCCGGCGACCCCATCAATGAAGCCTTTGCCCCGGCTCGTGAGTTCGCCCTTACTGGTGAGCTGGGACGCTCTCGCACCCTGGGGATGCCGACCGCTCCCAAGATCCCGGCATTCGCCAAAGCCGCCGCAGCCATGCCGATTCCGCCAAAGGCCCTCTTTTTTCCCGATCCCGACGATCTCGCCGAAGCCCAATTGCTGGACTCCGCCGCCACCGGAGACCTGAGCGTATTGTTCCGCCCGCAGTTGGTGGTGTTTCAATCGATCGAATCCCTCGAGCCGCTCGTCTTTGGCACCACCCCTCCCGAACTCGCTGCCGCCATTGAGGATTTTGGGGCAATTCAGAATCTGATCGGGACGATGGAGATGGACAGCATCGCCCGCAATTCCGTGGTTCAGGAAAGGCTCCGGGGCATCCTCACCAAATGGCCTGGCCATCTCTCCGCCCGCGCTTTGCTGACTTTTGGCACTCAACCTGTCGATCTGACCATGTCCGCGCAGGCCTCGGTCGATTCCGTTCAGAAAATCCTGAAACCAGTGTCCGATCACTATGAAAGCGTGATCGGCGGAACCGGCGGCGGCGTGGTGGGAGCCACCACGCCCCTCGTCGACGAAGCCATGCGCGCTCTCAGCGATCTGCGAACCAAGATCGACCCGACCGCCCGGCCCTTTCTCCTGAAAGCCGAGGACACCCTCGATGCTTTCAAAGTCTACCTTTCCCTGAGTAATCGGGAATCCAGCATCGGCCAGCAGCGACATCGCGAACTTCAGGAAGAGATCAACGCCCTTCGACTGGAACGAGACAAGCTTGGTATCGGGACCACCAATCCCGATTGAGAAAAGGAGTCAGCGCACGATTTTCCATCGCCATCCTTCAAGGCGCGGCGTAATCCAAAGCAGCTCATGAATGGCGCCTTCGATGTCCTCGACCAGTTGCCGATCCGGATCGCGATTCCCGATCTCTGGCAACAACAGGCCATCCGGGCACTGACCGACGGCGCCGATGTCATCGTCAACGCGCCCACCGGAGCCGGAAAAACCTTCGTCTTTGAGAGTCTCGTCAATTCGCGGACTTTCAGTTCCCAGAAACAGGCCGTGTTCACCGTGCCCACCCGGGCTCTGGCCAACGACAAATGGCGGGAGTGGCGCGCCGCCGGTTGGAATGTCGGCATCGCCACCGGAGACCTCGCCGAAAACCTTGACGCTCCCGTGCTCGTTGCCACCCTGGAGACTCAGCGCGAGCGCCTCCTCGCCGGAGAAGGGCCGCGACTCCTCGTCATCGACGAATACCAGATGATCGGCGACGAACGTCGCGGCCTGAACTACGAACTCACCGTCGCCCTTGCGCCGCCCTCCACCCAGCTCCTCCTTCTCAGCGGCAGCGTTGCCAACCCCGGAGATGTCGCCGCCTGGATCGAACGCCTCGGTCGACGCGTCGAGATTGTGGAAACCCATCATCGGCCCGTGCCTCTCGATGACATCCCCTTCGGAGGATTGCCTGAGCGGGCCCCGAAAAAGGTGAAAAACTTCTGGCAGCGCCTCGCCCTCGGCGTCCTGCTATCCGACTACGGCCCTCTCCTGATCTTTGCCCCACATCGACGTTCCGCCGAAAAGATCGCCCGCAAAATCGCCGAGATTTTGCCCGACAACGACCCCATCGAACTCCACGACCCCGCCCTCAGTCGCGCCGCCGGGACCGAGCTGACGCGCATGCTGAGAAAACGGGTCGCCTGGCATCACAGCGGACTCAGTTTCGCGCAACGCGCCGGCATCATCGAACCCCTCGCCAAAGCCGGTCAACTGCGTGTCATCGTCGCGACCCTCGGTCTTGCGGCCGGGATCAATTTCTCCGTCCGCTCCGTGTTCATCGGTGACACCCTCTATCAGGACGGCCCCTTTCAGAAAGAGATCCGCCCTGACGAACTGCTGCAGATGTTCGGTCGCGCCGGTCGACGCGGACTCGACGAATTCGGCTACGTCATTTCCGCCGATCGCAGCCCGCGGCTCATGGACGCCCGGCCGCGACAACTCCGCCGCAGCAACGAGATCGACTGGCCCACCCTGCTCCGTGTCATGCGGCAGGCCGCCCTGCGCGACGAATCCACCTTTGCTGCCGCCCGCACTTTCACCGAACGCCTCTTCTCCGAACAGCGCGTACGTCTTGGCTTCATTGGACAGACCGACGACACTGATGAGAAAGCATCGACCCCAGTCGGGAAAAAGAGCGGGCTCTTCGGACTCGGTCCCACTCGGGGCGAAATCCTCAATTCCGCAGGCGTTTGGGAACCCGAGATTCCCGGAACTCGGACCGACGCGCCCCTCGCCGAAGTCTGGGTGGTGGAAAACGATCACGGATTGCCCGCCCTCTCCAGCGCCGGCGTGGTGAGCGAGCGCCTTCCGCAAGGCTGCCGTCTCTGCCGACTCGATCGATTGCTCCCCGAGATTCTCGCCGACCGAAAAAATCGACGTCGTCACTACGGAGCCGAGATCGCCATCGCCACTCGGATTCGACCCGCCGGCGAGAGTTCCGAAGACGCCACCACCAACACCGAACGCTACACCCTGACGCGTCAGGTTCGCCGTTGGACCAGCCTGTCGAAAGCCCGAGCCGAGATGACCCTCGAAGAGATCGAAGTGCTGCTACCCGATCTCCTCACCCCTCATCTCGCCGGAGCCGTCATTCGTCGCTTCGTCACCCAGGGTAACGCCATCGCCGCGCTCGCTGATTTTGCTTCGGTCCTCGTGCCTGGCACCACCGATTCCCGCGGACGCGTCGTTTTCCAAACCCAGCGCCGCACCGTCGCCGTCGAATCCGAAACCCACTACACCGACGAATCTACCGGAGAAATCCGCGGAGCCGCCTCCGGTTCCGCCGCCCAGGCCTGGCGCCAACTCGGACTCATCGACGACCGTGGTCACCCCACCGAACGCGGCATCATTTTCAGCTTTTTTCAAAACGGAGAAGGCCTCGCCATCGCCGCCGCCCTCGAAGATCCGCACTACTCCATCGACGAAATGCTCTGGCATCTCGCCAACCTCCGGGCCAGTCATCGATTTCAGGAGAGCGACACCTCCGACGTCATCGGCGGAGGCAGCGAACGCTTTGCCATCGTCTGCCGCCAGGCGTACGGGCCTGTCGATCACGAAGGCTACCTGCGGCTCGGCCTCCCCGTCGGATACGGAGAAGGTGCCGCCGAAGCCCTCGAAGCTTGGCTTTCCGGAGACAGCGCCGCCTTTCGTCGCACCGCTGCCGAACTCGAGATCGGCCCCGGCGATGTCGAACGCGCCTACGTTGAGTGGCTCAGTTTCCTTCGCCACGTCCGCGGCGCACCCGATTTCGAAAATTCCCGCTGGCGCGCCCTCCGCGAAGCCGCCCGGGTCGAGCTCGAACGCCGCCACCTCACCAGCCCGCTGAAAAACCTGCCCGAGTTTCCTCAGACCACGCTCACCCGCCGTCCCCAGCACCGAATCAGCTTCCGGCAGATACCGTCCCTCTGACTGACTCCCTGACAAATCCACTGACATCTGCCACACTCCCGACATGAGCCGCTCCGTCATCGAAATGGATCACCCCATCGTGCGCACCCGCCTCTCCGTGCTGCGCCAGGCTGACACCGATTCTCTCCATTTTCGTCAGGCCCTCCACGACATCGCCAAACTCATGGTCCACGAGATCACCCGCGAACTTGAGACCGAAACCATCGAGATCCAGACGCCACTCTGCCAGACCGTCGGCTATCGCCTGAAACGCCCCCTCACCCTCGTTCCCATCCTGCGTGCCGGAGTCGGTCTGCTCAATGGCTTTACCGAGATCCTGTCCGAGGCAGCGGTCGGCTACATCGGACTTTATCGCGACGAAGAGACCCTCGAGCCCCAGTGTTACTACTCCAAATTTCCGCCCAACCTCGCCGACTCCGACGTCATTCTCATCGACCCCATGCTGGCCACAGGAAACTCCAGCGCCGAAGGAGCCGCCCAGCTCAAAGCCGCCGGAGCCACCCGGATCAAGTTTGCCGTCCTCATCGCAGCGCCCGAGGGCATCGCCCACTTTCACGAACAGCACCCCGACATCCCTGTCTACACCGCCAGCATCGATGAAGGCCTGAACGAGCAGTCCTACATCGTCCCCGGCCTCGGTGACGCCGGCGACCGCTATTTCGGCACAGTCTGAAACTAGAACTCCCGACCCAACAGGGTCAGATCCACGACCCAACCCTGTTGAATTTCGATCAAAACTGCCGCTTGCGGCACGTCGCAAAAGCGATACCCTTCCCCTTCCAGCCCGTCAGGCGATCATCCCACTCGGGACCCGCCTTGGTAGACGCCAACTTAGCTCAGCTGGTAGAGCAGCTGATTTGTAATCAGCCGGTCGTCGGTTCGAGTCCGACAGTTGGCTCCATCTTTTTTCCGCTGGAACCCCCTTGTTTACTGGGCTCAGCGCACTTTGGGGTGCGCGATTCGATTTCCGCCAGTGTCCGACAATATCCGCCGAAATCCGGCAAAATGGTGCAAAATTGGCAACCGTTTTGGCAACCGCTTAAGGATTTTTAATTAATTTAGAGGACACTTCCCGCCGCGAAAACTCGATTTTCAGTGATGGGCCGAATCCCACCCACATCCGCATCCGGGGTGTGGGATGACGTTTTCAGGTGGCGCTCGATGCACGATGGCGGATGGTTTGTGCATGGCGAGCCGCCAAAAGAAAGCATCTCGAATCGACGGACCCGAGTACATCGTTTCTCGTGAGGCGTTCGACCGCTATTTCGAGCGCCCGCTACCGTCCAGCACCTTCTACGACCTCGTCGAGAAGGGGGAAATTATTGCCTGGCCCCACATGCGAGGGCGCTACTACCTGAACGCTTCCCTCCAGCGCCTGGGCCTACCGACTGCGAGCGAGCTTCCGAAAGCTGTCATGGCGAGATCCATGGAAGACATTTGTCGGCTAGCGTTCACCCTTATCGATCCGGTCGTTTTTCCAGCGCCTCCATGGCTTTTGTCCGCCGATGCGATCAACACCGTGGTCGCCGATCATGCTACCAGGATTGCCAAGCAATACGGAGAAAGTGTGACTTCGCTGAATACGATCGAAGAAAAGCTGGCTTACCTGGGTGGAGTTCTAGACGCTCAATTCATGCTTGAAGCTGACGAAAGAGTCTGACCGATTCGCTCCGCGAGATACAAAAGTCGCCGACACCCGAGTCCACTGGAAGAATGGGGTAGATCAGTCCGTCTCCAGGAGTTTCGCCTTCGAAGCCACTTCCGACGACACTGAACATCCTCGATCTGCCTAGGATCCATCTGCGGATAAGCGCTCAAGACTTCGCGAGCCAGCACATGCAGAAACGCTGTCGGGAAATCGCCGAGAACCCGGTTGCCACCAGTAGCAGTCTGTCCAAAGGTCCCTCATATCAGAGGAGCTGTCGACTCCGTAGAGACATGCTTGGCTTCAGAAAAACTGGAAAAGTGACGACAGACCCTTTTGCGGTATCGTCGCCGAGATACAACAATTTAATGTAGCCGAGCTGCTTGGGTTTTGAGCCACTTTCGGGCGGCGCATGATTAAAAAGAGCAGGAGAATGAGTTTTCGCTGGTGCCTTCCTGAAGATAGGAAAACCGAAGAGAAATTTCTTTTCGCGTTGGCTTCTCGTATCTCCTTGAAAAAGGCTGGCGTGGCGCGCAATCAGACGTCTTTCGAGAAATACGTCCTTCCCCTGTTCGAGGAGAAGCAATTGCATGCCAGCGCGGCTGATAACGCCATCGCCTTCGCTTTGCTCGGCGAGATCCTCCATCCTGCGGCGGGTTCAGGGCGCTTCCTTCCCCAGCACTGCCCGCATTGGCTGGCTTTTCGGCGATTGTTTCTCGCCCTTTGTGACGAAGAAATTCCAAAGGAATTGCTGACAGAGTTGGGCGGGAGCGCTTGGGATGAAATGTCTGACCTTGAGAAGGCGGAGCTTGCTGTCGCACTTGGCCTATATGAATTGGGAACTGATTCTTCGAATGCCGTGTCGAGGCTGCCGCCAATATTTGATTCCGTGTCCCTGGAGGAGGACTATGCCAAGCGCCTCCCAGCTATTCGAGAGATCGTGGTAACCCGTCTCGACAGCTATGCCGCAGTATCCCTTGCCGGTGCCAAAGCATCCCTTCTCGAGACTGGACGAATTGACCTGAATACTGACTGTGGAGCACTCTACGAAATCAGCCAGAATCTGGCGTGGGATTATCTTCCTGCCTCGATAGATTTGCCTCGTTCAGGAGACACTCCAACCACACTCTCCCTGCTCGCCGACGTGGTAAAAGAAGCAGGAATCGACCTCAACATTGAGGCCGAATATCGGGAGGCAGCTCGCTCATTGCGTACCGTATTCTTTGATATCGCTACCGAGATGACTGTGGGAAAGGTCGTCGATCCGGAAATCGAAGCATGGGAGCTGGAGGAGATGTTCTGTGAACGCCGAGTCGTGGAAGATCCCTTCACCGTAATCTCGGACGCGCGGATTCAGTTCTTCCTGGCTGAAGGAATGGCGACGAAAGGAGGAGGGTTCCTTCGCCGTATCGCGTCGATGTTCGATACCGCTGAGGACAAAGGAGCGCGCGTCAGGATCAACCCCGTCAAGACTATGCTCGCTGTTCACTGGCTGAATCCAGAGTTTCCGCTCTGGCTGATGACATTTCCTGCGGTTGAGTGTTTTCTCAGGATTCTAGGAATCGACAACGACGGTTACCCTCTGAATGAAAAAATCCGAGAATACACCAAGACACGGAAAGAGTCGCCGGGTAGTCCGCTAGTCACCGCTTCAAAACAGCTGATCACCGGGCTTGAATTCGCGTCACCCCCATCATCCTGCGAAGGCATGGAATTTCGGAAATATCTGGCGAATGCCCCGTCATTCCCGGCTCTGCAGCAGCACGTTCGCGGGCTGCCCATTCTCGATCTCGGTCCCATTCGGGAGAAGTAGCAGCGTCCCATCGCGAGAAGAATGTCCGGGGAAAGCGAATTTCCGTTTCCCCATTTTTTTCCGACATCGACGGCTGGCAGACTGCGACCGTTATGCAGAACAACGACATCGTTGAAAGGCTGGATCGTCGCTCAAAAATCAAGACGATCCCGGAAACCGTCCCTCCGGCGAGCGGGACGAACCGAGAATCCGATCCTTCTCAGCCGGCATTCATCCGCTTACCAAAGGTGGGCGAACGCTGCCAGTGGACCGGTCTTTCGCGCGGGACCATGAACTATCTCATCTTGGGGCCCGAAGCGCCTGTGAAGTCTATTGTAATCAGCCAGCCTGGCGCCACGCGTGGCATTCGTCTGATTCACTTTCAGTCGCTGATGAACTATCTCGATGGACTAGTGAAGGCGCAGAATGGCAATCCAATTCACGGAAAGGGGGGGACGAACAATGACTGAGATTAACGAAAATAAAACTCCCCTGCCTGCAGGCCTGGGTGAGAGCCAGGAGAGCGAAGGTAAATTCGAAACAACCAACGGTGAAAAGGTTACCTCTTCCCGCGACAAGTTGCGAGAGAGTGCAGGGCGGTTGGTCGAAGGGGACAAATTCGCAGATCCCGCAACTCTGGTGGCGATCATCAGTGAGTATCGCAAGTTGGGCCTAGAGCGGGTTATCGACAATCGAGTGACCTTCGGTTTCGAAACCGTTTTCGTTCCGGTGCCGCGCGGTGAAAAGGGCCCGACTTTGAAGGGATGGCCCGATCTGACTCGGCACCAGATGGAGGAGCGGAACTTCCACTACCAACTGGAGGCGGGAAACATTGCCATCCTCACAGGACCCAATTCGGGAAACCTCATCTCCATCGATCTCGATGGCGATGAAGCTGCGGAAAAATTCCGCACCTCGAATGCCGAACTGTGCAAGCAAACGATTCGCACCAGGGGTGCTCGAGGCTGCAACTACTGGTTCCGTATCAGGGGCGAATACCCCATTGGACCGTCTCCCTTCCACGATACCTCGGGAAAGCCGATCGGTGAACTTCGCGCGGGTCGGTGTGTCACAGTTGTCGATGGAATACATCCTGACGGTCCGACCTATGCCCGCGAAGGATCCCGTGTGATTTCGTGCGGCTTCGAGGATATCGAGTGGCCGAGCGGTTGGGATCTTCCGTGGGTTCCTGGACCGCTGGAAGAATTGATCGCAAAAGAGGGCTACCCATTCACCGTCGGTGAACGGGGTGGCGTTAGCCTCAATGAACCCGCGATTGTCAAAAAATTCACTCAGGAGCATTTGATCATCCACGATCCCGGGTTGGGGTTCTTCGAATATAAAACGGAAACGGGAGTATGGGAGCCGAGGACGGCGGTCGCAATCGGAGACCAGTTCTCCCGCGACATTAAAGCCCTTGCCGATCAGTGCGACCTGCCCGAATTATTGAACAAGCGCACCCGAAACCTTCTCCGCTCGCTCACGGAGCAGTTGGCAGGAAAGGCGGAACACAGGAACGCGTTTCGCGAGCGACCAAAGGGCGTGATTCACGTCCGGAACGGGATGCTTCACGTGACAGGAGAAACGGTGGAGTTGAAGAAATTCTCGCCCGAGTACCGCTCGCTCGGCCAGATCGGAATCGACTACAATCCCGAGGCAGAGTGCCCGCGTTTCCTGAACGAGTTGCTTCGCCATGCCTTGCCTGAAAGCGACATCCTGCTCTTGAAAAAGTATGCCGGACAAGCAATCCTCGGTCAGAACTTGTCGCAGACGTTCCTGATTTTCGAAGGTGAAGGTGGCGCTGGAAAGGGCCAGATCGGGTCTGTGATTGATAGGGTAATAGGTCACCAAAACGTGGCGGAACTGCGTACGTCGCACCTCTCCGGTCGCTTCGAAATGAAAAGCTACGTTGGAAAGCATCTTTTGGCTGGCCGTGACGTTCCGGGGGATTTTCTGAATCAGAAAGGCGCTTCTGCCCTCAAGAAACTGACGGGCGGCGACCTGATGTCCATAGAGAGCAAAGGCAAAGACGAGCGTTCCGAGATCGTCGGCGAATTTAACATCATAATCACGGCAAACTCTCGCCTCGTTGTTGCGATTGAGGGTGACAAGTCGGCTTGGCGTCGGCGTCTGTTGATCATCCGATTCGAGCGAGAGCCTGTAGGAAAGCCGATTCCCAACTTCGGCAAGCTGCTGGTCGAGGAGGAGGGGCAAGGCATCCTCGCGTGGATGGTTGAAGGAGCCCAGCTTCTCCTTCGCGATCTCGAAAGTGATTACGGGCGGATCCAATTGGATGCTGCGCAAAAGAAGCGGATCTTGGACCTGCTCGCGGAGTCAGATTCGGTGATGGCCTTCGTCACGCGCCGGGTCATTCCGGAAAAAGAGGGTAAAGTCCTGACCGAGAATCTGTTCGATGCGTATACTGACTTTTGTCTGGAGCACGACCTGCCGCCGGTCAGTAAAACCGCTTTCCAACGTCGGTTGCGTTCTGAGATGCTTGATGCCCACAAGGCCGTCGCGAGCGAGAATCTGGAGAGTTTCGGGCACCGGCGCCGAGGCTATCTCGGAGTGCGGCTGCTCCGAGTTGACGAGGAGGATGTCGAGGGAAAATAGAGAAGATCGATTAATCCGGGCCACACGGCTAACACGCATTTTTTTGGATCCTTGAGTAATCTGTAATGAACTCCTATCCCCTTCGGATCTTCAAACCACCACTAAGGAGTGAAATTTTGCCGTGTTATCCGTGTGGCCCTATTTCTATTCCGCTATGAGTCTCGACATTACCAAGCTGGAGAACGTTCAAGAGTTTCCAGACAAGATTATCGCTCGTTGTCCTGCGTGTGCCGAAGAGGGACATGACAACAAAGGGAATCACCTGGTCATCTTTCCCTCGGGAAAGTATGGCTGCGTTGTCTACCCGAAAGATCCAGAACATCGGAGACAGATCATGCGCATAGCTGGCGGGCAGAGCCACCGCAGGCAAATCCGAACAGTTCGGCCCGCCCGACCTTTTGTCGTCGCCACCCACCCAGATCTGGAGCGATGGAAGAAACATCGGAAAAATTGCTGATACAGCAACGCTTCTCCCTCAGCAGTGAACGAGACGACTACGCCGGGACTGCCGATGCTCTGCTTCCTGGCTCGCTCTGATGCCTGCAGAACGGGCATCCTGACAGCAGTGTGCATTGGTTCACACTTGTACCTGTTCCACTCTGATGTACGTTACTGCCACGCAATCGTGACTCCTGGAACCTGCCAATATTCATGAGCCAACCCCTCACTCCCACCGCTACCCAACGCCTCCACTTTCGCCCCCCGGACTGGAAAGTCACTCCCACTGTCGATACCATTGCCTCCGCATGTGGGATTTCACCGGAGCTGACAGGGCTCATCATGACCTCAATCATCGGCGGCTTGAATCAGCGCTATCCGAGCTTGGCCAGAGACATCACCGGCAACGTCCCCACCGGACCAAATCTGCTCATCATCGGCGCCGATGAGAGTCCTCGCCTCCGCCGTCTGCTTTCCATGCTCCTACGACCATTGATCATGAAGCAGAGCATTCTTCGTGATGCTGCCAGCAACTGCCGGCGTGACACCCTCGACCTCATCCGATTCGGCCCAGAGGAAGGGGAAGATCTCAATGACCCCACCAAGGACATCCTTCGACGAATCAAGAGCGGCGCATTCAGCGACGACTCAATGGGACTTGGTGGGCGTGGACGGTCAAACGGGAGAGAGTTGGTGGCTGCCAATCACCCCACCATTTTTCTGTCCAACCCAGCAGTGGACGCCCTGTTGGCTGGCCTCAATGAGGCAATTGATGGCCAACTCCTTGTCTTCGACGAGCACGGAGATCTCTTCCGAATGCTTGCCTCTCCCCCACGTGGTGATCGGAGTAGGTCGGAGATGCTGACGGCACTACTGGGTCAACATGGATCCGACTCTATCATGCGCAATCTGCATGCCCGCCAAGGTCCAGGGAGCCTGGAACCCCGTCAGCTGGGCATGATCTCGTGTGTCTCACGTCAACAGATGGTCACTTTCATGGAGCAGAAGGGTGTCCGGTCACTACTGGAACAGTTCATCGTTGTGGACGCGACAGCGTGCCCTTTCATCCCTGATGGCAACCTTTCCTCCAAGGCGCTGAGCGACGCGATGCACTGGTGGGATCAGGCAATGACTTCACTCTATTCGGCACGCATCGCAGGAATGAGCTGCTGTCCCATTCCCCCGGAGCGGGTTGCAGATCACCTGATGCACGTCATGGAGGACTTCCACGTAGAGCTGGAAGTGAAAGCGCATGATAGCCCCGTCCCCCTTGGCAATCTGTGGAGCCTCCCTTTGCAGTTCTATTCAGCACTTGCCATTGCTACCAATACAGGCGCCGATGGCATGGTTCCCGTGTTGCCCGTGCTAGACGGCATTTGCGAGCGTGCGGCAGGAAGGCATGTGACAGCTCTGATGCGCTTCCAAGACGAAGCTGCGAGTCAGGAAAGGAATAAACGCAGCAAGAGCATTCTGCGGGCGATTGGGCGCCATGGCCCCTGCCCCTTTAGAGTCGTTGTCCGAACCTTCAGCGTGCAACGAAAGGAACTGTATGAGCCACTGGTCAGAGAATTGATCGATATGGGCGAAGTGATCGAGATGGATAATGGATTACTTGCCCTTCCTCCCGGTAGAAGAGGCCTCCCTGAAAGACTGGAGCAAAGATTGAATTGAAGATGATCGCCACAATGGCTACCGCTATCCCGGGTGAGAGGAACAAGATCATCACGCCTCGCGTCATCCTCTTTCCGAATATCCGGCTCGACGAAGTGCTGCAGTTTGATGACGAATTGCTGCTTGCTCTGCGTGCCACGAAAAGTTGGCAGGATCCCGCATCGCCGGCTTGGCTTGGAACGTCTCTATGTGCCTTGGCGGCGGCTATCGGTCCCATGGTCAGACTCTTCCTGCCCGGAGGTCTTACCGTGGCACCTTCCTTCAATGCACTCATTGCCATTCCCGCTGGTGGATCGCTGGAGTTCAATCGTCGGCTCCTGTCTCCGCTCAAGGATATCCAAACGAGAGTTCGTAACCGCCGCAGCTACACGTTGGACACCCTCCTAACGTCGTCCTTTGAAGAACAGGAACTCCGCTTTCGATATTCACGGACCATAAATGGGGCTCTTCTGATCGGGGACAGGGATGCCTTCCTCATGGATCGCTTACTCGATGCCAATGAGATGTCCCAGGCCACGATCGCCGGAGCACTTCAAGCTTACGTTGCACCGAAAGAGGCCACCAACTTGGCCGGACCAATGTGGGATGGCACGGTGAACATGCTGATGGCCGGTCATCGCGATCGACTGCCTGAACTCGCCAGCACTCCACTATTCAACGCTGAGAGCTACCCGCATGTCCTTGTCCTACCGGAAGACTTCACTCCCTACGATATTTCACCCGGTCATGAGTTGGGCTTCATGGAAGCGGGCCCTTGGAACGATCTCGTCAAGCGTGTCACCGGTTTCCCCGCATTCTGGGCCATGCACAAGAATCAAACGATCAATTGCCCCACAGATTCCGCTACGCCGCTGGAAGGCTTTAAAAGCGAGCTTGAGGAGATCCTGAAGGTTGTTCACCCGTGCTATCGGACATACCTGCATTGGCTTCCCGATCTCGCCGCCAGTATCACCATCACGATCTGTTTTGTTCGGAATCCTGAGGCCACCACTATCGACTGCGAAACGGTAAACCATGCCGTCACGATCACGAAGTGGCTCTCGAACTGTCACTTCCGAGGATTGCAGGAGATTCTGCAGGTTGAGCCTGTACCTGACGTTTCTGATCGCCCTGCTATTCCTGACAGACCTCGCCTTATCCTCGAAAAGCTGCGGGTCAAAGGCCCGATGACACCGAGGGAGATCTCCCGATCCTGCTTCCAGATGACGGCATCGGCAAGGGATCATGCTCTCAATTGGTTACAGGAGCGTGAATTGGTGGTTTTTAGGAGAGATGGCTTGGTCCAGGCGGTGAACTGATCCCACATGGTGTCAATGGCAGGCGATTGAGTGAAGGCAATCGCTCAAAGAATTTGGACATAGATGTGATTGCCGACTGACAGCCACATTCAGAGTCCGTGTCGTGGGTTCATCGTGGTCATGGTGATGCTCAACCCAGGTTGCGCCACCCGGGCTTGCTGAAATTTCTCACGGTGAGAAATAACTCACCGCCACTCGCCCCGATTCGCCGTAGTCGTGACCGACGATACAGGGTGTCGTGACCGCTGAATCGTTTTCCGACTTGCCGTTAACCGCTCTTCCTGATATGCCGGAAATGTCCCACCAACCCCACTACTACCATGCCCGGAAAATTCGAAATCAAGAAAGCTCAGAACGGTCAGTTCCACTTCAACCTGAAGGCCAGCAACGGGGAGATCATTCTCTCCAGTGAGATGTATACGACCAAGCGGAGCGCGAGCAACGGCATCGCTTCAGTGCAGAAGAACTCTCAGGACGCTGTCCGTTTTGACCG
>JAGROX010000184.1 GCA_020440025.1 Verrucomicrobiia bacterium
AGGCGTAGCCAGCAGATTTACAGTCGCGGAAATGGGTTTCCTGGGGTGTCGAAGGTTGTCTCAGGATGACGTTCGGCTTCTATTGCAACCTGTTGAAAATAAACAATACCTGGCGTTGATGGTGTGACATTTCGTGCTTTACTTTGTCATGTATGGACAAAAAAAGTGAGTCCAAAGTGAGTCCCAAATCGGTGGTCTACGGAAAGACCGACACCCGATATTGGAAGACGAAAGTGGTACGGCGAACGAGGATGGTCGACCGGGCGGAAGTGCAGGACCGGCACTACTCTGTCCAGCTTCAACACGGTGGGCGTCGGACGCGATTTCCTCTTGGATCGAGCAACAAGGCCGCCGCTGCTGACAAGGCTTTGGAGATCTACATGGATATCCTGACAATCGGATGGGATAAGGCAGTTGATCGTCACAAGGATCCGCGAAAAAAGCCTGGACAGGAAAATGACGAAACCGCCTTCATTGAACGTCCCACCGTCGGCGACCTGATCCGTGTGGTGTCCGACTTCGTCACAGTTCGCCGCTCAACCTTCAATTCATACGCGAAAGCAATCCGAAAAATTTACGCCGACGCGATGAAGATCCCCGGGTCCGAAAAATTCGACGGACGGAGAGGCGGAGCTAAGCGTTGGCAGAAGCAAGTCGATCAGGTCTACTTGGACCAGCTGACCGCTGATCGCGTGGTCCGTTGGCGAAACGAGTTTCTCGTCGGTGAAGATGCCGATCCCTTAGGCAAGCGCAGTCGAATCAACACCTCGAACACCATCATCCGAAATGCCAGAGGTTTGATGGCGAAGAAGCATCTGCCGTTTCTTCGAGAGCGGATGCGGATGCCGGATCCTCTACCTCTCGTCGGCGTCCCCCTACTCAAGCCTCCCTCCATGCGCTACCACAGTAAGATCGATGCCCGCAAGATCCTCACTGATGCGCAAAAGGAATTTGAGAAACAGAGTCCGGAACAATTTAAAGCGCTGCTGCTGGCCCTCGTATGCGGACTACGGCGTGGTGAGATCGACAACCTCCTCTGGGAGGCGTTCGATTTCGAGCGCTGTGTCCTTCGTGTCCAGAACACGCAATACCACGAATTGAAGAGCGAGGACTCAGCCGGAGAAATCGACCTGAGCGAGGAAGTCTGCGCCGTCTTCGAGTCGATGAGGAAGCAAGCAACTGGGGAGTTCGTCATTGAATCGGATCATGCCCACAATCGACCCGACTCCGGAACCCGATACTACCGCTGCAACCTGGTCTTCAAGAACCTTGGGAAATGGTTGAAGAAGAAGGGGGGCGACAAGAAGCGTCCTATTCACGAGTTGCGAAAGGAGGCTGGATCGTTGGTCGCGGCCGAATACGGAATCTTCGAGGCGAGCCGTTTTCTCCGACATTCCGACATCCGGATCACAAGCCAAGTCTATCTCGACAAAAAAAGGCGGGTTACGCCATCGTTGTCGCTGTCTACCGCTTTCGAGCAAGGAAAGGAAGAAAGGTCGGCTCATGGAATTGATGAAGAAAACAATGAAAGTCTTGTGGCCTGAGTTCGATTCACGCTGCATCTCGGCGATCTATCTCCTCATCGGACAAACTAAAGGGAATCGCTGCTCCACATCGATTCCACTTCGACCGAAATTCAACTATTGGGATCTGCTCTCTTCGGACTCGATAGTCTTCACAATTTCGCCTTGATTCCGATCTCGACAGGGATCTGAGAATTCATTTTTTGGACCACGCGCGGGATATACGGCGCCCTTATTTCCACCTTGAACTATCCCCAGTGAGTCATTCACACTCCACTCGTGAAAGATCAACGGGATGGTATCGACACCGAGCGTCTCATTTCCTACCTCGTCGGTGAAATCTGGCCGCGGTGCGTCGAAAAATTTCGCGCCGAGACCTTCGGTGTCTATGGGGTCGTCAAAAAGCTCGCTCGGGTGTTTGTCCTTCCGAAAGAAGCCTCTCAAGACCAGCTCAAGTGGTTTACGGAATTCTTCACCGAGCTGCCCGACTTCGTCAGTTGGGTTCTGAATGAGTTGCGCATCGAGAGCGACAAGCTGATGCGCCTCGAACTCAATAAGAGAAAGGGTGAGGTTGGTGCTTTGAGGTTTCTCGCCCTGATCGGGATCAAGGACTGGAGCAAATGTCCCGAGTTCACGGAGTCCGGTGCGATCCAGGAGGCTGCCAGTCAAATTCTCAAAGAAGATTACTCAGCCCTTGATCGAAAGTTCGAGAACATCTTTCGCAAGCTTGCGGAGCGAGAGGACGTTCATCAGAAGGTATACACTGAGCTAGTGAAAAAGTCAGTTCCACCCTATCGTAGCGTCGCAGCGACCTACCCGGTGATCGGGGAAAGATTTCCGGAACTCGTCGAACCGCTCGACAGCGCTGCTCATGAACTCCGAATTTGTAAAGGCGTCGACGGCATCTCGGGACTTCAGAGTTCGATTGAGATTTTCGCCGAGGGACTCTTCCGCGCGAGTGAGTCGGATAGCGATTCCGAGATTGTCGAGGATTCCTGATACAACGTTTTCTGACGAAACGTTGGTTCGCTAAATACAATAGGTTGTCGACGGACGACACCCCGTGTGGATCCTTACCGTTATGAGAACCCTCATGACAAAGCAAGAGGTCGCGGACGCTCTCAGGGTCAGTACGCGGACGGTCTGCCGCTACGTGAAGCTCGGATGGCTCGCGCCGATTCGCATCTCGGAGCAAGTCGTTCGATTCGACCAGGATGAGGTCGAACGCTTCATCACGGAGGGACCCGGCGCCCGACCCGAACCGTGACCAATCCTTCAACCCAATCTCCAGTAAACCCAAACGAAAGGGCCGGCTTCAGGTGCAACTGAAACCGGCCCAAACTTAAATAAGCAATGAAATCTACATCCCAAACCTACCATCACCAACCCTTTCTGCCGAACGTTGAAACGATTATCGGATCGGTCCCGGAATTCGGAATCCATATCTGGCTGTTCGTATCCGCATTGCGCCTCCACCGAATCCTGCCACCTGAGGAGATTACCAGAGTCCTCCGGGTGAAGACCATGCGCTGCAGACGAGCCGTTCCTGATTCAGAGATTTTCGATGCGATCGAAAACTCTGCCCAGATCAAGAACGAGCAGGATCTCAATCTCTACGGGAGCCCCGACAATCGCTGGCCCGAGGTCGATTATTATGACATTCAGGAGGTGGTGTCGTCCTACGACAATCCTATCAAGCGTCTCTGGGAAGCTTCTGCATTCGGGTCGCTCCAATACTACCATCTCAATTTCGCGCCTGCACTTGTGCAAATGCTCTTTCCCGGCGACCCCCTGATCTGCGCCGGCGAGTCGGTGAAGCGCATGAAAACCCGCCACGTCTTCGAATGGGGACCGGAGATCTGCTCAACGGAATTGATCGTGCCCTCTCCCATGATCGCTCGAGAGGGTATGAACCTGAAAGGGGAAAAATCTACTCGCTGTCTCGCAAACACGGGCCCCAGGCGCTTCCTCGTCATCGAGTTTGGCGGGGCCACGATCGAGGCTCAGGCCTGCCTTCATATGCACTTGGCGATGCGACTCCCTCTCGCGATGGTCGTCCACTCCGGCGGGAGGAGCCTCCACGGCTGGTATTTTGTAGCCGGACTGTCCGAAGATAGCGCAAACAGCTTTATGCGCTACGCCGTTAGCCTCGGAGCGGGCCCTCACACCTGGACACCTTGTCAGGCAGTTTGCACGCCTGGAGGCGAGCGGCGTGTCGGATCGGAACTGGTTCGCCAGGAGGTCTATTTCCTGAACGCCAACTACGAGAAGTAATAAACGAGAGCATCGACCATCCGTTTCCGGAGGGAGCCTTCGACGATCCCAACAACAGCAGCTATCCAGTAGCGCAGTATAAGCGTGAGATCGCAGAGGTGGAAGGTGCCCCTACCGAACAGGTCGTTCGATTCGACCAGGACGAGGTTGAACGTTTCATCTCCGAAGGGCCCGGCGAGCGGCCCGAAGCTTGATGAAGGCTTCTTGCAGGCCATGCCCTTGTCCTAAGAACTAGACAGAAAAAGCGGTCGGCTACCAGCGCCAACTAGATACCGACCGCCCGAATGAATCGGTTACATGGAAAACTACACGTGTTTCAAAGATCTTCCACCCGGGATGACCCGCGTCGGCAGACTCCAAAGCATCTTCGGTGAACAAGTCACGCTGATCCAGGTTGCCTGGGGCGAGAAACGGCCGATCCAGAAGGAGTTCCAGAAACTGGACGTGGAGGTGATGCGCGATCCAGAGCATCTCCGCATGCTGGAGGGATCGAACATCGGAATCCTCGTCGGCCCAGCTTCGGGAAATCTCATCTCGATCGACTTTGATGAGGAGGAAGCAGAGAAGGAATTCTGTGAAGCAAATCCTGACATCGTCGAAACGGTGAGGTCAAAAGGAAGCCGAGGTGCGAACTACTGGTATCTCATATCCGGGGATTACGTGGACAAGATCGTCAAGCTGAAGCGGGATGGCGCTGAGGTCGGAGAATGGCGGGGTGGAGGCGGCCACACGGTAGTGGATGGCCTTCACCCCTCTGAAGTTCCCTACTACATCTCCTCGGCTCATCCTGTCAAAGTGATCGAATTCTCTGACATCCATTGGCCCGAGAATTGGGAGATCGGAAGCCTCGAAGAGGGTGACAGCGAATACGATGCGCTCGTTCAAGAATATGGCCCTCCGGTTGAGCAAGGGAAGAATGGTGGGATCGCCCTCAATGAGGGGTTTGTGGTCGGATGGATCCTGCGGGAAAACGATCTTCTCTACGATCTGGATTTGGGGGCCTTCTTCACATTCTCCAACGCGGAGGGCATCTGGAGTAAGCTGGATTCAAAGGAGATGGAGAAGATGATCGCTATCTATCTGAATCGTCTCGCCCGGGAATGTGAAGAGGCTGTTCGGTTCAAGAGAAACCAACGCCTTATCGCTTCGATCCGACAGCAACTGGAAGCCGCAGCAGCAACCCGCTTACGCGAGCTGCGGAGCCAAATCCAATGGCACTTTTATGCTGCCCTGAATGGCATCGTTCCCGTCATTCCACCCGATTTGCCTCAGGCACCAATCGCTTTCCATCGAGGCTACTATCTAACCGAAAAGTCAGCCATCGCGTTCGCCCCCTCGCAGCCTTGTCCCCGGTTTCTAGGCGAACTGCTCACCCCCGTCCTGGATCCAGACGACATTCACCTCCTTCAGAGGGTGTGCGGTCTGGTCCTGATCGGGCCAAACGATCTTCAGAAAATCGTTCTTCTCGAGGGGAGCGGACTCACCGGAAAGAGCATCTACCAGCTCATCCTAGATACCCTGGTGGGGCTGGATTCCGTCACTCAGCTGCGAGCGGAGAACTTGACTTCCCGCTTTGAACTTTCGCGTTACGTGGGGAAGCGTCTGGTCGCCGGCCGGGATGTGCCACCGGATTTTCTGAGGCAGAAAGGAGCCGCTCTTCTCAAGGCCCTCACGGGAGGAGACAGGCTGAACACGGAGAGAAAGAACTCCAATGACGATGTCCCTCTCAAGGGCGATCTTCACGCAATCATCACGAGCAATGCGGCGCTCAGGGTTAAGGTTGAATCCGATGGCTCAGCCTGGGAGCGCCGACTTGTGATCCTCCCCTTCGAGAGGACGAGCGACCCGCCTAAGCGGATTCTGAACTTTGATCAAATCCTGTTGAAGGAAGAGGGAGGCGGGATTCTCAACTGGCATCTTTGGGGGGCCATTCAAGCACTTCAGGAGATCGAAGCATACGGCGACCTGTTGATGACTGACGAACAGAAAGACCGGATCGCGAAGCGTGTGAGAGAATCGGACTTGGTCGGCTTGTTCGTGGAGGAATGCATCGAAAAGGGGGGCATAGGCCTGTCCACCGAACAGCTCGGGGCGAGCTACCGCGAATTCTGCACATCACGCGGTCTTCCCGCAGAGAGCGAAATGAGCTTTTCCAAGAAGCTGAGAAGCGAACTCGAACACCGATTTCAGGCTCAGCCCACAGAAAATTTTGTCACTGATGCCAAGAGTCGCAAGCGCGGATACTACAATGTCAGATTCAAGGAAAATGCAGGTCAGGGCTGAGCACACGGCACACACGGCACACACGGCACACACGGCACACACGGCACACACGGCACACACGGCACACACGGCACACACGGCACACACGGCACACACGGCACACGTGGTGTGTGCCTACTTATATGATGTGATCTGCAACCTCTCGAACTCGCTTCTCAACAGAAAATTAAGGGCCACAGATTAGCCGTGTTAGCCGTGTGGTCAGCTTGCCATGTCACTTGACCATTCAAAACTTGAAAACTTAACCGAGCTGCCAGACGGCTGCCAACGGGCCCGCTGTCCCGCTTGTGCTTCGCACGGGAAGGATCGAAAAGGTGAGCACCTCATCATCTTTGCAGACGGTCGTTACGGGTGCGCAGCTCACCAGGGTGACGAAGAGCATCGGAAGCTCATATACAGGCAGGTTGGTCTTAAGGGAGTGAGACGTCCGCATATCCGTCCGTTCCGAATCGAAGCCAAGGGCGGTGCGCGCCGCTGGCTTGGCGGAACCAAATCAGAAGACCTGCCTCGATTGAAGCCAGAATAGTAGTAACCAATGCGTCAATGAAGGGAAATCACCCTGATCCGATTGAACCTGAGGAATGGCGCGACGTTGCCTCGACACCCTTTCCCTTATAGCCCGAGAAGCATCACATTGGCCGATCAATAGGCTGAGAAAGATTGGTTTAACATTCATCGCTTGCCGAGGTGATGCTTGAGAGCGTCGCCCCCCCCCCCCTGTTCCGACAAGACGTTCAAGATCCCTTTGCAGCCGTTAAGTGGGGCGCCAGTGATTAAGGTCGCTAAAGAAACGATCTTCGATGATCCGCTGAGGCGTCCGCCGCGCTCCCCCGCCTGGCGGAAAGAACAGAACGGCGTCTCTCACCGCCCCCCGTTCTGCAAAGCCTGCAAATCGCCTTTCAATTCCTTACCGCCCGGTAGCAACTTGTCGGCCGTCACTCCCAGCACTGCGGCGATCACTGCCAACTCGAAATCGAACACGTTTCGTATTTGAGATTCTATCTTGGCTACCCAAACCCTGTCAGCATTCACCAACCCGGCGAGGACAAGGCGCGCCGCAAGTTGGTCTTGGGTCAGCCCTTTCTCAATCCTGAGGAGGCGGACGGTTGGACCTACTGCATTGCGGAATCTTCTCGGCATCTCGTTCCCTGCTGGGATCTTGACCTTGTGTCAGATTGGCGCTTAACGGGTCCCCATGGGGACTCCTGGTCGTCGTCGTAAAGATCGACGGAATGGTTTCGGTAAAAGTGCATACGGGGGGCTACTTTTTCGCCACCTCGGTCATCCTGACGATGATCGCCACCGCCTGGATTGGTACGTTGCTGGAGAAGCGAGGGACTTGACGCTGTGTCAGTCGAGAGACCTTGGACATAAGTCAAACGACTGTGGACTTAAGTCGTCCGGCATCGACTGAAGTCTTCGACACGAATTTTTCTGCTGGCGTGTCGCAGACAGTCGGGAATCCTGTTAGGGCCCCCATGAACACAGACCACCAGATCCCAAAATCTATCAAGGCACTTTCCATCCTGAGCGGTGTTCCGGAGGAGGAGGTTGCGGTCCAGATCGCAGCCGTCTTCACCTCCATTGGAGGCCCGCACGCCGGCCTGATGACGCTCGGCGACGAGTTCCAGTCCATAGGGTTCAACCTGCTCCATCTAGGCGGAGCATCCGGCCAGCAACGTAGGCTCACCGACCTCCTTTTTCAGCCCCTGCGCTTCCTACAGGAAGACTTGACGGAATACAGTCGTCTTGCCCCGTCCAAGCAGCTCGACGGGATGGCGAAAGCCTACGTAGGGGGCAGACGCAGCGATGAGCATCTTGCTTCCGACCCTGGCGAAGAACAGATGGAAGTGACCACCCGCGAGGACGTCTATTTCCTCGCCAACCTGAGCAGTCAGGCCAGCTCGCTCTCCAGCCCGTGGCGGCGGGTGAAGGATATCGACATGTTCATGGATAAGATCGGCTGCAAGACGCTGCTGCCGGTCGACGGAATCCACCGTTATCTGCCGGGCTATCCAATGCTGTCCCAGTCGTGTGTCGGACGCAACGAGGGGCGATGCCTCTACGAACCCATCGTCTTTCTCGACAACCCGGGGATGGAAGCTCTACGGAAGCCCTGGAAGGGAGTGGACCGGAACTCGCCCCTGATCCTGGATGAAGCGGGCCGCCTGTGGCAAGAAGCAGTAGAATCAAAAACAGCACGGACGACGCTCGCAGGCATTCTGTCGGCGCGGGCCTTTGTAGACCCTTCGACTTCCAGCAAGGAGCGATACAGATCAGGGCGCGCTCAGGTTGTCTCCATCGTTGCGGAAAAACTGGGCAGACAGCTGCTGTGCGCATCGGAGTTGGAAAGCCTTCTGACAGCGACACTGCTGACCAGAACGACCGATACTCGCGAAACCCGCGGCGATGATCTCGACTCCGAGCAAATCGCGGAGGGATACAAGCACTACCGCCTTACGCTGGGGGGACTCACAAGATTGCGTCGCCTCGACGCGGCGGGCCTTTGGTGGGACCGGATGAACGTTCAGGTGGCCGTGGAGTTCCACCTCCGGCAGCGTGAATTCGTGGAAAAGTTGGACGCCGTCGATGCCGCAGAACGTCCGTTCACCGCAAAATTTGCCAACCTCCCCGCCAGCTTACTTTGGACCTTGTCCCAACTGACAACAGAAAAGGAAATCACCTCTGATCAAGTTTCATTGGCCATGTCCTGGGCAGATTCAGCCATGCGCAGCCACCTGATGGCTCTGCGTGAGTTCAAGCGCAATGCGGAGAGCGAACGGATCGAACGAAAGGCCGCCGAAATGCTCTGGAAACTCCTTGAGGTAGAGCCAGCCAGTTTTCGCGATCTCATGCGCAAATATCCCGTGCAGCGTCGCGACGTCCATGAACCGGTCCTGAACCACCTCGTCGAGTCCGGTAAGGTTTTGCGGTTGGACGATAACAGGCTCCGTCTCACCGACGATGCTCGGGCCGAACTCGTTGCCGCTTCGACTGAAGCAAGGTTGCTCGCCTGAAGACTCGTCAGCCAGTCTTGTCCGCTGCGACTGACGATCATTGACGATTTTGCCATTCCGGTTCTCCGGGAGGCGATCTTGAACCTCGCCGTCTGATTTTGGACACAAGGTGCCGTCGGCCCAAAGCCACGACCATGTGTCGAAGGGTGATCATATTGTCAACGGATCTGTCGGCTGAGTCGGTTCCTCCACTCTTCGCGCTGACATTGCAGCAGACTGCAGTGAATTTCAGTCGACTGATGCAGCAGCCCTGGTCCGGTGGAAGCCCAGCCTACGCGACTGCTGTCGCGCCTGTCGAGTGGTCCTGGCACCCATATTGACACACTGACCGACTGACGCTCCTTCAGTCCGACTGAGCAATACGACACGCGGATTTTGCTGGCGTGTCGACGATGTCGAGGAAGATTTTTAGAACGATGGAACAGCATGCCCCCATACCAGCCAGCCTGCAGCCCGATGAAAACTTCGGTCGGCTCTCCGTTTTCAATCTCACACGGATCTGGAAGACGGTGGACGACTTCGCCAAGGAGTTCGGGATCGAACTGGAGGCCGCCTTGCTCGCAACGCTTGCCGGACTGGCTCATGCCATGGGCGGGATGGTGCGAACCTCGACGACGTTCGATTCGATCGAGCCGCCTTTCTCGTTGTTGCTCGTGACACCGGAAAAAGATCCCATCTGGACCGAGGTGCCGGTTCGATTTCTCACCCACGAATTCGATTCCTCAATGCGACAGAGCCTCGAGTCGTATCTGATCCAGCGGAAAATGGAAGGCTGCAAAAAGGGCGAGGACCCGGCCGACACGAGTCTGAAGAGTGCTGCCGAACTCGCCAATCGCCTCTACATGGATGGCATGGTAGAACGAATCACCACCTCGTCGGTCCTCTTTCCGTTTCCCCGCTCTCTGATCGATAACCACGTGCTTTTGAGCACGCCACCCGTCGGAATCAGGAGAGCACTCCGACAGCTGGAGACACTGCAGAAATTTCGGCTTGAGAATTCCCTGAGCACGGGCTCACGACTGGTCGCACCCGACGGAGTGCGGAGCAGTGGCGTTCCCTCTTTCTATTGGCAGGTCTGCAACAAGGAACTGCCCTTGTTGCTCAAAGAAAACCCGTGGCTGATCGGAACCCCGTTTATCGCACTCGAAACCTCAAAGCCCGGCAAGCCCCAGCTTGATCCTTTGGCGTCATGTGTCCTCAATCTTCTCAATCGCTGTCGGGACCTGGTGGCCAAGCGGCATGCCATCATGGGAAACAGC
>JAGROX010000185.1 GCA_020440025.1 Verrucomicrobiia bacterium
ACTCGTCATTTGAGCCATGGCCATTCGAAGAAGGCGACTTGCCCGGAGATCAGCTGAAAAGTGGCCAACAAGATGAGGCACCTGACCGCTAGATCGCCATTCGTTTTCGAAAAGCTTCGAGGTGGTTGGTCTGTTCCAACGGCGGTCAGGTGCTCTTAAACGTTCGCTCATGAAATTGATGCTCGACTTGATTAACCCCCTGTTCTTCGGGTTCGTATTTCCCGTCCTTATGATGCTTGCTGGGCGCTCGATGATCTCGAATCGAGATGGAGAGCGATCAAAGCTTTGTTTCGCAATTCCCGCTGCTGGTAGGTCGAAGAAGAACCAAGGCCTGGTGAATGTTTACGGCGGAGGTGCGACTATTTGCTGGTCGAAGGCCGCTTTGGTTTTAGCTGCCACCTTTCTCCTGGTCGCGATTCTCATTCCTTTGAATCCGACCGTGCGGATGTGGCTGATTCACTTTGCAGTTCCGATGAGTTCCATGTTGACGATTGGATCAATTTTGGAAACTGGAATCTGGGCGCGAAACCTTCCTCGGAGCGAACAAGGCGAGGATGCGAAGACTTCGCCTCGCATCTCTTGAACGTTCTGCATGAAGATTCCGATAGCAGCGTTGGCCTTATTCGCGGTCTCGCCGTTGCTGTCGTTCGCAGCCGATATACCGGAATTGAAAATCGAATCTTTGGACTCTGACCTGTTCGTGACGACGGAGTTTCGAAGGGGGAAGGATTTGATTTTGAAGCGTTTAGAATCAAAGAGAACCCGAACAAAGACGGCGCAGATTTTTTGGGGTGGAAAGTTGGTCTATTCGATCATTCAGAATCCACTGGGCGTGAAAGGGATTGATCGACAATTTTCTTCGGAGATTCCCGGAATTAGTATTCACGAATGGTCGCTTTCCGGTCGGGGAATTCCAGATTACATCGTGATTTACAAGAATGGAAAAGACGGCGCTCAAGACTTAAAAGAACTCTTTTGGATTTCAGAAGACTGGGAAGTTCTTCCAGTTAGGAGCGAAAAACTCTTCAAGAGCGAAGGTCAAATCAGGAGTGATTCCGAAGTCTACTTGGAATTAAAGAAGGATTTTCGGGCATTCGAAAACTAGCCCGTGCAGAACAAGGCGAGTCAGGTGATTCCTTTCCCGCACGCAGTTTTCTTGCGTTTCGGCTTCGTTTTCGCCAAACTTTCCTCGAACTCGGGTCGGCTCCGTTCCAGGAACTACCTGCTCTTGAACGTTCTGCCAAGAAAATGAACTCAACCTTGATCGTTCTCGTGATTGCCTTTGCGTGCGCCGCGATGAGATCAGGCGCAGAGGATGCCAAGATTCCCAACGATCTTTGGAAACTTACCGCGAAATCAGACACCATCGCTATCGGTGAGCTTCACTACAACGCTGTGAAGGGAACGGACGAGTATGTCTCCTTGGAGTTCGATTTGACCAAGGAGCTTAAATCGCCAGCTCCAATCAAAGGAAAGATTGAGATTCGATTTTATGACCGGAAAGATACACACGCGGACATCATCCGCCATTTTAAGCAACTCTCCGGGAAACCATGTTTAGTCTTTGCCGTTCAGGTTGATGATCCTGTTGTTGAGGGTCTGTATTTGGCCGGCAGCTTTGCGGAATCGATTCTTGCCTCCACCCCCGAGGTTGAGGCTGCGATTGTTCAGGAACTCAAGCAGCAGACAAAAATCGTCCGCGAGTTCGAGCCTGAAAAGGGCGCTCCACATTTCAGGGAGGTCGGGCGTCTCTTGGCGTCGATAACGGATTCAGACTCCCAGCAAGAAGCGTTCTCTGGCATGGAAGCGCTCGGCGAGGAAGCAGTTCCTGCCATTGTCGCCCAAATGAACGACTTTAGAGCGCTACCTACTTCCCGAATGACCCTGAAGAACTCTCCCGGGCATTGGGAGGCGGTTAGGCACTACGGCCCCGACAAAGTGGTAGATGCCTTGGCTGCAATTCTCAATCAGCTGACCCATGAGAGTTACCGAGCGATTTACAATGGAGGATCAGACCGCGAGCGTAGAGCGTGTATCAACGCGTGGCGAGTTCACGTCCACCACATCAAAAACGGGGCAGAACAAGGCGGTGGTGGACAAGCGGCTACTCGCTCCGAGTCGAAATGACCCTCTTTACTTCAACCCTTAACCCTGTTTCGAGGTGGCGCTCTCAGTAGCCGCTGCCACACCTCGACGTTCTGCCAAGAAATGAGCACTGCCGAACATCCTCTGGGATTCGAGCTACTCGAGCCATGGGTCGGCCTTCGGGATGATGGTTCAGCGCTGGTCGCGGAGCTGAAGAAGGAGTTGCGAACCGATAGCGAGCTCTACGGTCTCGAAGCGGAGGCGATCGCTCATCGATGCGATTGCGATGACGTACTCTTCAGAATCTCTGGCAGAGCTAAGCAGTACGCCGTCGTCCACCTTACCTGGTCAGGGAAGACTGATCAGAATAAGGGATGGCCATCTACGGAGCTGTTCGCGGACGCGCAAGATTGGCGAGAGAAATGCATGGTTCCTGATCACGAAGATTATACCGCATGATGAGTGCCGAAGGATCCATTGATGCGAAGGTCGAGGCGATCGTGGATGTAGGGCACGAAGCCCACGTGATCGTATGCCTGAATCACGGAGGCAATTTTTCAGTATTCGATGGTTCGACGCTTGGCGGCAAACTGATCAAACCGTGGCTCTCTCAACCTCGGGCTCTCACTGACGAAGGGAAACCGAGGTATGACGTTTACAATTTTATTCTCGCCTCGAAAGACGACATGAGTTCGTTTCAGGTCGGCGAGACTCATTCCCTCGTGGCCAATCTCACGCCATCCGAAACCAGCAGGGCAGAACAAACACCTGAGGCCATTGGTCGCCGAGAGTCGGTCTGAGCATTTTCCGCTGACAGCTCGATCCTGATGGCGTGACCTTTGGGCGGACGATTCCTCGCCCCAAGTGCCTACCTTCGATGGTTGCGCTTTGTGAAGCGCTCACTTGTCACTGCTTGGCCACGGCTCCCTCGTTAAGAATCGCATGGGCGTGCTGGGCGAAGAGGGCGCGGAGGTCTTTTTCGTATTCGCGGAGGATTTTCTCGCCGAGACCTTCGTAATCGCCGCAGCGATAGAGGGCGCGGGCGAGGATGATTTCGCGGAGGGGTTCGGAGCGCTCTTCCTGGCGGTGGCTCTCGGCGATGTCGGTGATGGCGTAGCCGCTCATGCCTTCTTTGTTCAGGAGTTCGGCGATGGCTTTGGCGGCGGCGGGATTGTGCTCGGCCTCGAGTGACATGGCGATGGCGCGGTGATGGGAGAACTCTTTGCTGGCGTCGAGTTGGGCGACTTTTTCGAGTATGGCGGGGAGGCCCCGGGCATCGCCGGACTGACCGAGGGCGATGAGGTGGGAGTCGAGCGGCGAGATGCTGCCGCCGAACTGGCCCATGCCGCGGAAGTTCCAGCCCTCGTCCCATTCGGTGGTCTGGACGGTCTCGATCAGGGTGGGCACGCCGGTGGGGTCGCCGATCATGCCAAGGATGTTGGCATAGACGAGTTTGGCCTCGGGAGTGTCGGCCTTTTCGTAGGCGGCCTGGAGCAGGGGCAGGGCTTTTTCTTTCTCCTCCATCACGAGGGCGAGTCCCCGGTATTCATTGACCACAGACGCCACGGCAGCGGCGATGGCTTCGTCGGGCGCGCCGTCGGAATCCTGGGCTTCGAGAATTTCCGCAGGCAGGGACCCGATGTCGACGAGGTGCTGCTGGAGGGCCCGGATATCGAGGGACCGGGTGGGAATGCCCTGCTCGGCGATGGTGGCGGCGGCGACTCCGGCGGCGTAACCCTGATTCTGAATGCAGGGCTGCATGCGGAGGATGGGCATGGAATCGCGATGGGCGCTCATGCCGAGTCCGGTGACGATGATGCCGTCGATGCCTTTGGGCAGGAGGGCGCGATAGGGGACGGGGGCGACCATTTCCTTTTTGTCGGGAAAGTCGATGAGGAAGATGGGATGCACGGTGTAGCCGTGGGTATCGAAGTTGCTCTGGTGCAGGGAGATGGTGTCGTGCCAGGTGCGACCGTTGATGATGTCGAGCGGGCTGATGTAGGCATCGCCGACGATGCGGCGGCGTTCCCGGGAATCGATGAAGGAGGAGAGATCGTAGCTGTTCCGGTATTTCTGCCGGGCGGCGACAATCATGCGCCATTGGTCGACGGGATCGGATTCGTCGGCAAAGGAGTAGTCGGTATTCATGTAACCGGTGCCGAGGGCGCGCGGCGACAGGCCGGTGCCCTGCATGGCGACGTGCTCGGCGGAGGTGGTGATGAATTCCGCGCCCGCCGCCACGGCGATGTCGGAGTTGCCGGTGGAATCAACGACGGCCTTGGCAAGAACGACGCCGCGTCCCTGGGGAGTGGCGACGATGACGCCTTTGACCTTGCCGTTTTCGACCAGAGCGCCGCAGGCGAGGGTGGCATACCAGATCTCGGAATGGGCGGCATCGGCATCGTGACGCCAGAGTTCGCGCTTGGCGACGGGGTTCCAGCCGCCTTTCCGGACGGGACCGCCCATTTCCTTGATCTTCTCATCGACCTCAGCGGTGAAGCCTTTGCGATAGCCGTGGTAGTAGGTCGAGATGAGTCCGACGGTGCCGACGCCGCCGAGGTGATCCTGAAATTCAACGACGAGGGTTTTGGCTCCCTTGCGTCCGGCTCCGATGGCGGCAGGCGCGCCGCCGGTTCCGCCGCCAGCCACGACGACATCGTATTCGCCAAGAATGGGCAGGGCTCTCTCGGGCGAGGAAACCGTGGGCAGGCCGCGATCGGTGGGACGGGCGCCGTTGAGGAATTCTTTCACTTCACCGGGATTGGCGGAATCTTTGGCCGATTCGCCCCGCACCTGAAGGTTGCCGGAAAGGGTGGTGGCTGCGGCGAGTTTGGCGGCGGCGGCGCCGACGCGGGTGCCGAGACGCATCTGGGTGAGCGGGCGCAGCAACTGGGCGGCAGCCGGGCGGGAGACTCCGGCGCAACCGCCGAGGACGAAGAGCCGGTCGATGGCTTTCGGCTGCAACGCGGCGAGATCGAGCGTCTCGGGATCGAGGGCATCGCCAGCCGCCGCCGCTTTGGCGGTCATGGGATCGGGCGGAACCTGGAAGAGAACATCGGATTCGTCGACGAGAGCGACATCGAAGGTCAGCGCCCGAGCGAGCACTTCCGCGTGGCCAAAGGACGAGGCACTGGCATCCGGCATGGGGATTTCCAAATCGTAGACGAAGACATCGTGGGCGCCTTCCTTGGAGTAGAACTTCACGGCAGCCGTTTTGGCGTTTTTGATGCCGTCACCGCTCTGCGCTTCGCCTCCGGCGACGATGCGTTGAAAGATCTGGGGTCCCGCAGGAAAGGTGGCGAACTCGGCTCCGGCGGCGCGCGCCGCATTGGCCCGGGCGGTGGCGTCGATGATGACTTTGCCGAGCACGGCCTGGCGTCCGGCGCGATTTGCCATGACGACCCCGGCGGGTTGGCCTTTTTCATCCTGAATGACGTCGGTGACCATGGCGCCGTAGAGATACTGAACGCCGGCGGCGAGCAGAGCGTCGTCGAGCGCGACTTTCACCTGCATGGGCGTGGCGGGCGGACTGACGGCTTCGGGTTCTATAGTGGCCTCGCTCTCTTCCTGGAGAATCAGTTCGCCGAGGAGGATGCGCGACGCTTCGGGCGACTTGCGGATGTGCAATTTCACGAAGCGGCAGGGCTGTTTCACCTGCATGGCAAAGTGGGCCTCCGCATCGCCGCCATCGCCGATGGAAACGTCCTCGATCTTGCCGAGTTCGCGCCAGAGTTTGCCATTGGGCGAGGTCCAGACTTCCACATCCTGAACCACGAAATCATCAACGCGCTGATAAGCCATCAGGTGCAGGGCCTCCAGTCGCGCCATCTTGCCGAGATCCGCGATGAGGGTGGTGTCGGTATCGTATTGGACCGAATCGTTGGGCGCGCTGATCCAGCCGCCGTTGGTGAGAACATCGCCCTTGGGGTCCGCGTGCTTGGGGCTGGCCTTTTGATCCGCCTCGTAGGTGAAAGGCAGTAGATTGGGGAATCCCGAGATCGGATCTTTCCGTTCGAAGAGCTTTTTCTCCAAGTCTGACACCGGCTTTTCCTCCGGATCCAACCACAGCCGCAGGGTGCCGGAGACGTCCTCACCCAGATAGGGGCGCGGGGCGGCGAGAAAGACCGAGGCACCTTTCGACGCCGCCTCGACGGCGGCGGTGATCGCTCCCACACCGCCACCGACGACGACCACATCGACATCGTAGGCGACGGGAATCTCGCGGGCTGACTCCACAATGGAATCTGCGGCGCTGGCGGAACCCAACGAGAGCGTCAGGGCCACGGCGGGAAGAAAGGTGCGAAAGGAAAAGAGGGGAGTCTTCATGGTTTTCAGGTTCGGAAGATGCTCTTGATCATGGGTCGACGCAGGTGGAAATGCAAAAATATCTGGGGAACCGATTTGCGCTTTCGCCAAAACTCCGAATGATGGCAGGCACCGCATGGCTGACTCCACCAAACCCCGACTCCGACGATGGGCACTCCACGCCTATCGCGTCGGCGTGTTCGTGTTTCTGCTGGCCATGATTCATCGGCAGCACGGCTGGTTTGTGGAGCAACGGCGCGGCGCAGCAAAGCTACCGATCACCATGGAGCAGGTGCTGCCGTTTTATCCCAAGGCCGCCCGGCTCAGCGATTGGGATCCGTCGCACGGCGGCCAGAATGTGTTCGACGGCGATGACAAGGCGCTTGGCTACGTGATTCAGACCTCGCCCGAGGCCGATCACGTCGTCGGTTTTTCCGGTCCGACCAACACGCTCGTCGCACTCGATTCGGAGCATCACATCCTTGGAACGGCAGTGCTCCGCAGCGATGACACCAAGGAGCATCTGGGCCAGGTGTTGAAAGACCCCGGCTTTTTCACCCAGTGGAACGGTCTCGAAAAAGACGAGGCGGCGGCGGGCCCGGAAATTCACGCGGTCTCCGGGGCTACCCTGACGAGTCAGGCGATCGCGGACAGCATCGCGACCCGGCTCGGCGGTCACGAGCGGGAGTCGCGTTTTCCCAAAGAGATCGAAATCGTGGAAGTGCAGAAATTTCTGCCGACGGCCCAGTCGATTCAGCCGGTCGAGAAGCGGCCCTATCTTTTCCAAGTGCTCGATGCGGAAGGGCAGTTGATTGGCTACGCGTCGCGGACTTCGCCGCATGCCGATCACATGATCGGCTACCAGGGGCCGACGGATGTGATGCTGGTGATCGATCCTGAAGAGCGTTTCCTCGGTCTGGCGATTCGCGATACCTTCGATAATGAGCCCTACGTGAGTTACCTCACCGAGGACGAGTATTTCTTCAATACTTTCGTCGGGTTCGAGCTCCGTGACATTGCCGAACTCGACATGGTGGATGCCGGAATCGACGGCGTGACCGGCGCAACCAAGACCAGTATCACCGTCGCCGAAGGCCTCATCGAGACGGCGAGAGAATTGATCAAGATTCGCGAGCCCATCCCGCCGAAGCCATGGATCGAACTCAATGTCCGAAATGTGGGAACCATGCTCGTCGTCCTCGCGGGCCTGCTCATCGCCTTCACCCGACTGAAAGGAAAGAAGTGGCTGCGAGTGGCGTTTCAAGTCGTGCTCGTGGTCTACCTGGGATTCATCAATGCCGACATGCTGAGTCAGGCGCTGCTGATCGGCTGGGCGCAAAACGGAGTCGCCTGGAGCGTCGCGCCCGGGTTGGTCTTGCTGACCGCTGCCGCATTGATCGCTCCGATTTTTACGGGGCGACAAGTTTACTGCACCCACCTCTGTCCCTACGGCGCGGTGCAGGATTGGCTCAGTCGTCGTCTCCCGTGGCAGGCGGGCGTGAAAGGCTGGCTCGACCGGGTGTTGAGCTGTCTGCCCATCGTGCTGCTTGCGTGGGTCGTCATCGTGGCGATGGGGCATCTGCCGTTCAGCCTCGTCGGCATCGAGCCCTTTGACGCCTTTGTGTTTCGCATCGCGGGCTGGGTGACGATCGCGGTCGCCGTCATGGGTCTGATCGCCTCCCTTTTCGTGACCCGCGCTTATTGTCGCTACGGCTGCCCGACCGGCGCGATGCTGAAATTTCTGCGCTTCAGCGCGGCCAGTGATCGTCTCGGGCGAAGGGACTACGTGGCAGCGGCCTTCGTCCTGATCGCGCTGGGAATGGGCTTCTGGCGATAGGACTCAACCCTGTTGGATCGCGGACCTGACCCTGTTGGATGAATTTCCCTAATGACGCCTTTGAGAAAGGGGTGGGATTGAGCGTCAATACCGGCCCTGAATTCGAAATGGTGGCTCTGGCCCCGTTGCCGGATCCGACACAAGAGTTGCCGGATGCGCTATCGTGGAAATCAGGAATTTAATCTAAAAGCGAGCCTGCCATGAAACTCCCTTCAATCCTCATCCTCTCACTCCTTCTGATTGCCACGTCCCTGCACGCGGCCGAAGAGGGATTCAAAAACCTCTTCAACGGGAAAGACCTGACCGGTTGGGACGGCAATCCGGAACTCTGGTCGGTCGAAGACGGTGCCATCACTGGCAAGACCACTGGGCCCGAGCAACTGAGCTACAACCAGTTCCTGATCTGGCGCGGTGGCGAGGTGAAAAACTTCGAGCTGCGGGTGAAGGTCAAGCAATCGGGCAACAACACCGGCATTCAATATCGCAGCGCCGAAATTCCGGAGAACGGGAAGTGGTCCATTGGCGGCTACCAGTGTGACGTGCATCCGACTCCGGCGAACAATGCCATGGTCTATGATGAGCGCGGCCGTGGCATCATCGTCAAAAATGGCCAGAGCGTGGTCATTGATCCTCAGGGCCAGCAATGGGTGGTGGCCGAGCGTGATCCGGTGACGGTCGATGTCGCCGAGTGGAACGAATACACCATCATTGCTCAGGGCAATCACCTCATTCACAAGTTGAACGGCAAGGTGACGATCGATCTGGTCGATCACGAAGACAAGGAGCGCGAGCTGTCCGGATTGCTGGCCTTCCAGATTCATCGGGGGCCGGCCATGGTGGTGCAAATCAAAGACGTGATGTTCAAGGAACTTCCCGACGGTGGGGTGATTCCTTTCGCGAAATCGAACATCCCGAGCGATGCGCAGATGGTTCACAAACCGGCCCCGAAGGGACCGAAGGGGGCTCCCGCCAAAGGAAAGGCGAACCCGAAAGCCAAGGCCAAACCGAAGGGCGCGCCTCAGGCGGCGGCTCCGGCGAAGAAGCCCGCAAGACCCGCCGAGGTGGGCCCGGCAATTGGCGAGAACAAGGCGACCCCGGTGGATCGCATCAAGGCGCTCGAGGGTTTCAAGGTGGAGCTACTCTACTCCGTTCCCGGCGGCGATCAGGGATCGTGGGTCTCGCTTTGTTCCGATGACAAAGGCCGCATCTATGCCTGCGATCAATACGGCGATCTCTATCGTTTCAATGCTCCGGCAGCGGGACAGGCGTTGAAGGAAGCGGACGTGAAGAAAGTGCCGGTCAACATCCGTGCGA
>JAGROX010000186.1 GCA_020440025.1 Verrucomicrobiia bacterium
TGTTACTTACATCATTGATTATCCCTCTGACCGAAATTCGAGTGAAGCCATCACCACGAATAGAGATCCGGCAGCAACAACTGGAACGCTGCAAGATGTTCATTTTCATTTTTAGCGACACACCGAAGCAACAGTTCTGAAACATGGAAAAAGTTCGCCCAATAGGTGGTTTCTTTGAACTAGAAACATCGAACGCCGGTCCGGGTCCCCACCCTCTCGCGATAGGCATGTCAACTGGACGGGGTTGCCTAATTGCTATAATTGAAAAATTGCGACCAAAGTTGGTTCACGTGCCGTTTCATATTTGCGACACCGCACTCGAGCCGTTCAGAAAACTTTGCATTCCGACCAATTTCTATTCAATCAAACCGGACCTATCACCAGGACCAATTCCAGCATTGAAGCAGAATGAGTTCATTCTTTGGGTTAACTATTATGGGGTTTGCGGACACGCAACTGATCAACTAAAGGCACGCTACGGATCACGACTAATTATCGACGACACCCACGCTTTTTTTCACGGTAAACATGTAGAGCAATACTCATTCACTTCAGCTCGGAAATACTTTGGCGTTCCAGACGGAGCATATCTCTTCTCACCGGAAACCTTAGAGGTCACAGCGCCGAGGTTTAGAGGCGCATCCTTGATCCACTCCACACTTCGCACAATGGGCCTGTTTGACGAAGCCTACACCGCGTACACCGCCTACGAGAACTCCCTACCTTGCGAGAAATTCAGAATAAGCAAGGTTAGCCAATTATTACTTAGGTCGATCAATTTTCACGAAATTCAACAACTCAGACTGCGAAATTACTACTGGCTTGATTCAATTTTGGCTAAATCAAACACTCTATTACTGACCCCAGCTCCCAGTGACGTTCCATTTTGCTATCCATACCTACCTGAGAAGCCAATAAGCCGCCACCGACTCAAAAATGCGAATCTATTTATTCCCACTCTCTGGCCCGACGTAACCAAGCGACCAGTAAAGGGCTATGATACCGAGCGCAAAATTTCTACAGACTTACTGCCACTGCCGATTGACCACCGCTGTTCTCTCAGTGATCTGAAACGTCTTGTAGACAATTTGAGATCCGACCTATGATTGCCTAATTGTTGCGCGATTTGAAACGTGATCATGACACGCCCCGCCCAATTTCAATAAAGTCATCAGCCTTTTTCAACTATAATAGGCTTCTCGGATTGATCGCCCCACACCTATGATCTAACATCCCTGAGAAACGAATTTTCCAGTTTCGGCCCATCTCTCCTGAAGTAGCCCGCCAAATTGCAGTCAGTCAGATTATGCTTATGGACAACCAATTTCGCAAACTCGAACACAAAAAGAATCCTCTCTTGGAACAAGAACTGGCAACACTATCCGAGTTGCTGAACCCTTTGGAGAAACAATTGTTGGCCAAAAAAGAGCAATCCGCACTTCCGATTTTTTTCATTATGGGCTGCGCAAGATCTGGAACTACTTTGATTTTCCAATATTTGTCCAGATCTGGTATTTTCTGCTATCCAACAAACTTTCTATCTCGCTTTTTTTTCGCGCCCACAGTAGGAGGAAGATTACAACGAATGCTGTTTGACTATGATTTGAGAAATGAACTTGGAGAGGCCGTTAAAAACTCCGATTTTAGTTCGGCGCTTGGGAAAACCAGTGGAATACTCAGCCCAAACGAGTTTTGGTATTTTTGGAGGAGATTCTTTGATTTTCCAGACCAACAAGTAATCCCAGAGCAACAACTCGCAGCAATCGATGTCGAAACCTTTATTAGTGAGCTTTCCTCCTTTCAGGCGCTTTACGATATGCCATTTCTGGCAAAAGGTGGAATTTGCAATTGGCACATCCCTTTTCTGAGCCAGATATCACCCAGGATTCATTTTATTTTTGTTTACCGGGATACTGCCTCAAATGCATCTTCTCTAGTCGCTGCTAGGGAAAGTTTTTTTGGGGATTCAACGAGTTGGTATTCTTTTAAGCCGCCCGGTTATAAAGATGTCATTTCAGAGCCGCCGATCATTCAAACTCAATGGCAGGTAGCTGAGACAAACCGAGCCATATCTGAAGGTCTGCAAATGGTTAGCTCATCAAGGCAAATTTCGATTTCTTACGAGGAGTTCTGCGATAAGCCAAGAGCGTTCGTAGAATCAGCTTGCGATCTATTTAATTTGCCCACTCCCAATTCGCTTTTTGAATTACCCGAGAGATTTCCTAGAAGAGGTGGCTCTGATACCTGATGGAAAGGTCCGCCAATTCAACAATGTTGGTTTAACATCTCATTGAGGAGGAAATTTCGTCAGCCCTGCCGTTTTTGACTGTTCTCCAAACTAATATGTTGTGGATCCGGACCGGTCCTCCTACCTTGATCAAAACGCCCACTTCGTGCAATCATTCTCCCTTTAGAATGCGATTTCAATAGTTTTCAATATCCTAGGATGTTTTCTTAGCGTTATCTTTGTTTGCTCAGCAGTTGACATCTTGTACACAACCTCGCGGGTTCACGCCACGGCTACTAAGCGAAACAATCATATTAGTCCCGACTTGAATTTTCAGCCCCTGAGTCTCTAGACTCCTGCAACGCACATTCGAATTTCTAAATGGACACCAAACTTCATGTCGGCAGGCCCAATCTCGGTGACAGGGATTCTTTTTTGAGAAGAGTCAACGAGGCCCTCGACTCAAGATGGCTGACTAACAACGGCCCCTTCACCCGGGAATTCGAAAACGCGATCTCAGACATGATCGGTGTTCGGCATGTCGTGGCGATGTGCAACGCGACCGTGGCCTTGGAAATCGCCAGCCGAGCCCTCGGATTTACCGGTGAGGTGATTGTTCCGAGTTACACCTTCGTGGCCACCGCCCACGCGCTTCAGTGGCAGGGCATCACGCCCGTCTTTGCCGACATCGATCCGCTGACCCACAATATCGATCCCAAACGGATCGAAGAACTGATCACTCCGCGAACGACCGGGATCCTCGGCGTCCATGTCTGGGGAAGGCCTTGTGATACGGAGGCAATCGAGTCCATCGCCCGTCGCCACAATCTCCCGGTCATGTACGACGCCGCTCACGCCTTTGCCTGTTCCCACGAGGGGCGCATGATTGGAGCCTTTGGCTCTTGCGAGATCTTCAGCTTTCACGGCACCAAGTTCATCAACTCCTTTGAAGGAGGTGCCGTGACCACTGACAACGACGAACTCGCGGAAAAGATGCGACTGATGCGGAACTTCGGGTTTAGCGGCTTTGACAACGTCATTCACCTGGGGGTAAACGGAAAGATGAATGAAATCTGCGCCGCGATGGGCCTGACCAATCTCGAAGCGATTGAGGAAATCGTCTCTGTCAATCGAAGGAACTACGAATCCTATCGCTCGGGATTGGAGGGCTTGCCGGGAATTTCACTGATCGCCTACGATCCATCCCAGCGAAACAACTACCAATATGTCGTGATCGAAATCGAACCGGATCAAAGTCGACACAACCGGGACGAGGTCATTGCCGCTCTTCATGAGAAAGACGTGATCGCTCGAAAATACTTTTGGCCGGGTTGTCATCGGATGGAACCTTATCGAGCGAGTCAACCCGAGGCCTGGCGGAATCTCCCGGAAACCGAGCGAATTGCGGCAAGACTGATCGTGCTTCCCACCGGTCAAAGCGTTGACGAAAAGGCCATTGGATGGATCTGCAAACTGATCGCCGACCTTGTCAGGTGATCGACGGTTTCGGACCATTCTTTCTCAAATCGTCGCCACCACCGCGCAGCCGTGAAATCCTTCAATCCAAGCGATGAAAAGCCCCGCCTGGATGCGCCCCGGCGAATTTCCGAACACTCATGGCCAATGGATACCCTCCCGCTGCTGAGCATCTGTTGCTCCGTCTACAACCACGAGCGGTTTCTCCGGGAAGCCCTCGAAGGAATTCTCAAACAAGAAACCACCTTTCCCGTTGAAGTAGTGGTTCGGGACGACGCTTCAAGCGACGGAACCGTGGCCATCATTGAGGAATACGCCATCCGGTTTCCAAACCTTTTCCGGTTAGTCATATATAAAGAAAACCAGAGAGAAAAGGGCCTAAGAGCGATGCCCGAGTTTGTCTCGATGGCCCGGGGCGAGTTTATCGCAATTTGTGAAGGCGATGATTTTTGGACATCGCCGACGAAACTGCAGAGTCAAATTGATAAACTCGAACAGTCTCCCAAACACTCCGCCTGTTTTCACCAAGTCAATATGGTGAATCATCAGAGTGAGCCAACCGGAAACACCCTTCCCCTTGATGCCTACCTTCGGGAACTTACCTTCAATGATTTCCTTGAGGAAAACCCGGTCGCAACCTGCTCAGTCGTGGTTCGTCGGGAGGTCATTCCCGCTTACACCGCCGTGATCACCACTCTCCCGATGCTCGACTGGCCCACTTGGATTTTTGCCAGTTTGAAGGGTCCCTTCGCCTACCTTCCGCAAGCGATGGGCGCCTACCGGACACACGAGAATGGAGTATGGACCAGAATGCCCAGTTTGGACCGGCTCCGCTCCACCATTCTTCTATTTCTCGCCTTAAGGGCCGCGCTCCCTAAAGGTCATTCCCGGGAAATTCGCAATCGGCTAGGCCGCCTCCACTTACAACTCGCCAGGCAATTGATGACATCGGGGGACCTCGTCGGCGCCAGACAATCGCTCTTCGCGTCCGTTTTCCACTCGGTGTCCGGGCTGCATTCCCGAAACTGGCGAGACCTGATCGTTCGCCAACTCAGAATGGCGATTTTGTTGTTCGCACGAAAGCTGGGTTTGCCGCCGAAGCCCACCGACGAACGACCTCATGAATAGGCAGAAGGGCGACAAAATGAATCAAACCAAGAAACACCTCCCTTTTCTTGACGGTTTTCGAGGAATCGCCATTCTCGGGGTATTTGACTTTTTCCCGAACACCTCGATTCACCCTCTGATGACATTTTTCGGGTGCCTTGCGTTATACCCCGTCCTCTTTCTGACATCAAGCTTGCTTTATCAACTGGTTGAAAGGCCTTCAGGCTCTCTTGGCAGAATGGCATGGGACCGGATGAACCACCCAATAAAAGTGATCTAGATCTGTTAGCATTGTCTTTTTTGGAACCCGAGAATGAAGATTGCCTTTGTCAGCACAAATGCCGGCCATTGGGGCGGCAGCGAGGAACTTTGGAGTCAGACGGCCCTTCGATTTCGCGGGCAGGGACACGAAGTCTCGGCGCTGCTTTCCCGCCCCAACGCGCCCCATCCCAAGATCGAGGAACTCGTTAAGGCCGGGGCCAAATTGGAGTCCGTTTCGGCTGACAACACAGGGCTGGCCGCGAGGATCTGGAATCGGAGCTTGGGCCGTTCTCGATCAATCCAGCCGGGTTCGAACTTTCGCGATAGTCTTCGTCGGAATCGTCCCACATGGGTGCTCGGTTCGATGGGGGCGATCACGGAGAGTTTTCGTTGGGCTCGAATCTGTCGGGAAGAATCGATACCCTACGCTGTCTTGATCCAGCAGGCTTCCGAGATTGACGGCCCGACGAATGAAAGGCTCACGGACGCGGTTGAAGCGTTGGAACACGCGTTCGCCGTGTTTTTCGTCTCCGAGGCAAACCGGTCAATTGTCCAGGAACAAGTCGGTCTATCCCTCCCCTTGGCAGAAGTTGCCCGAAATCCCGTGATGGTCGATGTCGCATCCTCACTGGCCTGGCCGCCTGATGACAATGAATGGTTAATCGCCTGTCCGGCCCGGATGGTGCTTCGGGACAAAGGGCAGGATGTGCTGGTTCGAGTCCTCTCGCTCCCAAAATGGCGGGAACGAGCATTGAAGGTCACCCTTTATGGTCAGGGTCGACATTCGGAAAGCCTGCGCCGGATGGTCACCCATTTGAACCTCACTTCCGTCCGCTTCGGGGGGCAGTCTGCGAACATCGCCGATGTCTGGCGCCATCATCATGCTTGCGTGCTGCCATCCAGAGTGGAGGGTTTGCCCCTTGCGCTGGTTGAGGCGATGTGGTGTGGTCGTCCCGCGATTGTCACCGATGTGGGTGGCAATTCCGAAGTGGTGGAAGACAACGAGACCGGCTTCATCGCACGAACCCCCGCCGTGATCGACCTAGATGAAGCCCTGGAGCGGGCATGGGTCATGCGCCATGAATGGGAAACAATGGGCGGCCTAGCCGCCACAGAAATCCGCAAATTGGTCCCACCAGATCCGGCAGCGACGTTTGCCGATCGTCTACTGGAGAAATACGAAGCCTCGACATCTGACTCCCCCGCTTCCAAGTTGTGACGGACTTCCCAAAATCAACCAGCCGAGGTGATCTGATCTCGGTCGTCATCCCCACCTACAACCGGGCATCCCTCGTTAGCGACGCGATTGAGAGCGCGCTGGCTCAGACACACCCGTTGGTTGAAATCGTCGTGGTGGACGACGGATCGACGGACGGCACCTTGGCGGTTCTCAGCCGTTACCCAAATGTCAAGATCCTGCATCAGCGCAACCAGGGGCAGGGAGCCGCCCGGCAGGCCGGTCTCGCGTTGGCCACCGGCTCCTTTCTGGCCACATTGGACTCGGACGACATCTGGCTGCCTGACTTTCTGTCGGATAGCTTGGAGGCCTTGCGAAAATCGGGAGCAGGTTTTGCCTTTTCGAACTGGTCCACCATCTCACCCAACGGTGTGGAGGTTTCCGAAGGCAACTTGGGTGCCTTGGGCTATCTGGCCGCGGAATCGGCCGAAGAATCGGGTTCTTGGCGGATCTTGGCGTCTCGCGCAACCCGAAGCATTTTCACCCGGCATTGTCCGGCCCCGTCCTCCTCTTTTCTGGTGAGGCGAGATCTGGTGACCAATGGATGGATGACGGGATTCCGGATTTCCGACGATTGGGCGTTTCTCCTCGAAATCATCCTAGACCACGGGCCGAGTTGCGCCTACCAGCTCGAGCCCCTTTGGACAAAGCGAATCGACGGAACCAACATTTGCGATAGACACGCGGATCCCGTTCGTTTGGCCGAAAAGGAGATCCATGACTTGTCTCTCTTGCTGCAACAGTTCGGGAGCAAACTAGATCACAGTGAACTCACTTACCTCCGGCGACGCCTCAACTCGAGTCGGCACGATTTGGCGCACTTCCAGGCATTGGCGCCAGGCTCTCGGCGCCGAGCGGTGAAATCGGCTTTGGCCGCTTGCCAGGAAAGTATGACCGTCCAGAACGCCGCGCTTTTGGCCAAAAACCTTATGCGCTCGGTTTTCGGGCTGCGGCGTTGAGTATATCGGCCCCCTCTGAAGACCTTCCTCCCGATATGAATCATCCTCCCCTCCCGCCAGGCGGAAACGCAGTGCCCCCATATCCGGTCGAAGGAAAGAAGGGCCAGGTTTCGATCGTGATTCCTGTCTACAACCACGCGGAACTGCTGCCGCGGGCGATTCAATCCGCGCTGACACAGACTCACTCCTGCGAAGTGATCGTGGTGAACGACGGCTCCACCGACGGCAGCGAAACGGCGGCCCGGAAATTCGAGCCGAAGATCACCGTCGTGAGTCAACCGAACAGAGGATTGTCGGCGGCTCGGAATTCTGGCATTGCGGTCGCCCGGGGAGAGTTTCTTCTCTTTTTGGACGCAGACGATTGGCTGGAACCGGACGCAGCGGAGCGATTGCGCACGGCCTATGCCGGACTTTCGCCCGACTTCGGCGTCGTCGCCAGCCGGGCCCATCAAGTCGATGGGAACGGCACGCGAGTATCGCAGACACGCGTCGACCCTTGGGGAGAGGAGGAGATCGAGGTGACGTGGACGGATCTGTTGATCTCGGGCAGGCGAACCCGCTTTCCTTGCAGCGCCTTGGTAAAGCGGGAAATCTTTGAGCGCTGCGGCGGTTTCGACGAAGCCTTTGGCCGGCTCGGCAGCGAGGACCGCGATATGTGGCTCCGCGTCGCTTCCAGCGGTTTTCGCATCCGGCGGCTGCCGCTTCGTCTCCTGAACGTCGCGGTCCACGGAGGCAACATGAGCTCCGATCCCTCCCGACAACTGCCGGGAATGCATCGCTGCCTCGCGAAGGCGCGAAAATCCGGTCAGATGCCACTTTGGCGGCTGGACGTGTGGGGCAAGGTCTACAGTCACTACTTTCTGCAAGCGAGCCGGATGCACCGGGACCGGGGAAACCGGCGCCGATCGCTCCTAAACGGGTTCCTTAGCTTGGCCGTGTATCCGCTTCCCGGATTGAGCGCGCGGCTGGGTTATGAGCCTGGGTGTCGGCTGAAGACCTTTTTGGTGTCCATCCGGGATCTCCCCCGCCCCAAGCGAGAGAAAGAATCGCCAGAGGTATCGAAGAACTCCGCCTGATGATCCCGGATCGATGAAATCTCGGTCTCGGAAAGGATAGTATCAGGAAGCCAATACCTGGGCCAGGGCGTTGGCAATCACCCGGGTGGGATCCAGGTAGTCCCGGTAATAACGATGATTGGCGGCCATCATTGCCGTGCGGGTCGCTCGATCCTCCATCAGCAGCTTCACTTGGTCGACACATTGTTCCGGCGTCGCAAAACTGAGGAAATGGGTGCCCTCGCGAAAATTCCCCGCCACCCGGCACTCCAGCCGCTCGGTCACGACGGCCCGGCTCATGGCGACGTATTCGCCCAGTTTCCCGCCCAAGGAACCATGCAAACCACCGGTGGTCACGCCGATGCTGTGACTCTTGACCAAATTCAGATAAGCCTTCTTCCGAGTGAGGGCAGGCTCCCTAAAAATCGCGTCGGGAAAAAGGGATCGCGCCAAAGGCGTGTCGGCGAGCCCGCCGCTGAACCGGGAACCAAAGGCCTTTCGGAGCCGACGCACGCACTCGGCTCGCATGGCGTTTAGTTCCATAAAATGTCGCCGCTTCTCATCACTACGCCCGGGGTCATCATCGTGGTCCCAAACCCTGGTCAGAAACAGAATCTTTGGCTCGCTTTCCGCCGGGGGATGCTCAAGCCGTCTGAGGGCCATGGACGCCGCCCCTGATCCGGGCAAATGGCGCCTGATTTCGCGAAACTTCATCAGGCCGCTCCCCAATCGCCAATCGCGCTCGAGCGCAAACCAGTCAAAGTGGTCGCATTCGACCTGATAATTCAGTCCCCATGGACGAAGACGAGCGCTTCCGTGGGGCAATTTTGGAGCGGACAGAGCCAAACTGCGTTTGAAATACCAATCGCACGACCGGAGCATCTCCTCGTCCAAGTCGGAACTGTCGATCATATCGAAACCAACCATTTGTCCCCGGATTTCGAGCGAGGCATACCCCATGCTGGCGAAGCGCAGATACTGCGGTTTATCCGAATCCGGAGGAGGAGCGGGAACGAATTCCTGCGCGAGCCGGATGTGCCCCCTACGATGGAGAATGCTCAGTCCTGTGTAGAGTTGTCTCAAATGATGGTCATTTGACCAACATCGCAATCGACAGGCAACCGGGGCGTTGACCGGCCAACCGGGAAGAGAATTCGCAGCTGTCTCACTTTGCCGGATCATCGAAGGCGTTCGTTTTCCCATCCGAGGTCACGGCCGTGGTTCAACCAAGGCGGGATGTAGCAAAAGATACTTTTCGTGTCGCCGAACCACTTCCACTTCGTGGCCTTCGAGTGACTTGGCAAAACGGACCTCTTTGTCCGGGCCGTGAAGCTCCAGAATCACAACCGGGATTCGATCGAGCCAAGCGGCGGGCTTCGTTTCCAGCAAGGGCCATTCGGCGCCTTCGATATCCAGCTTCAAAAGATCAATCGAGCCATATTGCGCAAAAATTTCATCCAGCGTCACCGTGCCACAGTCGCCCTCTCCATCCGCCTCGGTTTCCCGCGCCCTGAACCCCCAGGATTTGTTGGCGGGGCTGTTCAGAGCGACCGTGGCGCGCCGGGGCCACAGCGCCGCTTCGACGCATCGGATCTGAGGAAATGCGGCGGTGTTTGCCCTCAAAAGGCGAAAATTTTGCGGCTCGGGCTCGATCGCAACAATCGTGGTACCGGGAAACTGCCGAGCAAACAGGATCGCGGTCAGCCCGATATTCGCGCCGGCATCCACGATCAAACGCGGGCTGGATACCCATTCCTCCACCCGGCACCCTTCCTCGGCAAACGTGTGCATCAATACCTCAAAATCGCTGTCTCTAGGGCGCAGCCGAATCTTGCAAGGAGGGTCCTTCAGACGAAGGTCAACCTGCGCTTGCCTCCTGGCCCTCGCCCAGACAAACCTCAGCGCGTCGGTCAGACTGGTCAGCCGCCAAAGTTTTCTGAAGGCTCCCCATTTTCCCGTCAGCCACCCCATGATATCGCCTCTCTCGAATTCAGGTCTCTTGGTATTCAGTGGCATAGAGCGAAATTCCGGGAATTATCCCGCCAAAATGGTTGATAACTCCCTGGAAAAAGGCATCAAGCTTCCATCTCGCAGATCTTCGACTCTGGCAAGCGGAAAACCGAAGAAGCGCCGAACAACCGAAAACACCTCCTACTTAGCGCTCCGCAGTTTGGCGTTGAGCTTAGAATAGCAGGACGATTGGAATGGGCAATCCGACGATCAATTTCAGCCCTCCCTGTAAAGGACGGTCAGAAAGTATCCGATATTGCGCTAGCTGCCCTCCCTTTGGAAAACCAGTTGGAGATTTGATCTGACGGCCCTAGCACCCAGGGCATGAAGGCTTGGAGCAGGGGCTGGTATTGCCAGAAGTAGAGTGTTTTCACTGTGCTTCGACCGTGTTAGGCACTCGGCGTTCCGCAGCTGCGCATCTTGGGCAAGGCAAGCTGCGGTAGCCTTCCTCTATTCTTGTCAAACATCACCAAGCGACCGAGCAGGTCAGGCTTGCTTTCCAAGGGGCTTTCGGCCACCCTTAACGGCCTTAGTAAAGGGAATGACGAACGAGAATGGTTCTTCTTGGTTCATCCCTAAAGTCACTTAGCTTCCAGCCAGCCACAAAGCATTCTTCCACACTGTCCAGTGAAACCCCTCTCCTACTCGAGCCCGCCCAAACAATCCAACGTGGCTCAAAATATTAGATCGCTTTGTTTAGATGCCTTAAGCACTCGACCCCTGCTAGACAGGCTCAGGGAGCATCCCTTGGCCGTGATTTTGATGTTTCACGGATTTTATGCGGACGACGAATCCGTTGCCTATTCTTCAGAGGGAAAGCACTTGGCAGTCTCCTCTTTTGCCCGCCTGCTGGGCCTTTTGAAGCGGCATTTCCAACCGATTCACCTCAGGGAGCTGATCGCATCACTGCGAAACGGAGCGCCTCTGCCTCCAAATGCTCTTGTGCTGACCTTTGATGACGGGTACGAATCAAACTTTCGGGTCGCCTATCCCCTCCTGATGAAAGTCCAAGTGCCGGCAACCATTTTCCTCGCCACTGAGTTCGTCGATGAGAATACGCCCATGTGGACAGAACGACTTGAGTTCGCCCTTGCCCGCAGCAGCAAGGATCACTTAATCCTGCCTTCAGCAGAGGAAGACAAACCGATTTCCCTAGCCACTCCTTCCGAACGCGCCACCGCCCTCGGGAAAGTGAAAAAAATTCTTAAATCATTGCCCCACCCTGAGCTTCTCAATCAAGTCGATGCCCTGGAGGATCAATTGGGGGTTCGGCTCACCCGGGGGGACCTTCTCCCGTATCAACGAAGTCTGAACTGGGATCAGTGCCGGGAAATGGCTGATAGCGGATTGGTCGATTTTGGCGGACACACGCACAGTCATTGTATCCTCGGCCGTGTTGAACCCGACCTCGCCAGAAAGGAGATCCAAACTTGCCGTCGAATCATTGAAGACCGCTTGAACATTGATGGCGGACTTTTTTGCTACCCAAACGGGAAGCCCGGAGACTACTCGGAAATCTGCGCGAAGTCCCTAAGTGAGGAAGGCTATTCTTGCGCCTTGACGACCGAGGAAGGTTATGTAAATCGGGACAGCGATCCCTACGCCCTCCATCGTATCGGAATATCGGATCGCGATGATCCCAAATGGACCCTTCTCCAAGCCACTGGATCCCTGCCAAGGCTGAAACGACTTCTTGGCCGCATGCAGACGGCTGAAAAGGAAGCGCTTTGATTTGCCGGTTTCACCGCCGCTATTCGAAGAGCACGGCTTGTTGGCAACATATAAAGACAACTGCGCATCTCCCTGTATTCCGCTTAGCCCCTTTTTTCCTCGTGAATCTAGCCGAAGCCTTGCAACAAATCCGGGATGCAGAAATGGGGACGCCTGCCTCATCCGAAACCAGTTTTGATCTCCTCTGCGGTTTCACGCCACTCCATCTGGAGCAATTGCTCAAAGCCCGCCTTTACCAACGCGATCTTCGTGCTCCTATCCGATTTCGCCACGGAATCAATGGGGACCTGACGGGATCTTTGGAGATGACTTGCGGGGAGATAGACAGTGAACTTTCCTTTGTGATTGTCACCTGGGAAGACCTCGACCCCCGGCTGGGACTCCGCCAAGCCGATGGGAGGCCAAGCCTATCCGATGACATCTTTAAGACAGCAACTTGGCGCCTCAGGCAGATCAAGCAAGGAGTCGCGGCGCGAGCGGAACGTCATCCTGTAATCCTCGCGATGCCGAATGCCCCCGCACTGCGTTTCGCTTCGACTTCGCCGTCACAAGCCAACACCCTGGAGTTGCAATTGCAGGCCGCCTGCGCAGAGGCTTCGCTGGATCTCGCCTTGATTGATCGAGTGCGCCTCGTGTCGCCGCCGCAAGCCGTCGCCCCCTGCGATCACTACGATCCCCGGGCCGATCTCCGCTTCGGTATCCCCTACTCTGTCACCTATTTCGACGCCTTGGCGACCAATCTAGCTCGCCTCGCCATTCCAATGAACTTGCCCCTTAGGGGCCTGATCACCGACTTGGATGATACCTTCTGGCGAGGATTGATAGGCGAGATAGGGGCCGATTCTGTGTCTTGGAGCCTGGAAAAGCGCAGCCACTCCCACGCCCTCTACCAACAATTGCTACGCACGCTCGAAGAGATGGGAATCCTCCTTGCCATCGCAAGCAAGAATGATGTCTCAGTGGCTCTTGAGGGGCTGCTGAGAAGCGATTGCCTAGTCTCAGCCGACACGTTCTATCCCCAGGAGATCCACTGGAATCCAAAATCAGAATCCGTCGCCCGCATCCTAAAGACCTGGAACATCTCTGCTGACGCTGTTGTCTTCATTGACGATTCCGCCTCCGAGATCGAGGAAGTGCAGCGAGCGCATCCTAACATTCACGCTTATCGGTTTCCCACTGGAGACGATGCTTCTGTGTTGAAACTCCTAGCTACCTTGCGGGACCTTTTCGCCAAATCACACATTCTCGAATCCGACCGCCTCCGGGCAGCCAGCGTTCGGGCGGGTACTCCCCTTGAATTGGACGAAGCCAGTGACCACGAGGCCTTTCTCGCGGCCACCCACGGCAAACTCCGTATTGAAGTTTCCATGGAACCCGATAATCGCGCCTTCGAATTACTCAACAAGACCAACCAGTTCAACCTCAACGGCAAGCGACTCAGCGAAAAGGCCTGGATGGACCTCTTGAAAGCCCCCGACATTCGCCTTCTCAAAGCCAGCTACGAGGACAAGTTTGGCTCTCTCGGAAAGGTGGGCATCCTGATTGGGAGAAAAGAAGAAACGAACTTCACGGTGACTCAATGGGTCCTGAGTTGCCGCGCCTTCTCGCGTCGCATCGAACACGCCATGCTTTTGGCCCTGTTTGAACTCTGGAAGCCGGAGACCCTGCGCTTTGACTACCGAGCCACCGAACGCAATCAGGCATTGACGCGATTTCTCGAGGAAATCATGCCTGACAAGCCCGGGGCACTGAGTATGCTCCGTCGGTCAGACTTCTCCCAGGCCTGCCCGCCCACTCATCTCTCAGTACACCTCAATCATGAGCCAAGCTAACGATCCCAAACTAATCAACTGCTTCCAGTCCGTCTTTCCAGAACTCGTTGAGGACGAAATTGCCAAGGCCTCCATGGCCTCACTCCCGAGCTGGGATTCGCTCGCCACGGTAAATCTGATTTCGGTCATTGAGGAATCCTACCAGACCCAGATCAGCGACGATGAACTGGATTCATTCACGTCGTTCGAACTTATCGCTGACATGATGTCAAGTCGGATCGATGACTAAACCCTCGGCTTCCAGTTCTCAAAAACTCAACAATGCCAATCTCGCCGCCAGCCTCTCCCGCCGAGTTCGGTCCCGATGATCTCTACCCCGGATTATCTGCAGAATTTGAGCGCGCCCTAGATCAAGAGGACATTGATCGATTTGCCGAGGTATCGGGAGATTTCAATCCTCTCCACATCGATCCCGCTTACGCCAACCAAAGCAATTACCAGGACACTTTGGTCCATGGTGCCTTCCAAGTGGGAATGGCCTCAGCTCTCATCGGAATGCACCTCCCTGGCAGGAATGTATTGCTGGGGGGGGTTTCGGCGAAATTTTTGGCTCCACTTCACGTACCTTCAACCGTACGAGTTTCCGGCGAAATCACCGCCTGGAATCGCGCGAACCTAAGCGGCCAACTGCGCGTCACCCTTTTTCGGCTGCCCGACATGGCTCCTGTTTCGGAGATCTCGATGGCCTTCACGCTTCATTGCAACAACCACAGAAATGAAACTTATGAGAAACCGCGGGACCTTTCAGTTTCTTCACCTCGCCAGACAGTGCTGGTTACCGGCGCATCTGGTGGCGTCGGAAGTTTCCTGGCGACTCGTCTCTCGGAACACTATGAAATCGTCGCGACCCATCGGAGCAATTCTTTGCCTAATTCGCTCCTTTCGAACAGGTCTGTGCATCCCGTCAAAGTCGACTTCAACGATAGCGATGATCTTACCCGACTGAGGAATCTTGTTTTGGCCACACCCTTATCAGGTATCGTTCATTGCGCTTGGCCAAGCGCTCCCCAGGGAGGGCTTATGGCCGTAAACCCAACCACACTGGCCAATCAATTGAGCGCTGGCTCAAGGCAACTCATAGATCTGGCTCATCTCCTGGAAAAGTCTAAACGAACCTCTGATGGGGGAAGATTGATCCTTATTGGGTCGATTTACGGCAGGCAGAGCCCAAAGATCAATCTCGGGGCGTATTCGCTAGGCAAAGATTTAATGGAATCCACAGCCCGTTTATTGGCGCCCGAATTGGCGGCAAAAAATATAACAGTGAACGTAATTGCTCCCTCAATGATTGAGATCGGCATGAATAAACATACCGATCAACGATCCGTCTTGCGCGAAAAGTCTCAGATCCCCATGGGCCGCCTCTGCACTCTCGAAGACGTTCACAATGCGGTTTCGTTTTTGTTGTCTCCCGAAAGTGAATTTATTTCGGGCCAAGTGATGGGCTTAACCGGAGCGCGGATTTAAGCCCAATGAAGGTGGTTCCCTACACATCCGAACGGTTTCCTCAACTCAGGGAAACCGTTCACCAAATGAACAGGGGGCTAGCGATGAGCCATCGCCCGTTTGTTGACTGGTACTACAAAGACAATCCTTGGAGCAGACTTTATCTCGCCATTGATAACGATAAAATATTGGGCACCCTTGGCGTCGAGTCCATTCCTTTTCAGGTCGGAGAGCGCATAGAAAAGGTCGGCTTTGGCAGCAACTTTCACGTGCTCAATGACGGTATCGGAGGCTTGCTCTTCATTCGCTGGATCAGAGCCAACCCAAATGCCATGGTCATCGGTGGCAGCGATGACACTCAACGGATTCTCAAGGGGCAGCATTGGTCGAACCCCACCGACTTGAAAATCCTCACCTACAACGCGCCGGCCTCCTCGGCTTCCAATCAGCCAAAAGCGCTTCAAGCGCTCAAGCACGCGATTCGCAAATGGCAGCGAAAGCCGCCTTTGCAGCAACGAATCAACCGCCTCAGCGCGGTATTCCCTCCTGAAGTTGCTATTGAATCCATCACTGACTTCACGCTCGGAAATGTCAACTTCAGGAGCGCTTGGCAAGTTCGGTTGGCCGCAGATCCAGCCTACTTAAACTGGCGATATCCCCGAGATGGCGCGGTTTCCTATCAACGATTCGCCATTCTTTCCCAAGGGGCCTCCCAGGGCTACGTGATTCTTATTGATGGACCAGAAAACATCGTAGTCAGCCTGATCGATGCAACCTCTCCCGAGATGGCTCACACCGGGACCCTTCTGGCATTGGCTCAAGTTCAAGGGGACCGGAAAAAACCGATCCTTCTTAGCTTCTCGGACCCAATACTGATCGAACGTTTTTGCCGCTCAGGCTTTCGGCTCTCGTCCTTCAACTCGCCCGTTTGGTTTCAGCATCCTCTTGAGTTTCCTGAAACTTCCCTAGCCATCAACTATGGCCTAGGTGACAACGACCTTCGCCTCGAGAACTTTTCGCCAGAATAATTCCGAAGATCGATCGTGCGAGCTGAAGTGGTCCCAGGAGATACAATGGTTTTGAGGATGGGGCAGAGTTCCTGAAAAGGCGAAGCCTTTTTAGGCTGCCCTGACCTCAATCCTTCATCTTGCTGTTGGCTCCGTTTTCCGGGGTCACTTCAGATTCTCTATAAAGGCAATTTTCTTGGCAGAGGGTTAAAACAATCCGACTAAGCTTTCGGCATCCGGTTTTCCGAGGGCAACCCGACCAACCCAATAATTCTAAACAAGTTCGTCCGCTTTTTTTTCCTTGTCCGCCCGCAATGGGCGGTGATGAGGTGGTCGGGGACGATGTTCAGGTTCCGCAGGATCAATCGCTTCTTCGTCCGCCCCCAGTTGATCGTAATAGGGTGCGGAATAATAGTAGTAGTAATAGTAATTGGATGCTTTGGACAGGTCCACGGCGTTGAGGACGAAACCAAAAAAGTGAGCATCCGACTTTCTGAGGGTCGCAATGGCATCAAGGACATCTTTGCGGGAGGTTTTCTCGGCCCGGACAACCAAGATAGTACCATCGACAAGCCTCTGCAAAGAGCTGGATTCGCTCAGGCCCAATACCGGTGGCGAGTCGATAACGATTCGGTCGTAAACTTTTCGTAGCTGCCCGATCAACTCTTCAAACGGTAGTTGGCAAAGTAATTCCGTCGTTCCGGCAATCACGGATCCTCTTGGGATGGCATCGAATCCATCCAATCCGGTCGGTTGAATGGCTTCCTGAGGAGTACATTCACCGATAAGCATACGGGTCATACCCGGATAGTTCTCCAGTTTGAGGAGGGAGTGGACCCGTCCCCTCCTAAGGTCGCAGTCGATCAATAAGGTGCGTTCCCCCATCGAATAAAAAGCCCATGCCAGATTGGCGGCTTGCGTCGTCTTCCCCTCCTGAGGGCGCGCGCTGGTGACCAAAACCACCTGCGATCTGTCTCGGTGGTTTGGATTAAGGCAAATGTTGCTCCGGATCACCCGGAAGCACTCCAAAAGGTAGTTGGGAATCATGGCCCCTTGAGCCGGGGACCGATGCACTTCCTCCAGAAACTCCTTGGTCGTCAAGGGAACGATGCCGATACCGCGTAGACCGGTGGATTCCTCCAATTGCTGAACGGTCGATGCAGAGGTGTCGAAAAGATTCAGCAGGGTCGGGACTGCAAGTGCTCCAGCCAGTCCCAGCATCAGGGACATCAGTGCCAGCTTGGACTTGCTCGGTGAAACCGGAATCTGATCTCGAAGTTTGATGAATTCTTTGAACCGAATCTGCACCCTATCAAAATCTTCGGTAAACGTGATTGCCGCCAGTTTCTTTGAAAGGGTGTCGCGAGCCACGTTCCACATTTCCTGTTTACTGGAAACCGAGGCGAACGCATTTGACGATTTCCCAAGCTCTTCAGTGACCGCGTAGTATTCGGGCATTCGGGCCGCCAGTAGCTTTTCCATTTCCTGAAGTCGAGCGAAGTCCAACTCGAAGCGCTCTCTTGCCACGTTAAGTTCAGACAGAAGGGCGCGGTCAGTCTCGGCGATCTCGGACTGGAGCCTTTTGACGACTCCCGAATCGGGCAAATAGGTCAGCAAAGCCTCCTTGACTTGGGCTTCCAGGCCGCGTTTTTTCTTCTCCAGTTCTCGCCAAGGATGAAGTTCGGCGATTTTGGACGGATCTACGACTGTTTCAATTCGGGTTTCGGGAGCGAGAGCGGTGACGGGAGCCGATCCGGGGGCCATTGGCGCGGAGACCACATCGCCCGCTTTGACAACCGTATCCTCTTCCAGTTTGGTCAGAAGGGAAAGTAGCTTCAGGACTTCATCTGGATTAGGGGCCGACAATTCATCTGCCTTCAGATTCGACATGATGGTGCGCACGTCGTTCATTCTTGCCATCTTTTCCCTGGTTTGCACCAGGCGGACTGGAATCTCTAACAGACTTTGTTGCTCGATCGTGATTTCGGTGAGCCGCTTATCGCGCGCAACTTCGGAAATCGAGTCTAGGTTTTTCAGAACTTGCAAGTCCAGCTGGGCCAGCTCGGCACCATAGCGTTCCAAGGCCTCGTCCCGATATTCCTTCCAGTTCTTTTCCTGAAAGGAGAGAAACTCCTCGATCATGGCTTCAGGTAGGTTTCGCACTACCTCCGGATCATAGGCGAAAACGGTCAACTCCATGTGCGAGTTGTCGTAAAATGAGACTTGAACTTTGGGTATGTGAGCAAGTACCGATTCATAGGTTGCGGGACTCTGAATCAATCCCAGCCTTTGCGCGGCTCCGATCATGACAAGCTGGGATCGAAAGCGAGTCAGAAACCCTCGGTCCAGAACATTGGGCAGGCCGGCTCCTTCGACGGTAGATCTAAAGTTTTTGACATAGACCAGACTGGTGGATTGATAAGTTGGGATACTAAAAAGGAAATAGACGATACCGGCGCAAATACCCAAGGCCAACATTAGCAACATTAAGCGAATGTGCTTTACGTAGGAAAACAGCTGAGAAATGAGCTTGAGACTATCAAGCTTGGGTTTTGCGTCCGATTGCGGAGCGGGCGAAGACATCATGGCTTAGAAACGACGTTTTGAGATTACCTCACCGATTAAAAAGTGCATTCATGGGCGAGGTTTGATAGACGGATTGGTCACCGCCCTTACGGCCGCCGATCGGCTCTGCGAAAGCGGTTTGAGAAACGACCAGTCCGCCTTGATCAAGCACCTAAGAGTATAAATTCCGAGTCCCGCAATAGGAACTGCCAGAATGAAAACCATCCATATCCACCCCATCCAAGTGGGACCGTCGAAATTTCTCAGGCTGGACCAGGCTGAGGCCAACAGCAGACACCAGACCAGCAAGAGAGCCCAATAAATTAAAGGATGGTCCGTCAGGACCTCCATCTGAAAAAATCTGATGACGACGTCTTTCATGGTATCGAAAGCAAGTGTGCAGGTGTTCGATCAGGGTGTCAAAGGGAGAAAGTGGCCCACCGGTCAGGACTCCAGACTCAACTGGGGACGCCCTCACACAGTTGGAAGATTGGGGGGCGAAGCGGATGAAGTCCGCGCCTATGTCAGAAATCAAATACTTTGCATCAGATAGTCCCAAGCCCAAAATGTCAGCCAAGCGAGTCCCGCGCAGATGACCAGATCTGCCAGGCCAGGGCGGTTCCAAAGGGGGCGAAGTTGGCCGCTGGTCGTCTTTTCTGGAGAGCGGAAGGCAGGAGTGATTTCAAGGCGTTTCTGTTGGGCGGGCTCGTTTGGAAGATTGACCAAGAGAGGGGAAACCTCTGGATCGGGCTCTGGAGTTGGAACAGTTGTGGCGATTTCAGCCCCCTTTTTCAATCGATGAGCGGCGGCGGCGGCGGCAATCAGCAGGAAATATTCTGTATGGTATTGTCGGTTGATCATCCAACCGGACAGCGCGTAGCCCGCGATCATCAAAAGAATCGCCCTTCTGCACCGCTCTTCGGTGTCGTCGGTCGACTGCATCGACAAGAGGGTGCGGACCGCGCACCAAATTCCCGCCAGATAGAGAAACATCCCATAGATGCCAAGATCGGCTCCGACCTGAATATAACTGGAGTGGGTTGCCTTTCGCACTATCATGAACTGGTTTCCTTCTCGCCAGGGAATATAGGCAGCGAACTGATTCCACCCTAAGCCAGTAGGTTCAGTTTTCGTAACAGCTCGAGCCATTTCCCACGCCAGCAATCGCCCTTGAACCCCTTCATCTGACCTCAGGTCCCCCACTTCCGACATCCGGGGCAGGAAACTCAGGGCCGAGATTCCCAAGGTGAACGCGATGCTCACTGCGAAGACTTGGACCAATTTGGGCCGTCCGACGACGAAAATTAGCGTGAAGAGGATCCCGCCGACGACGAACGCCCCCTTTGATTCGGTTTCCCAAGCACAAAAGGCGGCGATCCCCACAATCGAAGGAAACAGTAACAGGCGACTGGCTGCGGTGCTTTTCCAAAAATATAGGACGTAGGCAAGAGGAAGCAGCACGATCACGCTGTGACCGAGAGCGTTCGGGTTGTTGTGCATCCAAGTGCCAAGGCTCAAACGTCCCTTGTAGATCTCAGTGAGCTCCCGCCCTCCCGTGATATCCACTCCGAATAGACTCAGAACCCCGAAAAGAGCGACGATCAAAAGAGCTGCTCCCCACCATTTCAAATAGCTCAGCAGGCGCGGCCAAGTGTTCAATGATTGAACCGTCAAGAAGTAGAAGGCGACCAAGGGTAGGAATCCTTTGAGCGCGCCTGAAATGTCGGGAGCAGTGAATCCCACATAGAGATAGTAGGCCAGCATAGCCCAATCGTGAGGAGTCCGAATGAGGCCGGGCAAGGGAGAGGGCCGAGAGCGCGCCACCACTAGTACTATCATCCAAGCACCAATGATCGGTTTGACCACGGTCATCCCAGCCAGTCCGGGAATCCAATCCTGCGGGCGGACGTAGTAAACCAGAAGGAAGAAAACGGAAAAAAAGAACTCCATGAAGGGGGCCTGATTAGGCAGGGGTCACAATGTAGTGAGATCGGAGCGCCGGTCAATCCGACACGATTACGGGCAAATGGGAGGTTAGTTCTCCGGCTTTCCTTCCACAAGCAGGTCCTTCACAGAAAAAGACACGCCATTCGCCCAAAAACTTCCCTTTTAGAATGCCAACTCAAGAATTTCTCGATAGCGGGCGGCCGTCGACGACCAGTCTGGCGGAGCAGAAATCACGCCAGGCTTTCTTTGATTGAATTCGTCTTTCTGGGTTGCCTCGACGGCTCGGGTCAATGCTTTCACATAAGAATTGAGATCTCCTTGATGAACCAGCACGCCTCCGCCCTCGGCCAGTTTCTCCCGGATACCACCAACATCGGTCGTGATGACAGGCAATTCACTGGCTAATGCCTCCAGGATCACATTTGGAAACCCCTCATTTCGACTGCTCAAGCAGAGAACATCCGCCGCGTTCATCCAACGGGACACGATTTCTGCGGGAAGTCGACCCAAAAGGTTGACTTGATGATCGCTCCCAAGGCGCCTTGATTCGCGTCCTACCCGACTGCGTAGTGGGCCATCGCCGATCAAAATCAGCCGACCGGACGGTTTGCCCTCGGCTTTTCTTCGCCGGTTCCATTCCGCATGAGCTCGGATGAGAAAGATCGGATCCTTTACGGGAAGCAGGTTTCCCACAAAAAGAATTACCGCCTCATTGACAGAAATTCCGAAACTCGCGCGCGTTTCGGACTTGCCGCGATACCGAAAGACCTCCCGGTCGACCCCGTTGTAAACGATACTAAGCAGGGAACGGGAGACGCCCGCCTGAACCAGTCGGTCTGCAAGATCACCGCTCCGGCAAATGACCCCCCGGCTGCGGTCAATCGCGCGCAGAATTTTGCGGCACCGGGTTCGGCTGCCAAGATAGGCGTGAGTATCCGATCCTTGCGTGACCAGCACTACGGGAAGGTTCAAGGCGCGCGCCAAGGAGGCCGCTGCGCAACCGTCAGGAAAAAGCCATGAAACAAGCAGTCCGTCAGGACGGAAATCCTCCACCGCTTGCTTCAAGGGGATTCGTAGGGCGTGCTCCATGAGTCGATCATTGAGCAAGGAGCCGACTTTGGGCACATACGGGCAGGGAATAAATTGGGGTTCAAGCCTCTCGTCCTGAATCCTAGGCAACCACGCGGCTTCTCCGCGAGCTGAAAGAGACGGTCGAGGTGAAATAACCCTAACCTCCAATTCCGTGAAATTCACTAGCGCGTGTAATAGAGTTGCATTATCCAAACCGCGAACCGGCTCGTCATGGCTGGGAAAGAGATTGGACAGAAAGAGGACTCTCATTGCGCGCGTAAGTCGAATTTGGTATGCGAAGTGCCTCAAAGACAAAGTTAACGAGGCGGAGCCACTTCACCCCATACCTCAACCAAAACCCGCCACTATTGCCTGATCCAGCCAATCAATGGCAGGAATCTGGAGTCTAACTCAAATTGATGCCTTTTCTCCCACCTCATATGCCGTGAGTTGATTCCGGAACTCCGAATACGCTAAGTCCCCTCCCTTTGGCACGCCCCCCATTAAAATGATCTTCGAAGTTTCAATCAGGATGAAAAAGTCAAGAAAAAGGCTCATGTGTTTCATGTAATAAAGATCATATTCGAGTTTTCTTGCTGCGTCTTCTACCGTGGCTCCATAGGGATAGCGAACTTGGGCCCAACCGGTCAGTCCGGGCTGTATCAGGAGGCGTTCACGGTAGAAAGGAATCTTTCTGTCCAACTCTTCAATGAGGTTTGATTGCTCCGGCCGGGGCCCAACAAACGACATTTCTCCTCTTAGGATATTATACAATTGGGGTATTTCATCTATTCGGAATTTGCGGAGCCATTTGCCAGCGGAAAAAATTCGCGGATCGCTATCTTCGCACCACTTCCCCCCACTCGGGGCTGTTTCGACCCGCATCGTTCGCAATTTGAAGACGACGAAAGGTTTCTCCAATCGGCCCGCACGAATCTGACGGAAGATGATGGGACCTTCCGAGGACAATCTGACCATCAGCATCCCGACTAAAAGGACGGGAAAAAGGAGCACCAGCAGGGACAACGCCACCGTGACATCAAAGAGCCGCTTCAGTTTTTTGATATAAAAGAGCCCGGCCTGACTTGAGGCTCTGAACAGCCAGCTGTCGGTCACCAAGCCCAATGGCACCGCATGATAGGCATCTTCACAGGCATCAGCCAAGGAAACAACCTTCACTCCCTGGTAGCGCAATTGCCGGAGCCCCGCCCCCAATGCCGAGCTTGCCAGATGCTGATCACGGACCAAAATCAGTTCTGCCGGGCGGGCATCGCTCCACTCCAATGACTGATTGAAACGACCAAAGATGGGAAGATGCGAGGTCGATCGGTATTCTTTTTCCAACACCAGACCGATAGACTGACACCGATCGCCCCAGAAGTGCTGGAGCAATGCCGCTGCCGCTTCATCTTCAGGGGAAGTCACCAAACAGGCGACCCGTCGCCAACGATTAATCGCAAGTCTGAAGAAGAATAGATGGTGCAAGCCGACTCCCGTAGCCAGAATAGCAAAAGCGATCAGCATCACGCCCCTGCCGATCCGCGAAGAAAAGTCAATCGAACCCGCAACTAAGGCGGCGGCAACCACCGTCGACAAACCGACCATCAACCATCTCAATCGCCCCACCAAGTCGCTTTCCACCGCACGTTCACTCTCGCCCCCGCGGTTCGAGTAAAAGCCCGCGATATAAAACACGACCGGAAGGACAACTGACGCAAACCAAATACCTGGGGCGTAATCAACCACTTTTCGGAACGGAAAAGTCTGAAAACGCAATCCAATCCCGGCGATAAACGAGAACCACACAATGGTCCCGTCGAGAATGAATCTAAACGCAACTGATTGCCAATGATGGGATCGTTCCTGCATTCTTTTTGGACCCTGGTTTCGATCGAGACAGCCAAAACCGATCGCTGTCGCTAAACGGGATGCCCCCCCTTTTTACTCAGAGATCAGGTGCTCGCGCAAAGGGGCCTAAAAGCCAAACACCTTTTCCGGCACGACCACAATATCGCCTTGGCCAATCGGAGTATCCGGTATCTCCCCCTCCTCAATCTGTTTGATGTTGACGGGGATCTTGTGTTTTCGCCCGTCTACTCCTGATCGAAGTAGGTGCACCTTCTGGTCATCGGCAAAGCGCCCCATCCCCCCGGAAATCAAAATCGCTTCGTAGACTCCGAGGTCTCTGTCTTCCGGCAGTCGAAGGACATGCTGCCCCGGCCGATTCACCTTCCCGGTGAAAAACACCACGATAGACCGACCGTCGGTTGACGGCCCCCTCGCAGAACCAAAAGCATCGCCGTTGCCTGCCGGAACTCGAAAAACCCGATCAACGATAATAGTGGCTTTTTTCAACTGACGAGCCTCCAGAGCTCTTTCAATCGCATCCCTGGCACCAGCTACCGACATACCCGCCACCGGAATCCGGCCGATACCGGACATGATAATATCGCCGCCTTCTCGCACTCCATAGACTCCATCATACCCTTTATCTTCTTCGACAAAAATTTCCAGTTGTTCCCCTACCTTGATGCTGTCGTCCTTGGTTTGCCTCGGTTGAAATGGAGAAGCTTCCGGCAACCTTGGCGGAGGAATCTCATCGCTTTCATGGGGTCCGGAACTACACCCCGCTAGTGCAATTGCCATCAGACAGATTCCATTCCCAAACCACCTGTGTGGAGGGAATTCAAACAACAGTCCTTTCATTTTGAAACCTACCAACCTGATACTCGAGAAACTCGACTCTCCAACTACGCTACTACCGATCTAGATTCAGATCACTTCGCTCCTTTCACCAATGTCCAAACGCCCTCGGCATTGTTATTAATGAAGTCTTTAACCTGCGGATCTTTTCTAACGGTGAAGAGAATATGGTCGAACGTCGTGCGAAACGACTTGATAAACCGCTTCCGGTATTCCGGATAGGATTGCAGAGGCGTCCCTTTCTCCCGATGGGAAATAGTCATCAGCAGGCGAAGATCTCCCGAGTAACCACTCGAACCCATGACTTCCTTTCCAGTGACAACTCCTTTTCCACCATTTCCTCGAAATCCCTCTCCGGCCACTGAAACCCCTTCCACAAAGAGAGTCCGCGGGTAGATTCCAGGCAGATTAGCAGGGTAGAGTCGATCATCAGCCACCCACTCAAAGTAGCGCTTTTCGGGATCAGCGGAATCCAGCAAAAGTTCCTTCCTTTCGGAATCCTTCCAAACTCGGATTCGGCCAGTGGAAGCAACCTCCTGTTCAAAGGAATCAAACTGACCCGTCCGAACGGCCCGATTAATACCGGCCACCTCCAAACCTATGACTACCTCCCCCTGAAAGTCGATCCGGTAGGGCGTCACCCGCACCAGAATTTTGGTCAACTCTCCCGTGCCTAGCACCAAACCGGGAGGGGTCGATTCGAAAGCCCCATTGTCCCCTGGGTCATCGTTATCGATCTTACCGTCATAATTCAGGTCTCCATCAATGTCGAGCTTGGCAATCTTACGCTCCCGGTCCTTCCACTGATTGACTCGCTGGCCATAATATTTATGGAAATCTGCCGGAACATCGAGTTCTGTCTCCACTCCTCTTGCCTGATCATCTACACCTGACGGAACAGAACTGTCCTGAGGGCCCGCAACTCCAAGCAACGGCGTTAACGACCAGACCACAAAAAACAGCTTAATGAGAGGTTCCAGCCTTTGGCTGAAAAAGTGCGATTTCTTCATAATGGGACTCCTTGAGAAGTTCTGCGATCTCCAAATCAAAAATACTTTCGGATACCGGCGGTGTAAAGGTGTTCGTCGAAGATTTCAGCGTCTTCAAACTGGTATCTAAACCACATACTAGTTCTCGAGAACAGCCGCTGACTCAGACTCGCGTAATAGAGATGATGTTCCGAGTCATTACCCCCAGGAATTTCCTCTCGGCGCTCGTAGGTAGCCCCGGTTGTAATCCGTGTATAATCCATCGGACGGAAGTCGAGATTCCCCCCATACAATTCTCGACGCCATTTTCCACCCCTACCAGTCAAGAATTCATCCTCAGACCATTGTGCATAGCCTCGAGCGTAAATACTCTTAGACACCCGGTGACCTATATCATAACTAAGATACTCGGACAACGCCGAGTCGGATGTAAAATCGTCAACAACATAATCCTGCCCCACCCCCACACTCTGCCAAGTGCGCTCGCTTAAGTCATGATGAAGTCCAATATTCCAGAGCCAAGATTGGCGTTCAGGCACCACATTCTGACTCCAAAGCGCCCCGACTCGCCCATTGATTTTCACGTTTTCGCTCAATCGCCCTCTCCCTCCGAGGTATGCCGTGTGATAGATCGTATCAAACGAATCGTTTGAATAAGCATCGTATTCCAAAAAAGGAGCGAAAGGAATCACAGAGCCTTCGTATCCCAGCAAAGCCCCGACGTGATCCCAGTTGCCATGATCGTCAAAATCATAACCTCTCCAATAATCGGAATGGTCACCCTCAAGCCACAGTCGCCAGTCGCTCCCCAGTGGGCGACCAGCTTTCACCCCAACAGTATTAACGAAGGCAAAAAGGCTGTCATCAAAAAGCCCTGTCCCCCCGTAGTGATCGCCATTCCTGCTCCTATCTTGGAACCCAAACGAATATCGACCGGCCTGATCATAGGCCGGATCATAGGCCTCCCAAAAGAAATCCCCTCCTAAACGAGCTTGAAGAGCATCGTAGGCCTGAAAATCCCACTGGCGAATCCGGGTCTGATAGTTCAAACGGGCCACCGTGTAGGGACCATATGCCTCCCCCATGCTGAAGCCAAATTCGTTGGTGTCAGGCAGATAGATGAGATGACCAGAGACAGTCAAATAGAACGTCTCGGACAACTGCATTACCGCCCTGAGGTGGAGGTCAACGAAACTCAACCAACCAGGCTCTTGCCCCTTAGGAAACTGTTGAGACCCCGAGTAATCAGAATAAAGAACCCCTGCCCCAATCGAGAGGAGATCCATGTAAAGCGGCCCCGCCTTAACATGAGCCCGATCCGGATCATAACCGCGAGTGAAGAGGTTCAGCCCACCATCAAAGACAAATGACAACTCTTCAAACTGCTCCCCTTCGGCAACCAGAGCCTCATGAGGCGCGAAAAATCCCAATACCCGATCCAGAGGATCGAACACATAATTGTAATCATCATAGAAAGAAGGATCGGGATCCTCGTAAGGGAAAATGCCGGTGAAATTCTGCGAATACAAGTCAGGGCTAGTGATTGCGCTACCTCTTTTTGACCGAGGGTAGTCTCGATCACCAATGTAGACGGAATCATCCTGCGTGGGAAAATACCCATCCCTCCACGAATCCAATTCATCATCGGAAATTGGAGAGCCCTCGGGGTAATCAGCGACAGATTCCAAATACCGCCCAGCGGAAACACCATCCGCCGCATTTGAAGACACCTCATACCCCTCCACCTGAGTGGCCACCTCGTCTTGATCGACCCCAGAAAACCCCGCCGCCTCGCCACTCGCCCATGAAAGATTCCCTTCAGGGTTTTTTTTAGCTAAAGCTGATTTTGTTGCCTCATCACCCACCGCTGAGACAACCACACCCCCGGGCGCCGCATTCGTTTCAGGGGCAGCAACCGGCACCCGAGACTCAT
>JAGROX010000187.1 GCA_020440025.1 Verrucomicrobiia bacterium
GGGGTGCTGTTTTTACGACGCTTACCCTGAAGAAGATCGATCAAGCAGTTCCAACTGATCTGGAGATTCATCTGGTCTTGGACAACTACGCGACGCACAAGACGCCAAAAGTGGCGGCCTGGTTGAAGAAACACCCACGCTATCACCTGCACTTCACGCCGACATCCGCCTCATGGCTCAATCAGGTGGAGCGATGGTTCGCACGAATCACCCAAGACCGTATTCGACGAAGCGCCTTCCGCTCAGTGGCGGAACTGGAGAGGGCCATCATGGACTACATCGAAGAAAACAACGCCGATCCAAAACCTTTCGTCTGGACGGCTTCTGCCGAGTTGATCCTCGGCAAGGTCGGAGCCATTTGTGAGCAAATTAATCAATCAGCACACTAGAATGTGTTTGGAAATCAAGTCACCAGCATGGGGATACACCGCATACGAACCATCGGGATCTCGAAAATTGGCGGCTACCGGAGGTGCCCTATAGAGGGCATTCTTGCCCAAGAAATTCGTCAAGCGGACCAAAAACACGGGCAATGTGTAACTCCATCACTTGGAGGTAAGTTATTGTCGCGGTTGCTCCAGCCTTACCCAGAAAATCTTGAACCGTGCGGACGGCTGTCAAAATGTGAGAAGAGCGATAGAGATTCTTTTGTCAGCTAGGTTCCTGACTCTCAACTGAAGAGTTTGCCGATGGAGAGAACTTGGGCATAGTGGGAAGAAGTCAGAGAAATATCGAATGAAACGAAAATGGATCATCGCTTTCCGATCGTCCACATCTCCGAATATGGAGTTCGTGGAACTTGCCGCGCCCCAAAGTCGATTCAGCGAGGTGTTGGAAGAATTGAAAGTTCGTGTTGACGGCGAATTGGCCTTTGCTGTGGTGCCCCGCGAACCGCTGATCGGTCTGCTTGAGAGATTGGGTATCTCAGTGCCGCTGCATCTGGTGGTTCCACGTGAGGTTTCCTCTGAAGGTCATGTTCGCGAGGCGCATTGGGAAGGGAAACTCAGGAATGTCGCGTCAACAAACGTGCAGCCGGGGCGGGGGGATTCGGAGGAAGATTGGGATGATTGTGAAGCTTGGCTCGACGAAATCACCGAGATCGAATTTTGGATAGATGGCTCTTCAGAACCCGGCATCGAGACTGGAGGTGAAGTTTCCGAGCGGCCGGTAGTTCGGTTTGCAATCGATTCAGGAGAGACCGTGTGGCAAGGGTTTTCATCGGACGAAATCATTCAGGATCCGGTTTGGAATCAGGTCGTCGACGATCTCTTTGGAGAAGGAAAAGTTCCCGAAGACCTCGATGAGGTGATGCGGCGGACCAACCTAATGGCTGGAAATAGCGCTCCCTCGTTTCGCTTTCTGGAGTCTGGTTCGCTCTTTTTGAACCTGAGTCCCAGTATTATTTTGGCACTGGGAGCGGCGTTGGTTTGGAGTGCCACCTTGACGGCGATCTTGAAGTTTTCCGCGGCACTTCTGGCCACACTGGCCGCACTGGGTCTGAAGCAAGTTCGGAGCTGTCGCCGGTGGTTGCATGGACGCACGTTGGCGGAGATCTGCCGATCCATCTCGCACAGCGGCGACATACTGGATCCACTGTTTCCTCCCGCAGCGCATCATTTGCCCTCCTATGCGTCATTCACGCGTAGCTTTGCCCTTGCCAAGGCTGAAGCGATGCCGGTAATCCGTCCTGATGCGATCGGATTTCGAAACCTCTACTTGAATAGTCGATTGAAGGGGGATAAGGGCCAGATTGCCTATTACACTGAACAAGCTAGGTCGGCCCGCTTCCGCCGCAGATGGATACGGGGCATTTTCCAAGTGGCCACCGTGCTGGCTTTGATTTCCACCGTGTTTGCGTTGGCTTCCTTGCTGAACTGGCTCCCCGGAACGGAATCGTTTAATCAGCGTTGGGTGGCTGGCTTCGCGACTTTCGCTTTTCCAGCGATGGCAGCGGCGGCGATTGGCTATCTCGGCTTGAGCGAAACGGCGCGTCGTGCGGATTACTATGAGGAGATTGTGCGCTTGCTTCGGAATCAGGAGAAGATCCTCCGGCGACTTCGCAGCGAGGGCTCCATCATGGAGGCGGTTCGCAAGACAGAGAGCCTCCTGCTGGAAGAGTTCTCCGGCTGGCTGAGAAGGCGGACCTACTAAAATTAGGTGGTTTAGGTGGCTGAAGAAGATTTGGTGGCTGAAAAAAAGCCGGAGGAAGGAGGCTGCGCTTGGTGATGAATATCCGTTTACGAATTAACACGGCAGAGCGAATCAGCCGCAAAATCAAATTCGGACTTCAAGCAATAAGGAGCCATTTTTTATGAGCGCCATGACCCATAGCCGACGGTGGTTTGAACTTGCATTTACAGCCATCAAATACTGCAGGTTTCCTGGCTGACACTATTTGGCACTGTTACCGAAAGGAGATAATGCGAGCGACGAAATGGCTTCAGGGGCAAAATGAAGAATTGGTCATTTTAGAATTCCATTTTCCATTTTTCAAAAAACAAGAAAGAGGTTAGCCGGCCAAAAACGGTTCGAAGGGCCGTGACCGGTGCAGCACTAGCCACTCCGAATTTTCGTCAAGTGCCTCTTTGCCCAAGTCGATCAGTGTCTCCTGAATCTGCTTTCGTGGCTCGGCAGTTCGCAGATCGTCCGAGTGTGGCAGATTACTGCTCCAGTCTATCAGCAGGCTCTGCAGATGATCGCCGGCATTTCGGAATAAGTCGTGCATGGCGCGATACTGCCGGGCGTGCTCAGATAGGAGCGATTTCTCGGACCATGCAATCGCAATGGCCCCGGCTACCAAGACAGCGCCGGTAAGGATGATCCAGAGATCCTTGCTGCCGGGCATCCACCAAACGGCATGGGGCACGCTCGTGTCGGCATAGGCGATCAGGGCACTCACCCACAGTGCGATCGCTGCGGGTCCGAAACTCACCAACCGATTCAGTAATCCAGAGTGATGCCCATTCGATGATCCTCCAGCGGTGGAGGCTCGGTTCCAATCGATGGTGGCGGCCAGAACACCGAGCCCTGCGAGAATCACTGCCGAGAGGGTGAAAAAGGCGTGCTCATGATCGTGCCCGTAGGCTTTCCATAGGGGGAACAGCGCCACCTGAAGGATGCCGGCCCAAGTGAGACCCCAGCCAATAGTGTGAAACTGGTGCAGTCGTAATGCCGAACGAGCGGCTGACTTCCGAAAAAACGCCCGCTGCCCTCCTTGGTGGATCACTTTTTGCCCGGACGAACCGATGGTAGTATCGTCAGTCCCCACCCAGGACTTGATCACTTCTTCAAGGATCAGCCTTTGGTCGGATTCAGGCAGACGATTGAAGAGGTTCTCCCAGCGTGAGTATGGGAAGCTGAGGCAACTGATCGCATTCCGAATCCAGTCCAGCTCCCCTTTCTGACGATGCATGTAGCGTCCGGCTACGGAGCTGCTGCTTCCGATAGCCGACCAGTAAAACTGCACTCGAAGCCCCTCGGCCAAGGCGCGAGCATCGAAACGCAGCCATTCCTTCTGGGAGCGCTGGTAACGCCAGAAGGAAGCCAGTGCATAAAGAATCGTGGCCAACGCCAGAACAATGAAGACGAGGGCGAACCGGTCCTCAGCTTCGTCCAGCGCCTTCTGAGAAGGTGGTTCCTTTGAATCGGACGACGGTTTGGCCTCGATGGTTTCTTCGGTGGCTGCATGTTCCCCAGTGTTCGCATCCTCTGGTGCTACTGCCGCGGCCGCGCTCTTGGGCTTTTCATCATGCGCTTCATCCTTGTGGGCGAAATGCCAGTGCGAGAAGCAGTGGAAGAACAAAGCCGCCACAAAAGCACAGGCCGCCATCCGAGTCATCATTTTTCCGCGGCTCTTGTCTGCCTCAGCCGCCAAGGTGGAGGCGCTTTTCCGACTGTGGGCAATGGGAACCAATCGTTTCAAGAAACTCTGCCCTTCGGAAGTCAGTCCGGCATCCACGAGTCGTTTCCAGTTGAGCAGGGCGCCGAGTGCCAATTCTTGGTCGGATTTCTGGGCCGATTCACTGGCCAGTTTCGTGTAGTCAACCATCAGCCGGGTCGTCCGCTGCAAGGCGGTGAATCCTGCGCCAGCACATTCGGGAGGCACTACACCGGCTTCACCGACATGACAGGCCTCAAGCCAGAGGGGCGAAAAAAAGGTTGCTGGAGTCTGCTGCCATTCCGGATCATTCACGGTATCCGCAAGCGGATCCGGGAGCCGCTTGAGACTTCGACAGGGAATGTGAAGGACGGGCACAGCGTCATTCCAAGGGAAGTGGTTGGCCGCAGGAAGAATGCCAGATGTAGGACCTGTGCGGGCGATGTCCACGATGGTCTGTGAGCTGGCACTGCTACCTCCACCCGTCTCGTCTGGTTGGAAAAGGGCGATCAGAAGGTGACAGTAGGAGCTAACGTATTCGCCGGCGGCGCGGTACCGGAGATGACGGCGCTCCGGGTCTTGGAGGTCGGACTGGAACACGGTCTGCCGTTGCCGCTCAGACAACTCCTGATCGGATGCCAAGAGCACAGGAAACGCGTCGATCAAGGATGAAGGGGCACCCACCAAGGACTCATAGTCCCCTACGGAGGTCGTGGGGGCCGCCGCTCCGGTGAACGTGGAGGACTGCGGGTAGAGGTCGGCCGGAAATGGCAGTGGCGCGCGAACCTCGATGTCCTCGGCAAGGGCAACTCGAGCCGCAATGGTATCGGCCCCTGGAGCCATAGAGGAGAGCAGGATGATCCGCTGATGCTGCAATCCGAGACCCGGCATGGGTCGCAGTTTCAAATCACCGGTACCGTCCACGCGTCGGCGTTCGAGCATCGGCCACCACGCAGGAACGGAGTTGCCCGGCGTATCCGCGCTTTCTGGTGAACTGCGAAGTGTTTTGATAATCACCCGGAAGCGCGCTTCCACTTCCGCCACATCCTCTTCGGGGATGTCCATGTGTCCGGTGACACCGATGATAAAGGCGGGGTAATGGGGGGAGTGCATGATCGAGGGAGAGTCAACAGGTGCAGTTGGGAGGCTTAACAAGGGGAAGTTGCCAGAAGGCTTTTGCCTTGAGATCTTCGGGAACGTAGCCCCGTTACATCGCACCCGTATGAATCTCAGGGGTTGCGTATTCGGGTGATTTTCCCCAGCTTGGAACGGAATCCTTGGAGCCGCCCCCAGAAACAAATGGGCACGACAAGAATAGTCCGATTGGTTTTAGTTTTGGGTGATCTTTTCGGTTTGGAAGTATTTTGTCAGCCGCTCCTGAGGAGAGAGTTTTCCGGGGCTAAGAGGTGGTCCGAAGAACGGAGCCACGGTGAAGTTAGATTGGCAAGCGAGTCTTTCGGGGGGGAGGGGGGGGGGCGGCATTCTATGGTTTTGGTTTCTGGGTTTCAATGAAAAGCCGATCGGCTGACCGCTGATTGTGGAATAGGATTCACTCAGACAGTAGCGGTGAAACCGTCAAAGGTCTCCGACAAGAATTTCATCTAAAACTTCGAGGAGCAGCTTGGCGAGGAGGGATAATGGAGCTTTATTGAGGCTCAATTTTTTAAATGGCTATCACCTGTTTACTCGTCTGGCGCCTTTGGCATCTCACCCCGGAAGGATGGGTGGCTGGTTCGAAAGGCTTTGGTGAGGAGGAAACGGAAATAATCGAGAAGCCTGCATCTGCGGTTCTAACCTGCCGATACGCTTTAATCGAAGAATGCCTGACGAGCGCCTATGGCCGAGAGCGCCCCTTTGTGATGGAATTCTGGCGAGCGAAGTTGGAAGGGGATGAGATCGAAAAATGGCTCAGTCAGTTTGGAACCTGCCCTGAAACTTTTTCGTACGACCGGTAGGGAGCCATTGGAAAAGTTCATGAGGAGGCGTTTCTATACCATAGCCCGGTGGTAACAGCGCCAGTAGCAGAAACTCCTGCACACGGTGGCATGCTGAATCGGGTAAATTGGCTTCAGCTCCGAATTGGCTTCAGCTCCGGATTCCGGTGGGCCGTCAGCCGATCGGGCGGCACTCCCAAGCAGAGTGAAAGCTCATCTGCCTCGACCATGATGACGGGCGCTGGGGAAAGCAACATCCCCAAGCGACGTTTCAGCGCTTCGAACCGGGCCGCCTGATCAGGGTAATCTCCCGGACGGACGTGGTTGGTGAGATTGGAAAACGGGCGGTCAGAGATGCCGGATGGCCGCAGAAGCTTGGGATTCAAGTCGACGGGGCCGATGGGGCCATCCGGATTGTATTCGCCGCTGCCGACGGCTTCAAGAAGAGCAGAAATGGGATTCGCCAATGATCGTTTACCGGTGTAAAAAAAGACATGATGCATCCAGATCACCGATTCCGACGTCTTTTCTCCCCTTGGTTATTCCTGTGTCTGTTGCCGGGACTGTTTGTCGGTTCCTGCGAAACCTTGGAACCTAGGCAAAGCGGTAGCGGCGCGGTGATGACCGAGGCGTTGATCGAGGGCTACTCGGCGCGCTACCTGCCTTCTGAGAAGACCCTGCGTGTAAGTCTGGATTGGCCTGTGCGCGTAGGGAGGATCATCTCCGCGGTGAAGCTGGGCGACCTCGCTCTCGACCGGGCAACGATCGAACTGGTGACCGGCGGAGCGTTCAGAGACACGACGATAGTCCGCATTCCGAGCAAACGCCCGGACCAGATTGCGCTGCAGCGTTGGGATCCGAGACCTGATGGCATGATGTCACCTGCCTGCGATCACGACGGTTCGGCGTCTGAACTCTTTTTCCACTGCATGGACGAGAAAGGTGCCCGATCTGCTTTGCGCGAACTCCGCAGGCTTGCACAGCTCTAAGAATATTGAAACGTTCGGGCGTGATGACGAAAAAAATTCGAAACACCGATACCCCTAACCACAGCGCACCGAGTCGTTTTGGCCTCATTGCTGTGTTGGCACTCGCCTTTTCGGGAATCTCTTGTTCCAACTTGGAAAACGCGGCAACAAAGAAGACCGCCCCCCCCGCAAACCTCGCGGGCACATGGAGCGGGAAGAGCAAGGACGGTCACCGGCTGACCATCAATGTGGCGCAAAGCGGAACCGGTTACAAATTGGCGGCGCCGCCGCAATGGACGATCCGCGAACCGTTGGGGGAGAGAATGTTCAGGAGCCGCGTTGCCGGCCCCGTGGCCGGTTCCGTCGGCGATTTGCTCTCCGCTTTCAGACGACCTTCCGAACCGGGAACCTCACCACCCGCGCTGCCTCCAGCCCCAGAACAGGCATGGAATCCAAACGGCAGGACACTGAGCTACAAAACGGGAGGCTGGGGACCGCACGAGGAGAGGGATTTTACTTTCGCTAAGGACCGCCTCGAGACCAGGTATTACTCCTTCAAATTTCGGACGGACGGCACCGCCACTGCTGTCCTTAATCGCGACATCGAATCCTTGGAAATGAAACGCCGATAACGATAATCGCCGCCGGACTGTTGGTGGAGTTCTGGAGCGCTTTCATTTGACGAGGAGGCAGCGTCAGCAAGAAATGCAATCCGAGGGGCAGAGCCATGCTCGTGGAGATGGTCTGGATGATGATGCGCTGGCAGCCAGATTACCGCGGGCTGAAGAAGTGGATGGGCGTGCTGGAGAACCCGAAGGCGAGCGCGGCGGCCCGCAAAAAGGCGGTGGTGGCCGTCGGCCGGTAACTGTTAGTGGACCTGTGGCGACTGTTCACCGGCCAGACTTCCGCTGAAAATCTCCGTCTGATATATCTGTCGGAAGTGGCGTGAACCTCGCGCGATAAAACTCAATCACAGTTATCCAAACATGATTGTCCGGCGGCTAGATGAGACCGCTTTTTTTCCTCGACTCGAATCCGTCACCTGGCGCTTTGCCGATCAATCAAACACAAAGAGCAAACGCGCGGATACCTGGCTATGCCGCCGAAAAAAAACCGGCGAGACCCATCACGAAAAGAAAGACTTTCGCTGCCCTTTTAACCATCGAACCCTAACCCACATCATGAACCCAAAATCCTGGCGGAGAAATCACGCTCCCACTGGACCAACCCCATAGGAGGGATTTGCTTTTTCAACCTCGTTGTTCGGTCACTGTGCATCGCCCCGGGGTGGAGGGGAGGTAACGGTATAGTCACCGCTCTACCGAATAGGGCATCCCGTCGACACGGCATTGTATTGTGGATGGCATGCTTAGCTGCTCGTCATGTCGCGTGGCTGATCCGAGTGATGCGCGAAACCGGCTCGAGCCACGTTCACGCGAACGAAGCTGCCATCATCACACACCACGCGCCAACGAAGCAAGCGCGCGCGATCCGCCGAACGGTTCCAGGACGCAAACCTTACTGCCGACGAGCGCAACGACAGTTCCATCGGGAAGAATGTGTCGCACGTCAACCTGCGCAGGAGCATGCCAAGTGATTTCGAGGATCCCTATTTGGAGAACTACCGTGCGACCTTCCGCGCGTACGGAGAGTTCGCCCTCCTTCAAGCTCTCGTTCGTGAAGACACCTCGGTCGCTCTGCTGGACCACTTCTGGGCCAGGTATCCCGCCATGAACCCTCTCCTCTTCTCGATACTCGACCGACTTTAGTTTCGGATATAAACGGTAAGCCTGTTCCTGCGTAATCGGTTCCAGCAGCATGCCACTCTCGGCATCCAAGAGTTCGTAAACCGAACTGCACCCCGGCTCCCCTAGATTCGCGGGCGGATAGTACCAGCCACAGTGCATACGAGACCAACAAAGAAGACGCCCGTCGTCCAAGAGCTCTGCTCCGTCGACTTCAGATGGAAACTCTACACCGCCGATACATCGACCGGACTCAAGATTCCAAAGCAGGATCTCGTGCCGTGCGTCCTGAGGATCAAGGGACCACGAGGCCAGTCTGGCCTTAGAGGGGAAGAGCATTGTGCGCGAGACGACTGCGCCGTGTGACCGGCCTTCCGCTCTGCCATCGCAAAGTGTCGAATCCCACAACCTCAACGTACCGTCCTCAGACCATGACAGAACTTGTCGCTCGTTGAGAGGGAGCGCTCCGTGAACTGGGCCGTGGTGACCGGTAAATATCGCTTCGCAGCCCGCGTTAGATTCGAGCCTCCAGAGTCGCAGCGTTCCGTCTTCGGACCAAGAGATCAACCTCAAATCTGGAACGAGGCAGGCACCGTTAACGAAGCTTCGGTGCCCGCTGAACTCGATCTCTGTCTCCTCCGAGCACAGATAGAGCGATAGAGTCCGGGTGTAAGCAAGTCGGACGTCCCGGGGGCCGGGTTTCCAGTGAACCTCTCTTCCGTCAGCGAGCAACAAGTGTTGCCAGTAGTCTCCATACGATTCTCTCCGGCTTTTCTTACGGAACCGAGGTTCAAGAGAATCTGATTTAGGTTCGATCCATTCGGGATGTCGATCATGCAGTTCGGCCGACGAGCCGGACTCGATGATCGCACCCGACTCCAAGTCCCATAGTTTGTAGGAGTCCGAGGAAACCGAGATCACCCGCCCTTTCGTAACCTCCCTTGCGCGCAAAACGTGAGCATGCTTCGACAGCACCGTGGTGCACAATCCGCTGACTAGATCCCAGACGCGTAACGTGGCGTCGTTTGAGCAGGACAAGACACGATCACCCGAGAGTAGGCATGCGTTTAAAACGGAACCTTCGTGTCCCTCGAACACTCGAACGCACTCCTTGGATACGGGACCTTCCAGTGGGATGCGGCGCAGCCCCACATGGTTCTTGCCGTCCTCGGCCAGCCAGTCGTATACGGCTCGGGAAAAACGACTGCCTTTCTCCTGTTCGGCACATCGTTGGATGAGAATCCGATCGGCCGGACTGTCGTCAGTCCCACGCGAGAGTAGGTGGCGATTGCTGGCAAGGAACGACTGCCAATCCCTCAGCGCGGGTGCCCAGGGAACTACTCCGACGGCGCGCTCAAAATCGAGGAGGAGATCGTCGGAGAGACCTGCGGCGCACTTAGCGAGCATAAAGCGGAAATCCGTCAGCAGCGAAATGAGTTCTTCCCAGCACGCCGCATGGGTGAGTTGGTAGGGAAGTTCGCTCAACGCATGAGGGTTCGCTCCGGAGTAGCTGCTGTCACCCCTGGGGTCTGCATCTTGCTGAAACTGTAGGGCGAGATTGCGGTGGGCGGCCAAACGTTTCTGAGGTGTTTCCAGGAATTCGGCCCCGACAGCTTCGTGGACTTGTGTGTGGAAGAAGTCCAACAATCCACCACGCCACATAAGATAGGGGCGGAACAGCCGGAGGAGTGCGGCAACATTTCCAAGCGGGTCATCTGGCGTGGAGGGAGCTAGAAGCGAGGCGAGTTCCGACGCAGAGAGACCATGCCGGCTGACACCAACATAACAGGCGAATTTTTCCACGAGATCGGCTCCACACAACCGACCGCCTGCGTCCCGGAAGCATTGCTCTTTTGCGAGTCGCTCTTTAAAGATCCAAACGAAAAGAGCCTGGGTGTCGTTAGGAAGTTCCCGAATACGCAAAGTGATTTCCTCGTAGGTGCCGAGCGTGCGCAATTCCTCAAGTGCAGTGAGGAGGTAGAGCGGGAGATGTGCGTCCCTTTTGGCGGTGAGCGCGGCGAGTTGCTCCGGGTTGACCCGCTTGTGGTAGCGCTGAAGAAAGCCTGCGATGATCGCATCGATGTCTGATGCTAAGAGTGGCTCCAGCGTCTCTTCGCGAACTTGCTGGGTGCGCGCCCGCAGCACTTCAAGCGCCGGATGTTCTAACGAGGAGATGATCACTCTAACATTCGGCCGCAGCTCTGTCGGCAACCAGTACATGGAGTGGGCAAAGTGCGAGGCGTCGAACTGATTCACCGCATCGATGATGAGAACGACTTGGCGGTTACCCCCTGCCAGCAGGTCCCCAAAAAGCTGGATAAGCTCCCGAGTGTCCTCGGGCAAACTTTGCGTGGGAGCGAGAGCATGACAGAATCGGCGTAAAGTCTGTCGCAAGTCCGTGGAACCCGAGCTCGCACCTACAAAATGCGGTGCTACAACCATATCTGTGGGTGATCCGAGTGCCTGACAGAACTTGCTTAAGAGCGCAGATTTTCCCGAACCGGAATCCCCGGTAATCACCAGCACATTGGGGACGCCTTCGGACCGTGCGAAATCCACCATGGCGTCAAGCAAGCTTTTCCGGCTGCCAATCACGAAACGATCGGCGCGTTTTTCTATGAATGCCTCGATCGCGGCGTCTTCGTCAGCAAACTCGTCGGCGGAGCCGGTGGCATCTGAAAAATGTTCAGAGAATTCCGGATCCCTCTGCAGGCTTTCCAGCAAGTCAGAAAATACCTTTTCAGCAAAAACTTCCAGCCCAACGAGCCGCCGATGAGCCGAATCCCACTGTGCCGAATAGATAAAGGGTGTTAGCCCCGCATCGACGATGGAACGCTTGAGTACAAGCAGCCTCTCGTCGCCGGAACTCCCTGGCAATTCGCGAAACTCACCGGGCGTTTCTTCGACCATTTCTGCTGTTGCCTGCGGATCACGGAAATAGAAATACGTCCGCCCGTGTCCTTCCAATCGATCAAGCACTCCGTAGAGCACTTCGTCTGCCGTGATTGAACGGTTGCATCCTGGAGGTACCCAGCCGTAACGCCCACCGAGGATGCACATAAACCGAGGACGGCATTCGTCGATAACTTCGCGGCAGACGCCCTGCGCATCCTGGTCGCTGGTCACTCCCCACCGGAGATCGACATCGACCAAGTGTATACGGTGCCTGAGCAACTCCTCACGCAATCGTGGAAAGACGAATCTCACCAACCAATCCCGTTCCGCCTGCATGTCACGAAACGTCGAGGAGATAAAGACGCGAACCGTTTTCCAAGGAACAGTCATCGGCGGATTCATTGGGCAGATTCAAAGGTTGCGGTTCGAATGCACATCTGCGCCCATTCATCGGTGAAATTGCCGGGGCTGCTGATCAAGATGTGGAAGGTATTGAGCGTGGGGCGCAATGGGTTGGATGCAGGCTCCGTTTCTCAGCTGACGGTTGCGAATGTCCCGCATCTGGTGGTTTCACGATATCCCTTCAAGATCTACGATGGTCGAGTTTATGTCCTTATGCCTTCGGCTTGCCAGCCAATTCCTTCGGCATGCAAACGAATAATCCCCCCCTTTTTCCAGGTTGGAAGATACGGAAAGGTCTGCCCTCCTGACAAGAGGTTTTCCAACGCCGAGGCAATTCACCCAACCTCGGAATCAATCGCCGAAGATCTTTCGAATGGATTCCACGCGGCCGCGTTCAACTCACCTGAATCAGCCCCCACTCGAACTGAGCCCTTTTGCGCTTGATCCAGCGTCGACTCATGGGTTAAGCCTATGAAATCGGCAAAGTTTGTCGAAATGTAACAACTACCTGTTCGCAAAATGAAAACAATAATTAGACTCCTTTGCTTTTTGGTTTTGTGCTCAATCCTACCAAGCCATGCTTTGGGATGGTCGTATTGCTTTGCCGAAACCCACAGCGGAAAAATCGTGAAACTAGAGATGGTGAGTTGGGGGACTGGAGATGTCGCAAATGGGAGGAAGCCCAGCTTTGGTGGCGCGACCCTAACAATCACCGACGCGGAAGGAAATGTAGTCTTACGAGAAAAATTTAAGGATGGCGATTACGAATTTTCTGGATTGCCCAACAACAGAGCTCAGGTGAGTTTCTCCGCATCGACCGAAAGAGTAGATGTGAAACTATCCTTCAAAGGTTCCGACCAAGAAACTGACGGTGATGATAAATTGCTGATTAAGGTTCTTCGTGACAAGAAAAGGGTGAAGGAGCCAGGGAACTCCCTAGTGATTACCGACAAAGAAGGAGGGAAAACCTATTCGTTCACAGACGTCGTTTCTCATCTAGTAAAAGATGCATGAATGCTGAATAGCTCCAACGGAAAGTTCACGCCAGAAGTGCGAACAATGGTGGAAAATTTTCCCGTCAAGGTAGTTCAACGCAGCGAAGATGGTGATGGTTCCGTGGCGGATATAGTCGTGGGTCGCGGTGCGGATATGCCCGACTCCGAGAGGCAGGCCGGGTTGCGTCCTCTTCAAGGCCTGACACTGGCTTTTTTCATCACAGGCCAACACTAGGGCTCGATCAGGAGGATTAAGATAGAGCTCAATGACATCCCGGAACTTGGCCTCGAATTGTTTGTCGTTTGAGATTTTGAAAGTGCGCTTGATGTGGGGCTTGATGCCGTTGGCTTTCCAAAGCTTTTGGACCGTCTGGTTACTCACGCCTTTCGCCTTCGCCATCTTGGGGGTGGACCATTGGGTATGTCCTGAGGGAGGCCGCGTGGCCTCGGAAATGATCTCCGCTTTCACCTCCTCGCTGATGGTTGGCTTGCGCCCACTTCGATATCCTTCTTTGAGTCCTTCCATGCCGCCGTCGCGAAATCGCTTCTCCCATAGGGCGACCACGGGTCGATTCACTCCAACTTCATTGGCCACCGCCTGCTGGCTCATTCCCTGTGAGCGCAGCAGAATGATTCTCCAGCGCCTCACCATGCGATGGGGCGCGGATCGACGTTTGATTGCCGCTTCAAGTTCGATTGCTTGCTGCACGGAGAGTTGGAGGATTCGGATCGGGCCACGCCCAGAACGATACGCAAAACCTCCATATTGTATAGCTATTTAACTAAGGATGCATTAGCCCTTCAGTGGCCGGAGTTTGGGGGCCAGCTCACGTTGAATCGGATAGTGTACGGAAACTGAAAAGCCAGCACCAACATTTTGGATGGCGGATCATATTTTGATCTGGATCCGGTGAGTTTTTCACGGTAGTTTGGGTCTGATGATGTCGAACCGCTCCGTTGATCATTCAGGTAATGTGATTCTGCCCCTAGTGTGCACGCTATTTGTTTTCGTGCTGTCTGTGACCACATGGGCAGTGACTTCCGAGATTGCTGGCTCTCGGGCGAGCAATCAGGTGAAGCAGATTGGAACTGAAGCAGACAAGATCAAGTCAGCCTTAGCTGAAATCGAAGTTGAGAGGGAGAGCATCAGAAAACTTCAACTCAAGAGCCAGAAGTCAAGAGAGGATCTCGATAGCACCATCGAAAATTTCAAACAGGATGAGCGCGAGCAATTGGCTGCCTTGCCATCGGGATTGAACTCGCTGATCGCCGAAAAGAGGAAGGCTCTCGAGGAACTCAAAGCGGGGGAATACTGCAGCGAGTGCAAGCGCCCAGCCTCGCAGGTCGAGCGCGAGACAAATGACACCTTCAAACAGCATCTCAGAGATGTGAAAGGTAAGGCGCTGCCGGCTCCGCAGAGCCTCATCGCTGCCCAAGAAAAAGAATATGACAACAAGATCGCCAGCCTGAAGGCAGTCATCAATAGCAAGGAGCAACAGATCAGAAAAGAGACCAAACAGCTGATCGAGTTTAATCAAAGCAAGACGCAAAAGATCACCGACGACATTGCGAGAGCGATCAGCGGCCATGACAACAAGATAACGGCAACCCGAATCGAAATTGACCGCAAGCGTGGAGTGATCAGCAAAGCGATCAGTGACTACAATGCCGAAACGAGAGAGGCCTGGAAGCGTTTTTACCAAGAGGAGGATCGCAGGAATATCGGGCAGGAGCTATTGACGAAATCTCTCCCATCCCGGCAACAGGCGATCCCAGATGCGAAGGCCGCCCTCGCGAAGGTAGCCGGGGAAATGACGGTATTTTCTGAGTCGACCAACCCTGCGACTCTCGACGAGGAGCAGCGCAACGCCTTTTTGACAGAGCGAGCCCGCTTCAACCAGGCCAAACTTGCGGTCGCGCGCGCCGAAACTCAACTTACGAGAACCAAGGATCGACTGGAGGTCATCGCTTCCCAAACGGCAAGCCAGCGGGAAGCGTTCCAAGCGCACAGAACAAGAGATGCTGAATCGCTAGACGGGATATTGAAGGATCTACGGGACAGAGGAATCAACCCGTCGGAACTGGCTTATCACACTCCCCCCCAAAAAAACATCGCGACCGCAACAACCAGCTCCGCGGACGATTTCTTCGGATTGGATGAAGATGACAGCACCATCCCAACACAGGCAAACAAGCAGGGGGCGTCGCCCGGGGCATCGGAAAGCGATTGGGGGCTGCCGGACTTTTCTTCGATGACTGATTCCGATCTAGCGCGCCGCCTGGAGGGCTTTTTCAACGAGGTTGGCGACGAGGCGGGTGACGCCATCGAACAGGGGGCCGAGGCTGCGGATGAGTTCGTGACAGACGCCCAAAAGCGGGCGCGCAAAGCCATCGAGAGAGAACTCCTGAGCCGTCTAAAAAGTGGCAGTAACGATGTCGACGCTTCTTTAAAAAATTCCCTCAAGAGGCTCGCCAGTTCCTATTGGGATGATGGGAAAAAGTGGATCTTGGAAGAATTGGATCCCGATCTGAGCAAGCATCTCCTCGAATATAATGACAGCCCCGCGAAGTTTATGAGCGATGTGGTCAAAGAGGGGATGGAGAATGGAAAAGGATCGACATCGGCGTCAGCGAAAAACAAAGCTATCGATCATGTGTTCAAGAACGACAATCTTAAAGAATTGCTGGACGATTAGCATCTCCCCGGATCCAGAAATTTACATTCTACCAGCATTTGACCACAATGATTACCCGCAACATTGCCTCTACCCTGCTACTTCTCATTCTTTTGGCGCCCCCCCTACACGCCATCATCACGGGGAGTGCGGAAGAGGAACCGATCACCATCGATTCGAGAGCATCTAGCAAAGCCTCGACTGCGCTTGCGGAGACGGCCGGGCAGGTGAAGGCACTGGTAGACGCAGTCAAGAGCGGATCGGGGGATTTGCTTTCACCGTCTAGCAAAGCGACCAACTCGCTTGCCGCCGCTGAGGCTGCGGTGAAGCACGAAGGCGTGAGTGTTTCCGGATTGAAGCGAAAATCCTGGCAGGCCGAAAACGCCTGGAGGAGCCGAGTCACCGATGTCCTGTACGAATTCGAGAACCACATGACGACAACAAAAAAACTTTCGGAGGACACCGTGAACTCCGAGCTCAAACCCTTTGGATTAGGAAAGTTTCTAACCACGGAGATATCGCCCGGCGGCGGGAACGTCGGAGGTGGGATCAGCTTCGGCAAGGAGTGGAAACTCGAGTTCATCAAATCGGACGACTACAACGTCCGCATTGTAGATTCTAAATTCGCCACAGCTTTTTTTGAGCGGTTTCAGTACCGACCGTGGCACGACCCAAACTCGAACATTCAAGCGTTTAAGCCGTCCTGCGATAGGCCTGATCC
>JAGROX010000188.1 GCA_020440025.1 Verrucomicrobiia bacterium
GCCGGAGTCGAGCCGAGTCGCGTGGCCGGCGTCTGTCTCGAGACCTACCAGGGAGGCACCGCCATCCTCCTGCCGGATGACTACATGAAAAGCCTCCGCGCTTTCTGCGACCAGCAGGGCGCGCTCCTGATTTTCGATGAAGTCCAGGCCGGCTTCGGTCGTTGCGGCAAAATGTGGGGCTTCGANNNCACTACGGCGTCAAAGCCGACATGATCGTCTGCGGCAAAGGCATCAGCTCCGGCCTGCCGCTCAGCGCCGTCATCGGGCACTCCGACTGGATGGATATCTTCGCGCCCGGTTCCATGACCTCCACCCACACCGGCAACCCCGTGTGCTGCGCCGCCGCCCTCGCCAACATCAAGGTGTTGATCGAAGAAGGCCTCATCGACAACGCCGCCCGCATGGGAGACATCTTTCAGGCCCGGATGCGACACTTCGAGCAAAAGTATCCCAACCACGTGGGCAAAGCCGACGCCATCGGCGCCGTCGCCGCCATCCAGATGGTGACTGCCCCCGGCAGTCTCGATCCCGATCACGACACCGCCTTTGCCATCGTCAAACACGCCGTCGAGCGCGGACTCATGCTCTTCGGCCCCGTCGGTTCCGGCGGCGGCACCGTGAAACTCTGCCCGCCGCTCTCCATGACCCCGGAGCAAGTCGAAGAAGGCCTCGACGTCCTCGAAGCCGCCTTCGACGCGATCTGCGTGGGACGGTGAGTCGACAACTTCCCCGACGCGTCCTTCACCAGACCAGGTAGGGCGCGTCGGTCCCTCGACCGCCGATGGACGGATGGCTCAGCGATCTCGCGATCAGCGTGAGGCGACCATCATTCGTCCGTTCAGGGGACTCATGCCGAAGCTTTGGCAAAGCCGGATGTGATGCGGGAATTCTTTGAAAGGAGATTCCTCTGGTCTTGAGGTTCCGCACCCGTTGAATGGCGATCGAATCTGGAAGGCATTCTACCACCAAAGATCCCGCCGCAAATGGTTCCGCAATATAGGCAACCGAGTAGATCGACTTCGACTGCTGCTTCACAAAGCAGACGAGTACCAGTGGCAATAGGAGAATGGCCGCATTCAGGAACGACGTTCTTGGGTTCAGATCATTTTTCACTGGCTAACCGTGACGGCTCGCTTCGCTGGGCGTCGATTTCTTTTCACCGGAATGCAATGGGAGGGCTTGGCCCGAGAATGAGATTGCTCCCGCGGTGATAGGGACTTGCCGGGTCGCGAATCCCTATCCTACTTCCCGGGATCCGTGGTCTCCGAGCTTGGTGCCCCTCCCGGTTGTGCGATGACGGCCCGCCGCCATCGCACTTCAGCTTCCAGGAGAGCCACCCGCAACCCGGCGAGTCTCGATTGATCTAGCCGGTCTTCTTCCGCCAAGGCATTTTCTCTCGCCAAGGTCTTCTCCAGTTCCTTCACGATCTTCCCCAACTCGACCACGACCAAGTCAGCTTGCCCAAGCTCTCTGGCCAACGCAATCCGAGCATTTGCCAAGGCCATCTCCGCAACCCCATCCATCGCTCCTTGTCCCAGCTCCCTCTCCAGTTGTAGGACTCGGTATTCATACTCACGCAGCTCAACGATTTCTTGGAGCTTGGCGACGATCAGCGGATCCGGTTCATGGCCGTGTGACTCGGCGACCGAGGCATTCTCCTGGTCGGACGGAGAGCAACCATTCAGTAGCCCTATCACCATGATGATCAAATAATTCGCCTTCATCGAAGTTGGATATCTCAGCGGCAACGGATTTCTGGGCCACTTCATTTCAGTAGCGTTCTAATTGGAAAGTAGATCGAGAATCCAGAGGAATCGTTTGGCGACTATTGCCTGCACGGCTTCTCGCGGTGACACAATCGACGGCACCCACGTTTCTGAGGTGTTTTAGCCCATAGCGGCCGAGATGGGAAGCCGAAACCACCCCTCACATCACCCCGACACATACATCCCCACGGTACTGGCGGAGGTGTCCACGGTGGCCTCAGCCAGGGCTTCGGCCAGCGGGCGATGGGGGAAGACGCGGAGACCGCTTCGTGGATTGCAGTTGTAGATCTCGTAGCCGACGCGGGCGAATTCCGGGGCCAGAGCGGTGAAGTAGGCGGTCAGGAGACGATAGCTGTTCGTGTTGTTGGTCACCGCCTTGCGGGTGCGGTGCTCGGGGAACCAGTAGCCGCCGTCTCCCTCGGCCATCTGGAAATCACAGCCCAACAAATACACTCGACGAAATCCCAGCAACCACGCCACCCGCAGCGCCACCAGCATGACGGACCGACCGCCGCCGCGATTCTGATGATTGCCCCAGTTGATGGTGTCTTCCCACAGCCATTGCTGAGCGCGAAACTCGTGGTTCCGGCGATAGCCGAACACCAGGGGAAAATCCCGCACCCGCTCCTTCGGCGGATCGCTGCCTTTGTCGACCCGCACGATGGGCTTCTGGAAATGATCCATGGGCACGAATTTCCAAATGCGCCCGTCCTCCCAGATGGATCGCATGAACCGCGACGGATCATCCACACAGGTCCACAGATCCGGGCGAAAGGCGTGCGCTCCGTTGTTCACGCCAAAGGTCACCACCCCCGGCCGATCCCGCAGCGCCTCGCGATCCGCCTCGGTGAAACTGGGGCCGTTCAGGATCAGGAACACCGTGCGATTTCCCGCGTGACCATGGATGCCGGCCAAGTCCACATTCATCCCATTCTCCCGGAAAAACATCGGCGTGTGGCGCAGCGTGCCCTGATCCACCGGGCCGGGCGTCGGCGTGGACATCAAGTCCGTCGGCATCGCTCCGGCGGGCACCTCGCCGGTGCCGCATTCGCCATTCCAGATCAGCGCCCGCTCATCCCGCCGATCTTCCCTCTGTTTCAGATCGGCAAAGGTCGCCGGATGACGCACCAGGATCTCCGCGTCGAATGCCGATTCCACCGCGACCCCGTTTGTCGCCAGCGTCCGGGTCAGATCATCATCGTCAGAACCCCGGATCTCGTGAACTTCGGCGCCCTGCCGCACCCGCAGCACTACCGACCGGCCCCGACACTGACGCAGCATTCGCTCCAGCGCCGCCCCATCCTGCGCCAGCCGCACCCCGTGCAATCGGCGAACGTGGGTGTTGTAGACCGTTTTCATGGGGGGGGAAGGAGCTTTTAGCTTTTAGCTTTTAGCGGTTAGCGGTTAGCGGTTAGCCTCATTTTTCCTCGATCCTCGCTCCCAGATCCTCGCTCCTTCCGCGAAGAGACCAACTCAGGGGGCCACTCTTGCCCGAGTCTGGGAAAAAACACAAAACCCAGACTCGGGCCACCATGGCCCCGGTCACCGGTGCGGCGCCGAACAACCAACCCGCCACACTTTGACTTAACCCTGTTGAGTCAGAGACCCAACCCTGTTAAGCCCACCAACGGTGAGGGCAATGACGCAGAGTCGATCACGGGAACGATGAGGATGAGGACGAAGTGCTAAAAAACGAGCTGAACGAAGAGGACGGCGGCAGCGGTTCGAAGCTGAATGAAGGGATGGACGACTCCTCTGAGGAGAAAAAGGAAGAGAACGAGGACTCTTCTGACGAAAAGGAGGAAGGCTCTGAGTCGAACGAATCCTCTGAAGAAAAGGACGATTCCTCATCACCTCCCCCGCCGCCGCCAGATCCGCCGCCGGGAGTCAGAGGCGGACCGCCGAAGAGCGTCGGTTGAAAGTAGAGTCCCAGTTTGTCCTCCTGTCCGGGAAAACTGAGCGCCAGCGTGAGGAGATTGATATACAACTGGTCAGCCAGCGCCTTGCGAGCCGCACGACGCTCGGCTTCGGTCGTCGATTTCTGGGCGCTGGACTGCTCGCTATTCGCATAGATGCTGTCCCACGCGGACACCAGATCGGCCGCTTCGGCGACCAGATCGGCTCCGACGATGGCTTCATTAGACCCATTGCCAAAATGAACT
>JAGROX010000189.1 GCA_020440025.1 Verrucomicrobiia bacterium
GGCAGTTCGATCCCGTTGTAAAGCATCTCTCCCGCCTGCCCGAGTGCAGACATTCCGAGTGCAAAACCCGACAAGAGAGCGCCACACCACGACGAGCGAGGCACCGTGATCCGGCTGGTTCGCGGCTTGTCGTCAGGTGAGGTCAACCGGCCAATCACCCTTCGAACAATGCCAAAAACGCAGCACCTGAATCTGACTGTTTGCTTCGTCAATTTCGTAAACTATGCGGTAATTTCGGTGAAGCCAATACCGGATTTCCTCTGTCGGATACTCCGGACATCGAGGGCCAATCCGAGGCTGCCCGGCCAGTTGCTTTTCAGCGGCATCGATCAGGCCATCGCCAACTCTGGCCGCAGCCTCCGCGTCATGTCGAGCGATCTACGCCACTGATTCCGCCAAGTCGCGAACGGCGGTAGGGGAGAAAATTACTCGGAAATCCATTCGCGCAGCTTGGCTTTCGCCTCGGTTGCGTCCATGCCCTCTCCCCGAGCAATCTCTTGTCTCGCCTCATCAGTTCCCGTGATGAAAGCAATCTCGCGGAGAATATCGGCCATGTCGCTGTCGTCAGGAAGACTATCGATGGCCGCAATCGCTCTTTCCTTCGTGCTCATTGCAGGGACCGTAACTGAAACGCTACTTCGAAGCAAGTGGCTCGCTGGGAGGAAGAATTTTTCTTCAAACGTTCGAGGTGTGGCAGCCCGATCAGGGAGCGCGGCCTCGACTTGAGGTTAAGGATTCGAATCACGGAAGTCAATCAACTCGCAACGGGATCGGGCTTGCCAGCGTCGGCTTGTTCGACTGGGTCGTTTGCTATTCGATCCACTCCCAACCCCAGGGATCGTCAGGGCTCAATCGTGCTTCGCCGGTCGTCCGACCACCGAGTAACATCATCGGGTCTTCAGGGTTCCCGTCTCCTCCCATAAAAATACAGATGACCGAATCGGAGCCATCGATCGCCCAATCGGCGTAGAGCCCCATCGGTGCCCAATCAGGAGAGCGATTCGAATACTCGTGTTCAATGTAAGATGGAGGGCCGAAACTCGCTTCGATCGTCTTGACGCACCGGTCAAAAGTCTTTCGAAACTTGGCGATGGTTTCGTTGTATCGCTCCTGTTCTTCGCGCCAGTCTCCAGGCCCCATATCGAGGAGCAGCATGTAAGCTTTGTGATCGTCCTCGGTCGCAATCTTTTGGAGGCGTTCTTCGAGAGTCATATCTTTTGAGCCGAACGTTCAAGAGCAGGTGGTTCCTGGAACGAAGCCTGCCTGCGTTTCGAACTAAAGTTGAGGAAATCGAAGCCAATACGCAAGAAAACTGAGGGCGGGGAAGGAATCACCTACCTCGGCTTGTTCTGCGTTCATTTTTGGTCGGTCAGGCTTCTCAATCTGACGAGTTCTGATTGTCCCGCCCCGCCAAGATCGAGAGAGAGATCACTCCCGAGCCAATCATGAACGAACCCGCAAGGAATCCGGAATTGCCCGCATGGATGTCCGCCATGCTCGCCGATGCGAGAAAAAGGAAGCTGAGAACCATTCCGCCAAGTCCGCATGCGATTAAGAGGAAGGACAATGCATAGCAGAGTTTGCGAATGTCGTTTTGTTTCATAGTCTTTTTAAGCAGAACGTCCGAGCGCTGGCGCCCGCTACCGGGAGCGCCGCGTCGCAACAGGGTTGAGTGTTCGAGTAAAGAGAGTCATGTCAACTCACGGCGGGGTAGCGGGTTGTCCAGCCGCGCCTTGTTGAACAGAGCCGCTTC
>JAGROX010000190.1 GCA_020440025.1 Verrucomicrobiia bacterium
AGCGAGCCAATCCCGCACAGATGCCCGCAGGGCATCAATCCCACCCCCTCCGCCATTCAAATAAAGGTCTACGGGTTCAAACGAGGGTCTCTCAGTGAGGGCGCCTCAATCACTGCTCCACCGGAGCCTCTGATTCCGCCGGGGCACCTTCGTCCTCGGCATCCCCTTCTCGGAAAGTGCCTACGGCTTTCTCGAAGATCGGGAATGCTGTCTTCTCCTTGCTCGGCAGGGTCCAAGCCATCACTTGGTAAAAGTGATTGGCTCCCTCGACATAGGTATTCAGGTAGACGACTTGAACTCCGTCGGCGGAACCCTTGATTCGACAGCGGGCGGCGGGCAAGCCGTTGATCGTCAATTCGGTGAGTTCGCCTCGGTTGCCAACCGCCAGGCTTTCCTCCACCATGCCCGACGCCAATTCGGCAAAATCGGATACGGTGAATCCGGCCTCAAAATCAGCCTTCGGTTCTTCGATCACGAGGAGGTATTCCTCACGAAAAAGATTCCCTACCTGGACCGAGGCATCTTCGGAACCGAGATTGTTCTCGGACCAATTCCCAGGCACATCGAGGTGAAATTGGCCGTCAGGCCCCGTCAGGATTTTGCTTTCAGACGCGGCCTTGGCAGCGGCGGAAATGCCTTTGGCGGCGAAGAATATGGAGGTGCCAATCAGCCCAAGGCCAAGTAGACCCGAGATCACGCAGACGATCGTCCACGCTTTCGATTTCTTCACGATCGCCAAGATCAGCGAGACAATGAACAGGACCGGAATCACGATCACCAATACGCATCCGAAAATGCCTCCGATTGCATAGCCCATTTCCTGAGCGGTATTGGTTTCGTTCATGGTTTGGAAAGGGGTGCCTAGTGAATGGATAGGTTATGAAATGACTGGAGGTAGTCTGTCGAACGGGCAGCCTGGGTGTCAAGCTGCCGCGCACCAATCTCCCATCACAGAATCGCGCCCGGTCGGTAATCCGCTGCGCCAGGCAGGGAATCCGCCACGGCCTGAGTCGATGCGATGAAGGCCGCGATCTGCGACGGCGCGGCTCCGGCGTTCGCCTTGCCTGCTTCCAGCGCGGCGGCCAGTTCGTCGCGGGTCAGTTGCAGGCGGCCATCCACCGCGAGACGGTCGATGAGATCGTTGCTCATGGATTCGCCGTTGCGCCAGGCTTTGACCGCTGCCACCGCGTGCTCCTTGATCACCTCGTGCGCCGCCTCGCGTCCCACGCCCTTGCCGACTGCGGCCATCAGGAAGGTGGTGGACAGTAGGTAGGGTAGGTAATGGGCGTTTTCCCGTTCGATCACTGCCGGGTAGGCTTCCATCTGGCCCAGTACGGTGAGAAAAGTTTCCAGAAGGCCATCGATGGCGTAGAAGGCGTCCGGCAGCATCACCCGGCGGACCACTGAGCAGGAGACGTCGCCTTCGTTCCACTGATCGCCCGCCAGTTGGGAGGCCATGGTCAGATAGCCGCCGAGGATGACCTTGAATCCATTGATGCGTTCGCAGGAACGGCTGTTCATCTTGTGCGGCATCGCCGAGGAACCCACCTGGCCTTTGGCGAAGCCCTCGCTGGCCGTCTCGTGTCCAGCCATCAGGCGCAGCGTTTTGGCAAAGCTGGAGGGAGCGGCTGCCACGTCGTTGAGAACTGCCACCACCCGCAGATCCAGACTGCGGGGATAGACTTGGCCCACATTGGTGAAAAGACTGGGCATCCCCAGATGAGCCACCACCCGGCTTTCCAATTCTGCGACTTTGGCGGCATCGCCACCGAACAGGCTCAACTGATCCAGCTGCGTGCCCACCGCGCCCTTCAAGCCGCGCACCGGATAGCTGTCGATCACTTGGGAAAGTTGCTGAAAACTGCCCAGCAGTTCCTCGCCAAACATCGCCATCCGTTTCCCCAGCGTCGTGATCTGGGCGGCCACGTTGTGAGTCCTCGCTGTGATCACCAGGTCGGCATTAGCCTCCGCCTGCCGGGCCAACTGACAGAGCGCCGCCGCCGTCTTGAATCGGATTGCCTCTAGCGAGCGATACACCTGAAGTTGCTCCACATTCTCCGTCAGGTCGCGGCTGGTCATGCCCT
>JAGROX010000026.1:0-3714 GCA_020440025.1 Verrucomicrobiia bacterium
GCCGGAGCCGCCACGGGCGCGGTGTTGGTCGACATGACCACCAGCGAACCCTCGCTCGCCGTCGAGATCGCCGAGGCAGCCAAGGCGCGCGGCGTTCACAGCATCGATGCTCCCGTGTCTGGCGGTGACGTCGGGGCGAAAAACGGAACGCTTTCCCTCATGATCGGAGGCGAAGCCGAAGTGGTCACTGCCTTGCAGTCCTGTTGGGAGGCGATGGGAAAAACCATCGTGCATCAGGGCGGACCGGGCGCGGGTCAGCACACCAAGATGGTAAACCAGATTCTCATCGCCACGAATATGATCGGGGTGTGCGAGGCGCTGCTCTACGGATATCGGGCCGGACTCGATCTGCCAACCATGCTGCAGTCGGTCGGCTCAGGGGCGGCGGGAAGTTGGTCGCTGTCGAATCTCGGACCGCGCATCATGGATAACAATTTCGATCCCGGCTTTTTCGTCGAGCATTTCATCAAGGACATGGGCATCGCCCTCGCCGAATCCAAACGGATGGGACTCGCCATGCCCGGCCTGGCTTTGGCCCATCAGCTTTATCTCTCGCTGCAGGCGCAGGGACATGGTCGCGACGGTACCCACGCCCTCGAACTGGCGTTGGCCGGGATGAGCGGGATTGATTGGAAGGGACGCTGACCCGAGCGAAGCTCCCTGCCCAACGTTGAGGGATCCAAAATCGATCATGTCTGAATTCACCCTCTTGATCCCCTGGTGGCGCCTGACCTTCATGTTGCCACCGGCGGTTTTGCTGGTGGTGTTCTTGTTTCGCTGGACCGATCAGGGAAAGCCGCTGCTGTACGCGACGGTTCGAATGTTGGCGCAGTTGACCCTGATCGGCTACGTGCTGGTGTGGGTATTCACCGCCAAACATTGGGGATGGGTGTTGGGAGCGCTCACCCTGATGGCGACGGTGGCGGGATGGATCGCCCTGCGGCCTCTGGCAATGAAACGGCGTCGTCATCTCTATGGCAAGGCGCTCGCCTGCATCGTGATCTGCGGCGGTGGGATTCTGTCGCTCGTCATCTTCGGGGTATTGAGGCCACCGCATTGGTATGATGCACGAGTGACGATTCCGCTGGCCGGAATGGTTTTCGCGGGATCGATGAACCAGATCAGCCTCGCCGCCGAGCGCTATGTCGCCGAGCGAAACCGGGGCGAAACCCATTTCGGGGCGCGGGCGGTTGCCTTGCGGGCGTCGATGATTCCACTGATCAATGCCTTCTTCGCCGTCGGTCTGGTTCAGCTACCCGGCATGATGACCGGTCAGATCCTGGCCGGAGCCGATCCGCTGATGGCGGTCCGCTACCAGATCATGGTCATGCTGATGCTACTCGGCAGCGGCGGTCTCGCGGCGACCGCGTTTCTCCAGTGGGCGGGACCGGATTGCGTGGATTCGGAGGGGGCCGAAGAGTGAACCAACAGGGTTGAATCGCCGACCTGACCCTGTTGAGTCTACTTTCCAATGCGAATGTTCCCAAAGCGAATGTTCCGAATCGCGTCCGTCGCCATCTTTCGTTGGGCTTCGGGAACCTGCGCGTTGTTTGCGACCGACTGATAGGTCGTCAACGCTTCCTCCTTCTTGCCGGCGGCGAGCAAGGTATCAGCGACTTGAAGCGGGAAGGTGCCTCCCCAGACGCCCGACAGTTTTCCGTAATCGACCTGCTTCAGGGTCGCAATGGCTCCATCGAAGTCGCCGGATTCCTGCATGAGCCTCGCCGCGCTCTGCACTCCACGATAGTAGGTGGCGCTGCCGGTGTTCTTTTTCGCGGTCACCATCTGTCGATAGGCATCGAGAGCGGCGGTTGGGTCCTTGAGATTTTTTTCGCGATTGATGCCGATGGCCATGAGGAGGTTGAGCCAGTCGGCGGGATCCGTCACCAGTTCCAAGGCTCGAGTGAGATCAGATTCCGCCCGGTCACCGTTTCCCACCTCGCTGAAGGCGCGGCCTCGTGCGTCGTAGCCATCGGCTGTCTTCCAGAACGGCCACGATTCGATTTTCTCTTCGCCAAACTCGGCGATGAGTTCCTCGGCCTTGCGTTGTCCCAGCAAGTTCTCCATGTGTACCGTTTTCGACACGGCCTCGATGGGGATCTGTTCGGCGAGTTTCTCAGCACGCTCGAAATCCTTCAGAATCCGGGCGCTGATCGCGGCCTGCTCGAGGGCGGCAGACTTTTGGAAATCTGTGACCTTGCCTGCGGCGATCGCGACAAAAGCGGTGAGCGCATCCTCGTGTTTTCCTTTTCTCGCCAGATCGGTAGCGACCCGATTGGTCTCCAGAAAATCGGGTTCCGGCGGAGCGGCATCGAACTTGGTCGATTTTCCGTCATAGAATTGCGCGAACTTCATCACTTGATGAAAGCCTTCCGTTCCCGTGGGTGAGAAGGCGGAATACTCCGCACCGTTATCGCGAATTCGTTGGCGACAGATGTTGAAATGCCAAGGCAGGCTCGGAGTGGGTTGGCGGCCGATGACTTGGTGCAGCGGGTCGTTTTCATCCTGCGTCACCGGGATGCGGATCTCGATGGTCCAGTGATCATCGGCAATCTGAGTGGCGACTTCGGCCTTGGAATCCCATTGCATTTGCCGCTGGTTCCCTTGGCGATCCACGTCGGTGATGGTTCCCGACGGACTCACTGCGATCTGGTAGTAGGAGTGGGATTCCGTTTCGAGAAGGATCTCCACGGCATCGCCATACCAGAGCGCGGCATCGTCGTCCTGGGTCGCTCCCTGATTCAATTTCTCACCGGGGTGCTCGTCGCAGCGGATGGCAAAGTAGACGTTGCCGCTCTGCCACCCGGCCTTGATCGAGGTGCCGAAAGTAGGGGCGCGTCCGGTCTGGAGTTCCCGAAGTCGTCCGGTCGCGGCAGTGGGGCAGTTTTCCCAATAGGCCTCATCGAGCTTGCCATCGATCACGATGTCCGACGCGTCGCCCACCAGTCGCAACGAAGGCACCGGCCCGCGCTTTTGACCCAGTTGCTGGCTCTTGTTACGCATGCCCTTGAGGTAGTCATCGATCAGGGCGAGGCGCTTTCCATAGACGGACTCGGCATCGGTTTTCTTCTGGGCGAGAGAGAACAGTTCGAGACAGCGATCCGCCTTCGCTTTGTCCTTTTCCATTTCCAGCCAGTTCGCTTCACAGTAGTCAAAGAAGGCCAGTATCTCCTTCTCGGCGGGACCGTAAAAAAGTCGGCAGTATTCCCGGTAAATCGTATCGACATCCTGCTCCTTGCCGCCCCAATACATGCGAGCGGTAAAGTAGACCATGAAGTGATTGAAACCGATGCCAACGGTGTCGAAATCCCTGCCGGCGCTGAGCCAGATGTCCTCGCCCTGAGAGATGCCCTTGGTGGCATTGATGCTTACACCGAAGGCGTGCGGCGCGAAAGAAGGGAGATACCAGCCCCGATCGGTGAATGGGTAGTTTTCGAAAATCAGGATGGGATTGTCGGTCTTTTTCACCCAACCGGCACGCAGGGCCTCCGGGGCAGACTCTCCCTCGCCTTTTGATCCTGCCTTGTTGATCGGCCGGCGTCCACCGACGATGCAGACCACGACATTGGGTTCCAGTTTCTCGATGTTCAGCGGCGGCAAGGTGTAGACGCCGTAGGCGCAGTTGAGAACCTTGGCGTTCGGATGAGTCTTTCCGATTTCTTTGGCGACGCGATTGACGAAATCCCACACGTGGTTGGACAATCGGCCGCGCTC
>JAGROX010000026.1:3762-14393 GCA_020440025.1 Verrucomicrobiia bacterium
GTGTAGCCATCGGGCGGCATGATGGAGACGCTTTCCAGCTGAAACTGATCCAGTTGCGCGCGAGCATATCGAACGGTTTCGCGGAACAGTTCGTCGTTGGAGTAGCACAGCTGGCATTTGGAATTGCCCGGCTTGAAGTCGCGTTTCCCGCCATAGAGCGCAAACCATTCCGGGTGAGCGGCAAAGACCGCCTCGTTGTTGGTCATGTTGGAAAGACCGTGGGCGATCTGCAGTTTCTCATTCTGTCGAGTGCCGAGATGCATCGCCCACATCGAGGTATCCACTCCAGCCGTGCCGAAGCGAAAGTTGAACTGACGCAGGGGGAAATCCGGGCGCACCGTCTCGTCGATCGTTGGCAACTCGATGGTGTTGAGCGTGGGGACCACTTCGCCGAGTTCCCCCGGCAGGTACCAACGAACGCCGAGTCGACGCAGCAGGCCGCAGACGCCATTGAAGCTGCCTCGCTCGTCGAGCCCCCAGATCTCGAGCGTCTCGTTCTTCTCCGTGGTGGCGCCCTCAGGTTTGCCAAGGTCGCCGGGAAGTCGGAGCCGGTTCTTGTAGAGTCCTGCATTGGGCAGGCCATAGGGTGCTCCGGCGATCTTCTGCCACTCCTCCCGGGCTCGGGGAATATCTCCGTTATTCTGAGCAAACGGCGGAATGGGAGTGAACTCACTGTCATCACCGATCAGTACCAGCCAATGATCGCCGGACACGATACGATAGGCCCCTGCCTCCAATCCTTCGGCAGAGATCCCCAGCTTCTCCGTGTGGGAACTTTGCCCGACATAGATCTGCAGAGGGACATCGGGAGTCGGCTTCGTCTGAATGACAAGCTTCGCCCCCGAAATCTTTTCGAAGTAATGCTGCAACTCCGCCGCCGCCAGCCGGGTGGTGCGGGAGGGGTTCTCATCAATGATGATCTCCGCCCTGGGCTCTCCCTTTTCGACCAAGAGTGGCGCCGCGCCGACCAAGAGTGGCGCCGCGCCGACATTCATTGCCAGGAACAAACAAGAAATCAGTGAGAAGCTTCGCATCATGCGTGCGATGAAAGCGGAATCCTACCAACTCGGCAATGGCGTGATTGTGAGGGAGCAACGACGAGAACGACATCCTCGACCTCCTTTGGGAGAAACCTGCTGAGCAGTTCCCAGTAAACCCGGCATGAATCCTGCAGCGGAAAGGTTCCGGGTTTCTGATGTTTAGCCCGGAGCTAACGAGATTGGAACGAAAACGTCCTTGCCAGAAGAGGCAAGCCAGTTAGGATAGCAGTATGAACACGAAAACCGTGGGAGGGGAGGTGGCCAGCATTCTGTTGGTCATCACATTTAGTGTCCTGTCTTTTGCGAGCTCAGTCTCGGCTGATGGTCTGCGAATGTGGACCGATGTTCAGGGACGGCAGGTCGAGGCGGAATACGCCGGAGTCAGTGCGGGCAGGGTGAACCTCAAGCTTCCGGGAGGGAAGATCGTTCCGTTTCCGTACGAACAACTGAGCGCCGAGGATCAGGCATTCGTGAAGAAACTCTATCAACTGAGTCCGGAGACGGCTGCAACTCGCATTGATGGGTTCATCAATCAGCAACTCGCCAAGGAAGGTGTGGCCCCGAATCCGATGACGACGCCTGAGCAGTTCGTTCGGCGGGTCTACCTTGAGATCACGGGAACGATACCGACATTTGATCAGACTCTGGATTTTCTGGAATCCGAAGATGCGGACAAGCGTCGAAAGCTGATTGATGCCCTGCTGGATTCCGAAGGTTTCGTCAGTCAGAGTTTCAACTGGCAGGCGGACATGCTCCGTCTGGTGTCGCAGACGAACGACTTCTTCATCTACGAGACCTACCTGCAGTGGGTGAAGGATTCCATTCGGGAGAACAAGCCCTACGACAGATTTGTCTACGAGATGTTGACCGCCGAAGGTCGGCTTTGGGATGACCCTGCCTCGGGATACTTCATTCGGGATCGAGGCATGCCTTTGGGGAATCTGTCGACCACGGTGTCGGTGTTTCTCGGCACCGAGATCACCTGTGCCGAATGTCATGATCACCCCTTCGAGGACTGGACTCAGAAGGATTTCTATCAGCTGGCGGCCTTTCTGGGCCAACGCCAGGACAGGAGTTATGGCAAGGAGTTCGGCGAGGAACAGAGGAAAGAAAGGGAAAGAATCGAAGCGGAGCAGCGCAAGATCGATCCTTCCATGCCGGCGGACGGCTTTCTGCAACCTTTCCGCAATGTGGTGACCGCCAACAATCATCGCGTCTGGGATGACGCCGAGAAGGTGCTGAAACTGCCCCATGACTATCGCTACGATGATGCGGAGCCGGAGTCGGTGGTCACTCCAAAAACCATCTTTGGGGATCCGGTCGATCTGTCCGCCTACGAGACGCCCCGGGTGGCCTTTGCCAGTTGGTTGACGGCGAAGGAAAATCCGATGTTTGCGCTCACTGCAGCAAACCGACTCTGGAAACGCGCATTTGGCTTGGGATTGCATGAGCCGATGGACAACATCCACGATATTGAAGACGCGCAGAATCCCGAGTTGCTGGCGTATTTGGAAACGCTGTTGAAGGATCTGAATTTTGACACCAAAGAGTTCCTTCGGGCGATCTACTACTCCGATGCGTGGCAGCGGCAGGCCAGTTTGGAAGGTCCGACCTTGGTCCAGATCGATGGCAACAAGTATCCGTTTCCGGGGCCGGTGTTGAAGCGGATGACGGCCGAGCAGCTCTGGGATTCTTTCCTCACGCTGGCGGTGCCTGACCCGATGGCCTATCGACGGGACGTGGCCAAACCCCTGACCGAAGCCATTCGTTTCAACATTACCGAGGTGAGTGGTGAGGAATCGTTCGAGCGGACGAAGCAGCTTCAGGATATCCTTGGAAAGACGATTCGGAACGGCGCCCCCAGTCTCGGAGTTTGGACAAAAGAAGCCATGGCTCTAGAAGAGGAGAGCGGAAACATGTCCAAGTTTGCCGGTGCCTATCTGGCCAGGGCATCGGAGTTGTCGCAGCCGGCGCCTCCCGGGCATTTCCTGAGATCCTGGGGGCAGAGTGATCGCAATTTGGTGGACAACTCCAGCGACAACGGATCGATTCCCCAGATCCTCACCATGATCAATGGCCCCTTCACCCAGATGTTGATCAAACCTGACTCTCTGATTTTCAAGACGACCGGTGGCCAGCGGGGCAGGGGAGACAAGATGGAGAATATCTTTCTCAGCATCCTCAATCGCTATCCTCAAGGGAAAGAAAAAGCGATCTGCTCGCGGGCGCTTCGCAATGACGAAGAAGGCTACGGCGATCTCATCTGGGCGCTGGTCAACACGCGCGAGTTCCTTTTCATCCGCTAAGCCAAGTCACTTCAACCTGTTGCACGATCATGAATCCGTATCTAAAAAGCGCCAACGAAATGAATCGCCGACGATTCATCGAGAAACTGGCAAAATCCGCACTGGGTGTCTCCGTGTTGGGGGCCTCGGGGATGGAATCCTTTGGCCAAGCGGGAAAATCAGGAGCGGCGACGGCCGATCACTGCATTCTGCTGATGATGACCGGCGGCATGTCGCACCTCGACACCTTTGATCCCAAACCGGGGAAGCCCGAGGTGATGGGTAAGACCGGGGTCGTGAAGTCAGCCATCACCGGCGAGCCTTTTGGAGACACCATTCCGCTCCTGGCAAAACAGGCCGACAAGCTGGCGGTGATTCGGAACATGTATCAGCGGACGGCGGATCACCGGCAGGCGACTTACACGATGCGGACCAGCTACTCGATGCGTCCGACCATCGTGCACCCTTCGATGGGTGCATGGGCGCAGCGTTTGCTCGGCAAGAAGAACGCCACTCTTCCCGACAGCGTGACCGTGGGGGCCGAGGTCGGGCATCCGGGCCAAGGTTTCTTTTCGCCGGAGTTCAGTCCCATGCCGGTGGGCAGTGCTGACAAAGGGGTTCAGAACATGACGCCTTTTGGTTACAATTGGAGCGATCAGAAAAAAGCCGAATACGGCGAGATCCTGACGAGAAGGCTGGAGTTGACTGAAGCTTTGGACGCGCCGTTTCGCGAAGAGGTGAAGCATGAAAAAGTGGCTGCCTACACTCAGTTCTATGACGAGACGCTGAAGTTTCTGGGCAGCGAGGACCTGAAGTTGTTCGATCTCAATGACGAAAAAGATGAAGTCCGAGATCGCTACGGGCGCAACGGATTCGGGCAGGGTTGTCTGTTGGCTAAGCGCTTGGTCAAGGGAGGGGTGCGTTTCGTCGAAGTGACTCACGGCGGTTGGGATACCCACGTCGACAATTTCGAGACCACTCCTGAGTTGGCCAACGTGTTGGACATGGGCGCGGCGTCTCTTCTGCAGGATCTGGAAGCCGAGGGGCTGCTGAGTAGGACCATGGTGGTGATTGCCAGTGAATTTGGTCGGACCCCCAAGATCAATGGAAACTCAGGACGTGATCATCATTCCATCGCTTTTTCCTGTGCCGTCGCCGGAGGAGGTGCCAAGGGCGGCCAGATCATCGGGAAATCGGATGCCATTGGTGAGCGGCTCGAGTCCGAACCGAATGAGCCGAAGGAACTGAACGCCACCATGGCGCATGCTCTCGGGCTGAATCTCAATGAGGTCATCTTTTCCCCATCCGGGCGTCCCTTTACCGTGGCGACTCACAAACAGGATGGAAGCGAGGTGGTTTCCGACGCCACACCAATCAAGGAAGTGTTCGGTTGAGTCGCGACCCTATCCGAACAACCTCAAAATTGGCTTTCCGGTGGAGAACAGCGGTTGAGCGATGCCAGTGTTCTTGGTGGGATCGTGCAAGGGGACGCCCAGGGCGTGTAGGATGGTCGCGTGAATGTCCTGAGGCGTCACCGGATCGCTGACGGGAACGGAGCCGGTCTTGTCCGACTCGCCGTAGACCGCGCCACCGCGAATGCCGCAACCGGCCATGATCGCCGAAAAACATCCCGGCCAATGCAGTCGACCGGGATAGCCTTTGGTCGCGATCTTGGGGGAACGACCGAACTCTCCCATCGCCACCACCAGAGTGTCCTCCAGCAAACCGCGTTCCTTCAGGTCGGTGAGCAGGGCGGGTAGGGCCTCGTCGAGTCGGGGTAAACACCAGCCCATCCCGTAGGATCCGTTTCCAAAGGCGTTGCCCATGTTCATGCTGCCGCCATGCATGTCCCAGCTGGAGCTTGGTGGTCCCTTGCCAGTTCCGGGCGCGGGACCTGTCCAGCCATTGACGGTGACAAAGCGCACCCCGGCCTCTACCATGCGACGAGCCAGCAAGAGATTTTGGCCGAGGGGATGCATGCCGTAGTTCTCGCGAACCGTCAGTGACTCGCGATCCATTTCGAAAGCCTGGCGCCCCTCCGGACGGGTCATCCCATCGAACGCCATTTCGCGCAATTCATTCCAGTCTTTGCCAATCGAATGCCCCTCCAGGGTGTCGGATTCGAGGTGGGAAAGCAGATCGCGTCGACTCTTGAGTCGGTTGGGATCAATCCTGTCGTAAACTGCGGGCGGCTTGAAATCGGGCATCGCCGGATGATTCTCGGCGGACCCGATGAAGACCGGCGCGTAGGGAGATCCGAGATAGCCACCGGACCCGATGTTGGGCGCACAGAAAACCGGCGGACCCACGCATTTGATGAGCCAGGCGTTGGATACCAGGTTGCGCTCGCTGGGGAGATGCTTGGCCACTACCGAACCGATGTAGGGCGCGCTATCGGGTACGCCCTGTTTCACGCGTTCCACATACTGCCCGCTGAGCAGGTTGTGCATGGCGTCAAAGTGATTGGCAATCGGCCCGGGGTGATGCACTGAGCGGATCAAGGCGAACTGATCGGTTACCTTGGCGAGTTTTGGATGGAGTTCGCTCAACTGCATGCCCGGCACCTTGGTGCGAATGGGATTGTAGGGCCCGCGGATCTCCGAGGGGGCGTCGGGTTTCAGATCCCAGGTATCGAGATGGCTGGGGCCTCCACAGAGCAGCAGAAAGATGCAGGATTTTTTCGAAGCGATGGCCTTGCCCGAGGCATCGGTCTTGTCCATCCCCATGACCATGCCGGGAACTCCGAAGTTCAGCATGCCGATGCCACCGGCCTGAAGGAGTCGGCGGCGGGAGATCTTTTTGGAGTGGTTCATGGGCGTGGCCTGTTCAAAAAAGGTTTTCCAGTATCGAATTTGCCAAGGGATGACATGCATCGATCGGCCATCCAGGCCGTGAAAGGGGCAACTATTCCGCCCGATCGTAGCGGACGATGCGTCCGAAGATGCTGTATTCGGCTACGAAGAGATCGCCATCGGCATTGAAGGCCACACCGTGCGGGGCGTTGACGATGCCAGGACGCCATTTGGCGGGCTCGGTCTTGTTGGTGCCGACCTCATCGGCGTGATCGTTGGCACCGAGTTGTTTGACGATCTTTCCTTCCTTGTCGAGCAGGGTGATCCGGCCCTTGATCTCGCCGACGGCGAGGAGGTCTCCCTGGACCACGAGTGCGGCCGGCATCAGGAGATCGGTGGCGACATTACCGATGAACTCACCTTCCAAGGACATGTGAACGACGCGTCCATCGGCCCGGCTGACGCCGACGATGCGAACCGGATCAAAGCGGGTATCGACCGCGATTTTGTGAAGCGTGGAGAAGTTGTAGGGAGCGGCCTTGCCGCCGAAGGTCGCGAGGTATTTGCCGGAGGCATCGAAGCGATGCACCAGATCGGTGGAGTAGCCGTCGGTCACGTAGATGTCGCCATTGGGTGCCACGTCGCAGGCGGTCAGGCGAAGTGCGGCTTGGTTGTTCTTGGGATTGACCTTCCAGTGCTCCTTGGGAATGGCATCGGCGGGAATGGTCATGACGACGGTGCCGTCGAGCGCCAATTTGAGGATCTGTCCGTTCCCGAGACGGGGACCGTAGATGTATTCGGTGCCGTCGGCATCCGCATGAATGACAAAGCCGTGAAAGTCATTCGGCGCATCCTTCACGTTGCGGAGAAACTTACCGTCAGCGCCATAGACTTGGATGCCGGCGCGCAGTCCACCGGTGAGACTGACGTAGACGTCGCCGTTTTTACTGACAGCGACATCTCCGTGTGCTGCTCCCATCTGCTCCATGCCCTCGGGAAGTTTCAGCCAATTGGGGGAGTTCGTCCATTCGAGCGGAGGCGTCTCCTTGGCTTTGCCTTTCTCAGCGGAAGTGAGATTCAGGGTGATAACGACTGCCGCCAACAGGAACAGGGCGGTATGGAGAGGGGTGAGCTTTTGCATGGAGAGAGTTATCTCATTCCCGACCCGGCGATGTCCAGACACGAAACGCCGTCAACGCGTCCCTGAAACTGGGGAGGAGGGAACGCGATTCAGCCGCAGATATTTCCTGACACCGTGACGGTTCTAAGGTCAATTGAGGCCATGAAAACCCCACCCTTTGTCTCGTCACTGCTCACGATCCTCGCGATTTCCGGCACGCCTTTCCTTCTCGCCGCTCAGGATAAGGCGACCCCTGCCAACATCGATGTCGGTGCCAAACCGATCGAGGGAGCGGAAATGATCATCGACGGCACGCGCGAGATGTTGGATGAAAAGTGGATCTACTGGGAGGGGCCGCGCTTTGCCTCCTCCATGCCGATCAAATGGAAGATTGTCGAGGATCCTATTGATGGGGGTAGCGCTCTGATGACCGATGATCGCGTGGCTGATGGCGGCAAGTATGGAACCGCCGATATCGTCACCAAGAAGACCTATGGAGATTTCCGCCTGCACATCGAGTTCCTCATCATGAATCCCAAGGGAAACTCCGGCGTTTATCTGCAGAACCGCTTCGAGATTCAGATTTTCGATGGCGACAAAACCAAACACGGCATGGGCGCGGTGATCAATGAGACCGAGTCCCCCTACCACGCCTATCATGGCATCGGGAAATGGAACGCCTATGACATCGTGTTTCGCGCCGCTCGATTTGGAGCCGATGGCAAGATGACGGAGAAGCCCCTGGTGACCATGTATTTCAATGGTCAGAAGGTTCACACCAATCAGGAGATCAATAAAGTGTGGGGCGGTCCGAACTCCGGTGTCGATGGCGGCAACGACAATGGCTTCGGCATCACCGACAGTCCCCAAGGGTTGAAACTACAGTGCGAAGGGCACGATGTTCGTTATCGCAACGCCTGGATCAAAGAGTTGAAACTGGACAAAGCGGATACGGATTTCTGATCCGTCCAGATCAAGCCTTGGGCTTTGGCTTGATGAACAGGATCTCGGCCCGGTCGATCCATCCCTCTCGCAAATCCACCCGGAACCAGCCGTCGCTGTTTTTCGGGTGAAAACGGCAGGGAGAGCGTGGGCCGCACTCTTCGAGGTCGTATTCCACCCACGTCTGGCCGAGGTCGGGTGAAAAGGCGATGCCGGTCTTGAAGGTGGATGCGGGCGCACAGTGGCCGGCCAGAATCACGCCGTCCTCGATGATCATATTGGCCATCTCGAACTGAGCATCAAATAGCCGGGTGTGCTTCCTCGGATCCGTCAGATCGGCCGGGTCACAGCGGAAAATGCCCCGATCGTAAGCCTGATTCGGTAGCTTGGGACCGTTGGCGTCAGCGGCCCAGTAGAGTTTGCCGTCGACAAAGTTAATGCCCCCGGACTTGTAGCGGGAATTGGAATTCACCGAGACCAGGATCGTCCAGTCCCAGGAGTCGGTCGTGGCATCATAGGTGCCGCGCAGCCAATGAACCTCGTGACCGTGACCGCGATCAATGTCACCGGTGCAGGCATAAAAAGCGTTCTCGACCGGGTGATAGGTGACGGAGTGGACATGACGGGCAATCGTGGGATTGTCGGGATTTCCCAGGAAGGCATCGGGTTCCACTCCCTTTTGCTGGAACTTGGGATTCTTCCCGAAGGCGTAGGCGATCTTCACCGTCTTCCCGCTGTCGGTCGAGTAGTAAATGTTCACCGGGACGGCACCGCCGATGACGTTGCAGTAGTTGCCCCAGACGAGCATCTCCTTGCCATCGATGTCCCAGGTGTGGACGCCGTCGAGCGAGTGGAAATACCAGCCGGGGTTTGCCGGATCCACGGGCGTGTGAGGGAGGTAGTCGGAACCGTCGGGGTTTTTGACCGTGATCGGTTCGAAGGTCTTCAGGTTGTCGGTGCTGAGGAAGAGTTGGTTGAACGTTGAAAAGAGAATGTTCCCATTCTTCAGGATAACACTGAAAGTGACCTTGTCGGCATCGGGAAAGGCGGCCTCATGGGGCCAGGTTTTCCCATTGTCCTCGGACAGCGAGATTTTTCCATCGCCGAAGCCAAAGGCCTTGTTGTCCCGATGTGAATCGATGTAGGGACCGACGCCCGGGGCAGGGCGATACCAGGAAAAATGCTCGTTCTCGCCGGAGAGTCTTTCTCCTTCGCTCGCCCGAAGATTCTCTGGAAGGAGAAATCCTCCGACTGAGGCGGAGACAGCGGAACCCAGAAATTGCCGACGATTGAGAGATCCTTGAGCTTTCATTGAGGCGAAGTGTCCTCAATTGACGGGCCCTTCACCAGCACATTGTCGGTCGCAATGACGGACTGTCCGGGGGAGTTTTTACCGAAGTTTTACACTTCTTTCATCAGGGAATGACGCAAGCCGACGATTGTTGCGTCATCATCTTGCCTGTGAATGTCTTCATTCCCGCTTTGCTCGCCGCCATTTGGATTTCGCTCGCGACGCCTATTTTGGCGGCGCCGGTTAAGTTTCCGAGTTATGAAGAAGTCGAGGAAGTCTCGGAATACGAGAGCGCCCCGTTGTTTCCCGAAGTCAGCCTGGTGCGTCGCTGAAACACCGACCGTCTCGGCCCGAAAGAAGCGCATGTTGAAAATCCTCTCGGTCTGAATGACCGCCGCGAGGCGATTCTTGACGCGCTCAGGAATGCCGATCCCAGCGCTTTCTTTGAGCTGGCCGCCTCGCCAGAAACGGGAGCCTGCGCATTGCAGATTCGCGATTTTCATCGCTTTGCCGCGCTGTTCGAGCCAACCAGAGAACAGGCTTTTCGCACGCTCCGTGAGCACCCATTCGTTAGCGAGAGTAGGCCGGGAGAGATCTGGTGTCCTCAGCAGTGGATGAGCATGCCCGAGAGCGAAAGTCGCACGCCAGCGCGAGGGAATCTCAATTTGATTTTCGATTCGGAAGATCTATCGCTGTCGTTTGTCCGCTTCAATCCCTTCGAGCGTCCGGACAGCATCAGTGTGCTGCCCTATCCCGACCCGAGCATTCCCAGCGACCCGGTCCGTGACCGGGCGGCAACCAAAAACCGCTGACTCAATAGGGTTAGGTCAGTGATCTGACCCTGTTGAGTCGAGTCAGCGGAAGCGATACCCGACCCCGCGCACCGTTTCGAGAATTAGCGGCGTCGCGGGATCGTTCTCGATCTTCTTTCGCAACTTGGCGACGTGTTGATCGAGGGTGCGGGACTCTGGGTAATACTCGAGGCCCCAACAGCGATCGAGAATGTCGTCGCGATGGACGGCCTCGCCCCGGCGTTCGTAAAGCAGCGTCAGAATCGATGCCTCGCGTGGGGTCAGTTCAATTTCTTCGCCATCCTTATCGGCGCGCAGCTCTTTGGGAAACACCGTGAGCGGTCCCATCGCAAACGAGGCGCGTTGCCTG
>JAGROX010000026.1:14646-24114 GCA_020440025.1 Verrucomicrobiia bacterium
TCTCCAGCGCCTCGCGTCCGTCACATGCCAGCAGGGTGGTGAACCCTTCCGCTTCCAGGCAGGCGGCCACCGCTTCCCGGGTGACGGGATCGTCTTCGGCGATGAGGATTTTCATGAGGCGCGGGAATCGGGAAATTCGATCACCTTGGGGGCGGAATCGGCGAGAGGTAACCGCAGCTCGAAGCTCGCTCCGGGTTCGCTACTCTGAGAGATAAGACGCAGGGATCCGTCCATGCGCTCGGCCAGGTCACGGGCAATCGCCAAGCCCAGCCCGGTGCCGCTGACACCTTCCGTGGTCCGGTCGTCGAGTCGTCGAAAGGGCAGAAAGATCCGCTCCTGTTCATTTCGAGGAATACCGGGGCCTCGGTCGGATACTCGCAGAAGGGCATTGTCGACGGAGATCTCGGCTTCGATGCGGACCTTTCTTCCGTTGGAGGCGTATTTTTCCACATTGGAAATCAGATTGCCAAGAATCTGGATGAGCGCGTCGGCATCGCCTTTGACGGTGAGAGATGACGGCACGGCGACCTCCACGTCGATTCCTCGGCGTTCCAGCGAGGACTGAAACTGAGAGACCACCTCATCGACGATATTTTTGAGATTTACGATTCCTGATTGGATCTCAATGCGATCGCGTTCCTGCTGCGAAAATGTCAGCACGTTGTCTATCAGCCGCGAGAGACGTCGGGCTTCTTCGCTGACCATGGCGAGTCGTTTTCGTCCCGACGAGTTGGTGCCATCAGAGGCGAGGTCGGCGTTCAGCAAGATGTTGGTGAGTGGTGACTTCAGTTCGTGAGAGACGCGATTGACGAAGGAGACGCGCTGCTCGGCTAACTTGAGTGCGCGGTTCAGGTAGAAAAAGGCAAGCGCCGCTGCCATCAACACCAGAACGGCCAGGAGAACGGTTCCCGCGAGGACGCCCCGATCATAATCGACCAGCCGTTGCCGAGCGTCCCACGAATGGATCTGCCAGTTTCCGAATCGAAAACCTTCCTGCATCACGATGTCGGGCTCGCGTCGGGGGATCTCTCCTGCCGAGGCGGTGATGACGCCGTTGACGGACACGGCATCGGCGCCTGCGGCTTGAGGGTAAGCTGACAATTCGGTGGTCATCCAGTCGGTGAGCCAGGTCTGGACCGATGCGCTGACCGCTGTTCGATCAATCAGCAGCAGCGCCGTTCGCATGTCGGTCACGTTGCAGAAAAAGAAAAGGCTTCCGTCGCCGGTTTCGACCCAACCTTTTGCGTGAGTCAAACCTTTGCCGAAGTCTTTGCGATCTTCGAATTCGATCGCGTTTTTGCGGCCCAGGGGAAGATCATCCATCGAAAAAACCGGGAACGGCACGTCGGCCTCGATGGCATCGAAGTCGCTGGCCAGGAGATGGACATCGACCTTGCCTGACAGGCTCAAAGTGGAAAATTGCCGCACGCCGATCACGGCATCGATGGCATCGCGAAGCGCAAAGTGATCATTCAGGTCCGTGCGACAGAGTGATTCGAGCTGTTCCTCATATTGGACTTCGAGATCGTCGAGATTTTCCTGCAAAGACCTGTCGAAAGAGACGAGTCCGCTCCGATTTCGCTCGATTCGCTCAAATCGTTCCCGCTTCGCCAGAGTCACGCCACTCCACAGGATCGCCGCCGCGACGAAAGCCGCGACGGCGAGCAGAAGCATGGGGGGGCGAAATCGGAAGGAACGCATCGGGCAGGAATGCTCTCACAGAAGCGGGGTCTGAATCAACGCGAGACTGTCATGAAAAGGAGCACTTTGCGGGAAGCATCAATCCAGCCATTGTCATCGGGAAGCGACATTACCGAGATGAGCATGGGCACATTCAACGGTGCCTTCACCTGGGTGGTCGTCTTCATGGTGTAAAAATTGGGAGTCGTCACGTCAGGCACCCACTCACCATTCATCAACACGCGATGGTGAACGGTTTCGCCAAAATGAGTCGTCCACTCCGGGGCCAGATTGACCTCCAGTGCTTGACCATTTGAGGTGTAGATGGGATCGACTTCCACGGTGATTCCTGTGTTCCAAGTCTCAAATGCCTCGGGGGTGGAAAGTGTCCCTTCCGCTCCTTGGCGGAAATCGGTGGCGCGGCGTATCTCATGGACCGACTCGTTTTTGAGTCTGGCCCCGGCCTGGAATCGAAGGATCCGAGAGTTGACCAGCTTGCCGCCCTCGTCGTTCGCAAGCTTTCTGAGATTCCCGCCAACCAATTGGCTGATGTCTTTGGTTTCCATGAGCCAGCGGTTCAAGACGGCGTGATCGACCTCGACCCATTCGAACTTCAGAAGGCCCGAATCGTGTTCTCTCGGTACTGCTTCTCCGGTCTCGAAACGATGCACCACCGGGCGGCTGAAGATGAGAGTCAGGTGGGAATCCTTTTCATCCAACGGGGTTTCGCTGCCAAGGATGGCCCACTGATCCGCATCCTGATTCGCCTGCACAGTTACCGTTTGGTTGAAAAAATCGGGCCAGCGGACATCCCCGGGCTGCGTCCCGGTTGGCGCAGGGCGTGGGGGAGATTCGCCTCGGTAGGCGATTCTCTCTGGAGCGGAGCTGTAAGAAATGCTCCGGTCGCTCTCAAGAACGGGGTCTGCTTCCAGGGTGGTGCCAAGGTTTCGAGTTTCCCATGCTGACGGAAAAATCGGCCCTTCTCCGATGCTTGGAAAATATTCAGAAGGGTAGATCATCGTTCGCCGTGATTCCACCTTGCTCCGCTGGCCCGACTGTCCCATCACCAGAGAGGATTCCGCGAGAGTCGCATCGCCCTCGGCGATCCAGGTCTCCACGAGGGTGCGCAGTGGACCGGCATCGAGCGGCATGGCATTTTCCTGCTGCCAATTCTCCCACCGCCCACGTTTGACGTCGATGTACTGAATCAGGACCCCGAGATTGGAATAGCTGGCTGGTTGATCCGCTGCTGCGAGGGGATCAACTGTTGTGTCCCCCGGTGTCGCTGCCTTTTTGACGAAGGGACTCGCAGGCTTCTCTGCTTTCGTAGAGGCAGCGTCTTTCTGAGCATGGACCGGAAGGCCGACGGAAAGCAAGGCCAGAACAGTGAGGGTGAAACAAGGGAGCTTTTTCATGATCTTCCCATGATCTCACACGCCATCTCCTTTTGCGTCAAAGCGGCGTCTCGCTTGTGTAAAAGTCTCGTAAAATCATCGCCGAACCCGTTTTCCGGTTCGCGGCACGAAAATGCCCGCCATACGCGAGGCATGGCGGGCATGGTAAAATCGAGAGTTGTACGTGATGATTACCCTTTCTTCACCTTGAAGCTCCTAAACGCGACCGGATCACTGTGACCGGCGAACCCGATGAAGCCTTTTGTGTGATCGAGGCCCTTGGGAGGATGCGCGATCTGGCTGCGATCGAGGGCATCAATATCCACGTCGAGAATCTTCGTGCCGTTCAGCGTGACCTTGATCCTCTGACCCTGCACTTCGATCTCCTGGTAGTTCCATTCTCCGGCGGGGCGGAGGTAGCCGTGCTTGGCACCGACACAGTGATAAAGTGAACCGTGATACTGGTAAGGCTGGAGACCCGGTTTTCCGGCGGCGGCCTGCTTGGCATTGTAGCCGTCGCTATCGATGACCTGGAGTTCGAGTCCATCGGAGGCTGAGTGGCCCCCGAGCGGGGTGCGGAGGGCGATCCCGTTGTTACCGGCCGGCGGAAGCTTGAACTCGACGCGGATGATGCCGTTCTCGAATTCGTCCTTGGTCAGGAGGTCACCGCCTTTGCCTGGCTTGCAGACGATGGCACCGTCGACGATCTCGTAGTTCTCCACGGCACCCTGCCAGTTGCTGAGGTCCTTGCCGTTCACGTACTCGGTGAAACCCTCGTCGTTCTGGGAGGAGAGTTCACGATTGGCTTCCTCGGCGGGAATCTCGCGGACGTAGACATTCTTCCAGCGGATTTCGCTGCCGTGAGTCTGAAGCTGAATCGGGCCCTTGGTATAGATCGGATCAGGGATCCAACCGTTAGGTGCCTTTTCCTCGGCCTTTCCGTCCTTTGCCTTGTCGTCCTTTTTGCCATAGGCCAGATAGCCGGCCTTTTTATTGGCGAAGAAGTTTTCCAGCACCGCGTTGTCCACGACGACCTCGCCGTTGAAGGTGACCGTGACCCGTTCGCCGATCATCTTGATGTGGAAGTGATTCCACTCGCCGATTGGCTTGTCCATCAGCTTGAGCGGGTTCTTGCCCTCGGGATTCTTGTTGTTCCAGAGTCCGCCGGAACCGAAGGGCTTGCCGAGGGAAACCGCTTTTTCGTCCTTTTCGGTGAAATCCCAGATCTGCACCTGCGGAATGCCGCGCAGATAGATTCCGCTGTCACCGAGGGGCAGCATCTTGTAATCGACCATCAGCTCGAAATCGCCGTAGTCCTTGTCGGTGGTGAGGTAGAGGCCCTTGCCGTCATTGACAAGTTCTCCGTTTTCGACGGACCAATGAGCGTTCAGGTGATCGCCCTTGTCGTTGCCCTTGGCGTCGGTAAGTCCGCCCTCGATCGACTTCTTTTTGTAGTCGGCCTTTTCTTCCGCGCTCATGGCCCAGAGCTCGGCGGGATCCCGAGTGCCCCAGCCATACCAGCCCGAAAGGTCCTTGCCATTGAAGAGAGGGACGAAGCCCTCCGGGGGTTGGTTGTCGGCAGCGGAGGCCAAAGAGGCCAGCGCGAGGAGCGATGTCAAAACGAGGGTTGATTTCATGACCGGAACTGAATGTCGGTATTTGCCTTTTTCAACTCACGCGATTCCCGGAAATTTCACGCGATTTGCGAGTTTCGCCCACGCAGAACCAGCAACAGCACCGGAGTGGCAATGAGAGACAGCAGCACGCTGATGCAAAGCGCACCGATCACGGCGATGGCGAGCGGCTTCAGCATGTCGGCGCCGGTTCCGATTCCATAGGCGAGAGGCATCATGCCGAGCGCGGCGGCCATCGATGTCATGAGGACGGGGCGCAGACGGCGACGTCCGCTCAGAACCAGAGCCTCCTCCAGGTTGTGTCCGGCTTCCCGCAGATGCTCGACGAAATCCAGCATGAGAATGCCGTTTTTCGCGACGATGCCGACGCCGATGATGGCACCCAGGAAGCTGACGATATTCAGCGAGGTTCCGGTGATCCACAGCGCGGCGACTGTGCCAAACAGTGACAGGAGAGCACCAAAGACGATGGCCAGCGGCTCGTGAAAGGATCGGAATTCGATGAGCAGCACGGTGAAGACGAGAAACACCGCAGCGAGCAGAACGAACACCAGATTTCGGAAGCTTTTCTGTTGTTGCTCATAGAGACCACCAAACTCGATGGCACCGGGCGGAATGGAGGTGTCCCCGGAAAGCCGCGCTTTGATCTCGGCCATGGCTCCGGCCAGATCTCGGCCTTCCAGGTCGCCGGTCACTGCAACGAGTTGGCGCAAGTCTTCGCGGTGGAGTTCAAGCTGGCCGGGTTCTTCGTTGACGTCCGCCACCTGATTCAGTTGCACCAGATCCCCCGCAGCGGTCCGCAAGGACAGGGTCTTGATGGCTTCGATGGTGGGAAAACGCGCTTTGTCGGCGAGGACCCGAATGGTGATGAGTCGATCTCCCTCCAGCACGGTGGAGGCCTCCTGACCGAGCAGGGCGGCATTGACGGCTGCGGCAATGTCTTCCGTGGTCAGGCCAAATCGGCGGGCCTCCGCGTGGCGCACTCGGAGATTGAGCGAGTTGCCGGTCAGGGTAAGGCCATTGAACGTGTCAACCACTCCGGGGATTTCCTGAATCGCGGCTTCGATCTCGGGGGCCTTTTGTCTGAGCCAGTCGAGGTCGGTGGCGTAGAGCTTGATCTCGATCGGTTTGGGCGACCAGGTCAGATCGCCGATGAGATCGCCGAGAATGCCGGGGAATTCCCATTCGATGGCCGGGACCGCAGTCAGGAATTTTTCCCGCAACTCGGAGATGACGTCCTCGGTGCCGCGTTGGCGGTCGCTACGCAGCTTGACCAGAAAATCGCCCGTGTTCGGTTCGGCGATGGCAAGAGCCAGACGCGCGCCGGTCCGCCGGGAATAACTTTCCACCTCGGGAACTTCCTTGAGAATGGCTTCGGCTTGCGAAAGTTGGCGCGAAGTCTCGCTCAGGCTGGTGCCCGGTGGCGCGACGTAGTCGATGACGAATCCGCCTTCGTCCATGGCGGGCAGGAAATCGCTTTCCAGTTTCTGATAGATGCCCCAGCCCACGACCATCACGCCGCCGCATAGGAGCAGCGTCAACAGGCGGTTGGCGAGGGCGCCGCGCACGGCGATTTCGTAGAGTCGCAAGACAGGACGGAGGAGGAATCCCGCGTCCGTTTCGACCTCGGTATCAGCTTTGGCTTCCTGACCGGAATGAGACCCGTCTTTTCGGATAAACCAAGCTGCCAGCGATGGAGTCAGCGTGAGAGCCAGCACCAGTGAGGTGAGCAAGGCGACCACCATGGTAAAGGCGAGCGCCCGGAAAAAGACCCCGGTGATTCCGTCGAGGAAGGCCAGAGGCAGGAAGACGACCACGGGCGTTAACGTGGAACCCACCAAGGGGCGAAAAATCTCCCCGATAGCGCGGCGAATCGCTTCCAGACGGGACAAGCCATGAGTGATCTTGGCATGGATCGCCTCCACAACGACAATGGCATCGTCGATGATGAGACCGATCGCCGCCGCGATGCCACCGAGGGTCATGAGGTTGAAACTCATGTGCAGCAGCCTCATCGCCACCAGGGTGATCAGGACCGAAACCGGGATCACGACGATAGCCGTCAGGGTGGTGCCCCAGTTTTTGAGAAAGAGAAAAATGATCGCCACCGAAAGCACCAATCCAAAGAGAATGGCTTCCCAGACGCTCCCGACCGAGGCTCGGACCAGTTCGCTCTGATCGTAGTAGAAAGCGATCTTCATGTCTGGCGGCAGTTCGCCTCGGAGTGCCTCGATCTCCGCGTGCATTTGCTTGGCAATGTCGAGGGTGCTGCCATCCGGTTGACTGCGGATGTTCAGCAACACCGCATCGGTGCCTTCGGCGGTGACGGAGTTGAAAACCGGCTCCGGTCCGCGCTCCACCCGGGCAAAATCCGCGATCCGCACCTCGCGGTCATTCCGCATGCTGACGGTCATCTGCTCGATGTCTTCGGCGGTCCAGACTCTGCCGTCCACCGTGGTGAGGTAGAGTTGGTAGTTCTCCTCGTGCATCCCGGCAGGGGAGATCAGGTTGTTTTTCTCCAGCGCGGCGGCGACCTCGGCCAGGGTCACTCCGGCGGCCAACAGTCGCTCGGGTTCGGCGATCACATGCCACTCCGGGGCGCGTCCGCCGACGATGTCCACCCGAGCCACTCCCGGGATGCGGAGAAAGCGGGGCTTGAGATCGTAGCGCGCGGTTTCCCAGAGGTGGGTGACGTCGCGGGTCGGGCTGGTCAGGCTGACTCCCATGATGGGAAAGGCGGAAAAGGTGAGCCGCCACACCGTGGCGTCGGCGGTCGCGGGCAGGGTTGATCGGATCTGGGACAAGCGACCGAGCACGTAGAGTTCGCTTTGAACCATGTCGACCTGCCAGTCGAAAAACACATTGATCTCGGCGCTGCCACGGCCGGTCGCGGAGCGCACCGTAACCGAGCCGGGAATGTCCTTCATCGCTTCCTCGATCGGACGGGTGATCGCGGCCATCATTTCGTCCGCAGGCATCACGCCGTTGTCCACCAGGATGACCACCCGGGGAAAATTGGTCTGTGGAAACACCGAGGACGGCATTTTTCGAGCCGAATAGACACCTGCCACACAGAGGGCGGCGCAGATGAAGACGATCGCCAGCGAATGCCGGGTGGCGAAGCCGCCGATGAGAGATGGCTGAGCAGCGGGAGCAGACATTTCGTTTAGTTCGGCGGGAGAATCCGCACCTTGGTTTCCTCTGGAAGTCCGTAGGCTCCTTCCGTCACGACTTGGGCCCCCTCGGTGAGTCCTTCACCTGCCACTTCGATAAGGCCACCATCGCGCACGCCGGTGATGACGGGGACGCGAGTAGCGGTGTCGCCTTGAACCACCGCGATGGCCTGGACTCCCTCTACGTCGGCGGTCACGCTCTCAATCGGCGCTGCCAACACTCCCGGTTTCTCCCGGGCGACGATGCTGACTTCCAACCATTCACCGGGTCGGATCGATGCGTCTTGAGGAATGGCCACGAGGACTTCGACCGCGCCAGTGGTGGAATCAACCAGCGGGCTGATGAAGACGACCGAACCTTCGGAGGGCAGCGCCTGTCCTTCACGGAAAAAAGCTGCGGCTTGCCCCGGCTTCAGCGTGCTGGCGGCGGGGGAGGGAAGCTGGACGCTGAGCACGAGCCGGGTGGGATCGAGAATCTCAACCGCTATGGATGAGGGATCAGCCGCTTCTCCCTGCCTTACGTTGACTTTGGCGACAATGCCCGTGATGGGCGCTTCTAGGCGGAGTAACGCCAGCGCCGTTTCCGCCGCGGCGACTTCGAGCTTCGCTTTGTGAAGATCGTTCTCGGCGCTCTGAACGCTTTTGAGGGAAGCGCCATCAATGGTGAGAAGCGTCTTCTGGCGCTCGTTCTCCTGAGTGGCGAACTCGAGGGCGGATCTGGCCTGGTCGAGTCGCGACTGATCGACCCGGGCATCGAGCGATACCAGAACATCGCCCTTCTTTACCTGCTGACCTTCGGAACAGCTTACCTCAGTGATCAGGCCACTTGTGGACAGGGCCAGTTTCGCGATGGCGGCAGGCTTTTCCTCGGTGGCGGGTTCGGGCTTCACCATGCCGTAGGCAGAGATGCGCTCGTGCAGCGTCGTCGTAACCAGAGGGGTGACCCTAACCGCGACCTCGGTCACGGTTTCCGCCTGATCCGGTGCTGGCTCTTCCGGCAGTTGACGAATGACAAGCCAGGCGCCGACACCCAACGCCGCGAAAACGGCGATCCCTCCAAGCCATTTGAGTATTTTCACGATGTGCGATGGGGTTTCAAAATGATGCAGGCAATGCGGTGGCGGGAGTTTGCAGAGCGTTCTCCAAGAGTCCAACCGCCTCCTGCTCACTGATCTCGGCATCGATCAAGGCCAGTTGGCTGGCGCTGACTTCCAGGTCCCTCTGAAGAAGCTCGGCGCGCTCAAGGGCACCGGCGTCTTTCATTTTTCGGGTGGTCTCAGCCTCATGCTCGACCTCATCTAGGATCTTTCTGGCGGTCTGGGTCGTTTTTCGAGCTCCTTTCAAGTTCACGACGGCCGCATCGATCTCCGCCAGCGCCGCCATCTGCACCTGCTGAAACTTCGCGGCCGCCAACTCCCGGGCAGCGATGGCCTCGGCGATCTTGCCCCGATTCTGATTCAGGAGAGGCAACTCCAGCGTGAGTCCCAAGCTCCACTTGTTATCGGTCTGGTCGAGTTCATAGCCCGGTCCGAGATTGATATCCGGATACTGATTGGCAATCTCCAACTGCAGGGATTGCTCGGTCGC